>NZ_RZRT01000017.1:0-106032 GCF_003998295.1 Mesorhizobium sp. M7A.F.Ca.US.011.01.1.1
TTCAGGTTGATGGTTCACCGGTGGGAAGGGACCGAGCCATGCCACGGCCTGTCCTCGAAAGGACGACCAGGATCCCCTCGGTCTCCTTCCCACTTCAGACATAGCATGGGAACAACACACAGGATCCTAGGGTCTCCGCGACGGAGCTTCGCTCCTGCTTCGCCCGTGGATGACGAAGGTGGGTGCCTTGGGTCAATCCCGAATGCCTCTGCGATCCATCGAGACGAACCATGACAACCTGGCTGCTGACAGGCCGCTAACCACCCTGTGGGGCCTGGGCTAGCTGACCTCCGTTACCACCCGATCCATCGGGATATCGTGCGGCTGCGGATAGATGGTCGCGATGCGCTGCAATTCGTAGCCGACGCCGATGACCAGCGGCTTGAACGGCATCGCTGCCAGCGTACGGTCGAAGAAACCGCCGCCATAACCCAGGCGGTAATTCTGGGGATCGATGCCGACGATCGGCGAGATGACGATGTCCGGCAGCACCGGATCGCCCTCGGCCGGGATCGGGATGTTCCAGACACCTTTCTCCAGCCGGTCGCCCGCTTTGTAGACGCGGAAGATCAGCGGCTGCCCCTTCTCGATGACGATGGGCAGGGCGGTGCGGCCGCCGCGTTCGTTTGTGGACGCCATCCAAGGCCGCAAATCCGGCTCGCCACGAAACGGCCAATAGAGACTGACCATGCGCCCGGCGATCTCGCCGATGATCGCGTCGAGACCTTCGGCGATGCGTTGCGACATCACCGCTCGCGCGTCGGCCGAAACAGCAAGGCGCGCGGCGATCAGGCGTTCGCGCTCGGCTTTGCGCCAGCGTCTCACATCGGTCCAGTCGCTCGAAGGCGCACGGAATTGCGGATCGAGTTCGTGCATGAAACAGGGCGGCGAAGAATATTGCGCCGGAGCATCGTCGTCACGATCGTTGGCCATGCCTCACCTCATCGCGTGTTGGATGACGCTATACCTCGCGATACGATACAACATGTGCATTCACGACATGCAACGACGAGTCTCGGGTACTGTCCATCTGTTGTTGCATTGCACAAAAATAGCTACATCCAGGACAGGCAATCTTGCTATCGGGGTGAACGAAATGAACGAAGCCAGGCATCATGTCGTCGTTGTCGGCGCGGGTTTCGGCGGCCTCGAGTTCACCCGTGCACTTGCTGGCGCGCCGGTCCGTATCACCATGATCGACAAGCGCAACCATCACCTTTTCCAGCCGCTGCTCTACCAGGTGGCGACGACGGCGCTGGCCACCTCCGAAATTGCCTGGCCGATCCGCCACCTCCTGCGCAAGCGCAAGGATGTGACGACGCTGCTCGCCAATGTCACCGGTGTCGACCGCGCCGGCAAGCGCGTGCTGCTCGATGACGGCAGCGCGGTCGCCTACGACACGCTGGTGCTCGCCACCGGTGCCCGCCACGCCTATTTCGGCCATGACGAATGGGAGCCTTTCGCGCCTGGCCTGAAGACGCTGGAGGACGCCACCACGATTCGCAGGCGCATTCTTCTGGCCTTCGAGCAGGCCGAGCGGGAGACCGATCCCGCCAAACGCCAGGCGTTGCTGACCATTGCGATCGTCGGCGGCGGACCGACCGGCGTCGAGCTTGCCGGCACCATCGTCGAGTTGGCCCATGACACGCTGCGCGGCGAATTCCGCAACATCGACACGCGGCAGACGCGCGTGGTGCTGATCGAGGCCGGCGACCGCATTCTGGCCAATTTCGCACCGAAACTTTCCGACTATGCCAGCAAAGCGCTCGAGCGGCTCGGCGTGACGGTCGAGCTCGGCCGGGCCGTCACGCGCTGCGACGCCGAAGGTGTTGTGTTTGGCGATAAGCAACTGGCCGCCCGAACGATCCTGTGGGCAGCCGGCGTTGCCGCTTCGCCAGCCGCTGAATGGCTGGGAGCGAAGGCGGACCGCGCGGGCAGGGTGCTGGTCGAGCCTGACCTCAGCGTGCCCGGCAGCCCGGAGATATTTGTCATCGGCGACGCCGCTCATGTGCTGCGGCCGGACGGGCGGCCGGTTCCCGGCGTCGCGCCTTCCGCCAAGCAGGAGGGCCGACATGTTGCGGCCACCATCAAGGCCAGGCTCGGCGGCGACACGACCGCGCGTCCTTTCCACTACAGGCATGCCGGCGATCTGGCGACGATCGGCAAACGCGCCGCGGTGATCGATTTCGGCTGGCTCAAGCTGACTGGCTGGGCGGCATGGTGGCTGTGGGGAGTGGCCCACATCTATTTCCTGATCGGCTTTCGCAACCGGCTTGCGGTTTCGCTGAGCTGGCTATGGATCTACGCGACGGGGCAACGTAGCGCGCGGCTGATCACCCAAGGCGAGGACGACAAGGGCTGATTTCCTCACCCCGGATCGTTCATCCGCACGTCATCTGTTGCTGGTCGAGTGGCGGCTTCATGCGCGCGACTTGTTGAATGGACTTAAGCAGGTTTCAGAGCGAAGTTCGCTTCGGGGCAGGGCTTGTCAGGTTGTCGAGGAGAAAACATGTCGCAACTGCTTCATCCCGTATCCCGCCGCGATCTCCTTGCGGGCGCGGCCGCCACTGGGGCGCTGATCATGCTGCATCCGTTCTCAGCCAGGGCTCAAGGTAACCAGGCGCATCTCCGGATCATGGAGACCACCGACATCCATGTGAACGTGCTGCCTTACGACTACTACGCCGACAAAGCGAACGAGACGCTGGGCCTGTCGCGCACGGCGTCTCTCATCGACGCAGTGCGCAAGGAAGCCAGCAATTCGATGCTGATCGACAATGGCGACCTGCTGCAGGGCAATCCGATGGGCGACTACATCGCCTATGAGAAGGGACTGAAGGACGGCGACCTGCATCCGATCATGAAAGGCATGAACCTGCTCGGCTACGAGTGCTCGACGCTCGGCAACCACGAATTCAACTACGGCCTGTCGTTCCTGGACAAGGTGCTGGCCGGCGCCAATTTTCCCTTCGTCTGCGCCAATTTGATCCGCGGCACTGAGCTTGCCGCGAACCCGCGCGACGACAAGCTCTACCTCAAGCCCTATGTCATCCTCGACAAGAAGATCAAGGACGGTTCGGGCGCCGAGCAGCCGATCAGGATCGGCATCATCGGCTTCGTGCCGCCGCAGATCATGGTCTGGGATCTCAAGAACCTCGAAGGCAGCGTCAAGACGCGCGACATCGTCGAGGCGGCCAAGGCCTGGGTGCCGCAGATGAAGGAGGAGGGCGCCGACATCGTCATTGCGCTCTCGCATTCCGGCATCGACGTGAAGCAGGGCGAGATGATGGAAAACGCCTCGTTCTTCGTCGCCGGTGTCGACGGCATCGACGCGGTGTTCACCGGTCACCAGCATCTGGTGTTTCCCGGCAAGAAGGATTTCCAGTCGCTCGATGGTGTCGACACGCAAAAAGGCACGCTGCAGGGCAAACCCGCCGTCATGGGTGGCTTCTGGGGCTCGCATATGGGGCTGATCGACCTGATGCTGGAACGCGACGGGTCGAAATGGAAGGTCGTTTCAGCCACTTCCGAGGCGCGGCCGATCTTCGAACGCGTCGACAACAAGAACAAACCGACTGTCCCGGACGACAAGCGCATCATCGCGGCCCTCGAACAGGACCACCAGGCGACGCTGGCCTATGTGCGCCGTCCTGTCGGCAAGACCTCCGCGCCGCTCTATTCCTATTTCGCGCTGGTCGCCGACGACCCGTCGGTGCAGGTCGTCAGCCAGGCGCAGACCTGGTACCTCAAAGACATTCTCAAGAACACGCAATGGAAGGATGTGCCGCTGCTGTCGGCGGCCGCTCCCTTCAAGGCCGGCGGGCGCAACGGCGCCGACTACTATACCGACGTACCGGCAGGCGACATCGCCATCAAGAACGTTGCCGACCTCTATCTCTATCCCAACACGGTGCGGGCGGTGGAAATCACCGGTGCGCAGGTCAAGGAATGGCTGGAAATGTCGGCCGGCATCTTCAACCGGATCGAGCCTGATAAGGCCGACCAGGCCCTCATCAACACCGATTTTCCGTCCTACAATTTCGACGTCATCGACGGCGTCACCTACAAGATCGACCTGTCGCAGCCGTCGAAATACGATGCCAAGGGCGGGCTGACCAACGCTGGCGCCAATCGCATTGTGGACCTGAGTTTCGATGGAAAACCAATTGATCCCAAACAGAAATTCGTCATCGCGACCAACAATTACCGGGCTGGTGGCGGCGGCAATTTCCCCGACATCAATGCCTCGAAGATCATCTATGAAGCGCCGGACACCAATCGCGACGTCATCGTTCGCTACATCGTCAGCGAGGGCACGATCAACCCGTCGGCGGACGACAACTGGTCGTTCGCACCGCTGCCTGGAGCCAGCGCCGTGTTCGAAACCGGCCCCAAGGCCAAGGATTTCATTGCGCAGGTGAAATCGCTGAAGATCGAACCGGCGGGTGAGGGCGAGGCAGGATTTGCGAAATACCGCATCCTGCTTTGAAGGGTGACGGCGACCGCGCGGCCATGTCGAGATCGTGCTCGACATCGCTTGGTCAGCGGCATGAAAATCGAAGAGCGTGTCGATTTACGCCTTGTAGACCACCTGGCGCACGTCGATGTAGCTGGCGCGGAAGCCGGCTTCGCAATAGTGCAGGTAGAACTCCCAGAGCTTCTTGAAGCGGTCGTCGAAGCCGAGCGGAACGATCTTCTCCCATGACGCCCGGAACCGGTGGCGCCATTCTGCCAACGTGCGCGCGTAGTCGTCGGGAAAGACGCGCTCGCGCAGGTGGGCGAGGCCATGATCCTTGCCCAGTGCCTTCAGGATCGACGGTGTCGGCAGCATGCCGCCCGGGAAGACATAGCGCTGGATGAAATCCGGCCTTGCGCGATAGGTGTCGTAGGCGGCTTCGTTGATGGTGATGATCTGCAGGCCGGCAGTGCCGCCAGGCCTCAGACAGGCCTTCATCTTGCCGAAAAACACCGGCCAGTATTTTTCCCCGACCGCCTCGAACATCTCGATCGAGGCGATGCGGTCATAGGTGCCGGTTTCGTCGCGATAATCCTGCAGCTTGATGTCGACCTTGTCGGCAAGGCCAGCCTTGGCGATGCGAACCGTGGCAAAATCGTGCTGCTCGCGGCTGATCGTCAGCCCGGTCACGCGGCAGCCGATCTCGCGCGCCGCGAATTCGGCGAAGCCACCCCAGCCGCAGCCGATTTCCAGCACATGGTCCTTCGGACCGATCCCTGTATCCTTCGCCAGAGCGCGATATTTGGCGGCCTGGGCGCCTTCCAGGTCGTTGGCACCGGTCGTGTAGAGCGCCGAAGAATAGGTCATGCTCGGATCGAGCCATTCCTTGTAGAAGGCGTTGCCAAGGTCGTAATGCGCCGAGATATTGCGTTTCGAACCGGTGCGCGTGTTCTGGTTGAACCAGTGGCGGATGCGCTGGACGGTGTTGATCAGCCAACTGGTGCCGCCCGCGATACGCTCGCCGATGACCGAATTGACCACGAACAGCTCCAGGAAGCTGGTCACATCAGGGCTTTCCCAATCGCCGTCCATATAGGATTCGGCAACGCCGATTGTGCCGCCGGAAAAGGCGCGGCCCGGCAAGCGCCAATTCTTCAACACCAGTTCGGCATCTGGGCCAGGTCCCTTGCCGCCGACGAGGACGGCGCGGCCGTCCGGCAGCCTGACCTTGAGCGAACCGCGCGGCAGGTTCATCGCCGCCGATAGCACCATGCGCGCTTTCGCTGGAAGACCTTTCACGATCTCCGCGAAATTGAATTCATCGAGCCTGACCGCGTCGCTCAATGCTACGCCAAAATGTTCCTTTTGCGCCATCTCATGCCCCTGGATTTCCGCGGTGTCGGCGCAAATTGCCGGGCCACGGTTCTCTTGGATCATTCGCCAGCTTCGAACGCCGCCGCGACCGGTTCGTCGGCGAGCGGGCTCGAATGAAGTGCGCGCCCCCTACCAGAGCTTCAGCGCTTCCCGGTGAATCCGTGCGACAATCTTCCACGTCATGCGGGGAAACTTCAAGGGGCAGGCTGCAACCGGGGCTGTGCCAAGCAGATTGCTCGCGCCGGCGGGCATCTGTGCCTTTGGACAGCCAAGGCGCAGCGCGTCAAAAAACGCCTATGGCCGCAGAATTCCTTGTGCGATAGATTTAGCCATGCGTTATGTAATCGTCATTGCCGCCATCGCGTTTTTCCTGATCTGGGATGGCATGTACAATCAGGGCCGGTATCTCGACACCACGGTGAGAGAACTTAGCCGCATTGTGCGATATGCTACCGGCAAGGTTTAGCTCCGGCGGCTGCAGCCGCGACATCCTTGTCGATTGACGCCAACGTCCTGCCGTCACAAAAGACCCCAGCACTTTGATCGAGGAGGCGGGGTTGATCCGGCATATCGTTTTCTTCAGCGCGCGGCGAAAAGAGGATGTCGAGGCTGTGCGCACCGGCTTGCTGGCGCTCGGCGACATTCCTCATTCCAGCCTTTTCGAGGTCACCTTGAACACCAAGGTCGATCCACTGTCCGATGAGGTCGACGTGGTCGTCTATGCGGAGTTCGCCGACGACGCCGCGCTGGCCGCCTACAAGGCGCACCCGCTCTATGCGCAGACCACCAGCAAGGTCAAACCGATGCGCGAACTGCGCTATTCCGCCGATGTCGTTGCCGGAAGCTGATGCCTTGTCCAGGTGGTGCCTTTTTCGAAGTCCGGTGAACTGACGTGGGCGAACTGGCCGGGATTGCGATCAAGTCTTGAACCGATTTGCGGAATGATGCACATCGCGCCTGCATGACCCAAACCGCAGCCGCAGGCACTCATCCGCTCGATCACCTGGTGCTGCCGACGCAGAGCCTTGAGGTTGCGCGAGCCCGGCTCACCGCGCTTGGCTTCGTCGTGGCCCCGACCGGCATCCATCCCTTCGGAACGGAAAACTGCTGTGTTTTCCTGGCCGACGGCACGTATCTCGAACCGCTCGCGGTCGGCGACGAACAGGTGGCGACAAAGGCTATCGCAGACGGCAATGTCTTCGTCACGCGTGATCGCGCCTATCGCGACAGCAACAGCGACGAGGGGTTTTCCGCCATTGTTCTAGGCACGGGCAATGCCGATGCCGACCATGCACGCTATGTCGATGCCGGCATCTCGGCGGGAGACATGCTGGGTTTTTCGCGCGCCTTCACCGACCCGGCCGGCAAAAGCGACATCGCATCGTTCAAGCTCGCCTTCGCGGCCGGAGCCGAAGCCACGGACGCCTTCCTGTTTGCCTGCGAGCGCGTCAACGCGCCTGATGTCGACCGCACGGCTTTGCATGCCCACGCCAACGGCGCGACCGGAATTGTCGAGATCTTGGCGGTCAGCGATGCGCCTGGAAAGCAGCATGGGCTGATTTCCGTGGCGGTGGATGATGCGGCCGCCGACAGGCAGGGCGGCATGTTTCCCTTGCCGAATGCAGATTTGAGCGTGCTTGACCGGGCGGCTTTCACCGCGCGCTTTGGCCTGCCGGCCGGTGCGCCGACAGACCTACGCTTCGCAGCGGTGGTCTTTTCGGTTCGGAACGCCGATGTGACATCGAGGCTGCTTGCAGCCTATTCCGTCCAACACGATATAGCGGGCAATGATATCGTCGTGCGGTCCGCACCCGGACAGGGCGCGGCTTTCATCTTCCGGGAGATCCCATGAGCAAGCCGCAAGCGTCCAATTCGATGGCGCCCAATTCGTCTGTAACCGTCGGCAATGTCGTCTTCGACAACAAGGCGGCGCTTTCGCTGATCGCCGGCCCTTGCCAGTTTGAATCGCGCCAGCATGCCTTCGACATGGCCGGCGCGCTGAAGGAGTTGACCGGCAAGCTCGGCATAGGCCTCGTCTACAAGACCAGCTACGACAAGGCCAACCGCACCTCGCTGTCGGCGACGCGCGGTGCCGGTATGGACGCAGCCCTTCCCGTCTTCGACGAGTTGCGCAAGGAATTTTCGCTCCCCGTGCTGACCGATGTCCATACCGAGGAGCAGTGCGCGATCGTCGCGCCGCATGTCGATGTCCTGCAGATTCCGGCTTTCCTATCGCGCCAGACGGACATGCTGGTCGCCGCCGCGAAAACCGGCAAGGTGATCAATGTGAAGAAGGGGCAGTTCCTCGCCCCCTGGGACATGAAGAACGTCGTCGCCAAGATCACCGGATCCGGCAATGCCAATGTGCTGACCACCGAGCGCGGCGCGTCCTTCGGCTACAACACGCTGGTGTCCGACATGCGCGCTCTGCCTGTCATGGCCGAAATCGGCGCGCCGGTGATCTTCGATGCTACGCATTCGGTGCAGCAACCGGGCGGGCAGGGCGGTTCCTCGGGCGGCGAGCGCCGCTTTGTCGAGACGCTGGCCCGCGCGGCAGTCGCTGTCGGCGTTGCCGGCGTGTTCATCGAGACCCATCAGGATCCCGACAATTCGACCTCTTCCGACGGCCCGAACATGCTCCCGTTGAAGGACATGCCGGCCCTGCTCGAGCGGCTGATGGCATTCGACCGCATCGCCAAGGGCCTCTAAGGGCGGACGCATACTCCGCCGACTGCCGGCGCTTGTGGAAGGCACGAGCCGGCTATACGCTTGGCTGGCAAATGAGCGTTTTGGCAGGAGGAAGCCATGTCCGTCGCCCGCGTCACCGAAATCACATCCTCGTCGAACAAGAGCTTTCAGGACGCCATCGAACAGGGAATTGCGCGCGCATCCAAAACCCTGAAGAACGTCGAGGGCGCCTGGATCCAGGACCAGAAGATCGTCGTCCAAGACGGCAAGATTGTTGCTTATCGCGTCAATATGAAGGTTACCTTCATCCTCGCGGAGTGAACGGTCGACGCCGAAAAAGTCGGGAACCTTCGCCCGCGCCCCTCATTGTCCAAGTATGGTTCGAAACCACAATGAGGAGCACAATCATGGCAACCCAGACAGGTCACACCCAAGCCATCGCCGCTTCGCGGGTCATCGGCACATCGGTCTACAATACCGAAGGCACGAGCATCGGCAGCATCGAGGATGTGATGCTTGACAAGATGACGAACGGCATCATGTTCGCGGTCATCGGTTTTGGCGGCTTCCTCGGTATCGGCGAGAAATATCACGCCATTCCGTGGGCAAGCCTCGACTACGATGAGGACAAAGGCGGGTATGTCGTGCCCTTTTCCAAGGAACAACTCAGGGCGGCACCTGCCTATTCGATCAACGAATTGACCGGGGCGGATGGCGAGGCGGCGCGCGACGAATCCTACAATTATTACAAAGTCACGCCTTACTGGCATTAACAGCAACGACAAAGCGGCCCCGCCGAGAGGCGGGGCCGCTTTGGATTCTGGCTTATTCGCTGACGTGTAAGGGGGCCATCGCCTTGGGCGGCGACTGCTGATTGTCGCACGACGTCAGGAATGCCGCCGCGATCAGGAACAGACTCACGATACCACTCAACTGGGACATGGCGAAACTCCTCCTGTTTCGCCCCGCGCCCCCGCACCATAGCCACAAGCTGGCCTGCCGTACATGACTTATGATGACAGCGATTTGCGCTTCGTGAATCGTTCGGAGGCTGATGCCGCGGCAATAATTGCCAGCCGGCCGATTGCCTTTTGCAGCACTTTGGCTAAGACGTGCGGCATTCTTCAGATCAATCGAGGACATCGCAAATGACCGCCATCATCGACATTGTCGGGCGTGAAATCCTGGACAGCCGTGGAAATCCGACCGTCGAGGTCGATGTCATTCTCGAAGATGGCTCGATGGGCCGCGCGGCGGTGCCATCGGGTGCTTCGACCGGCGCCCACGAGGCCGTCGAACTGCGCGACGGCGGTGCCCGCTATCTCGGCAAGGGTGTGCTCAGGGCCGTCGAAGCGGTGAACGGCGAACTGTTCGAGGCGATCGGCGGCATGGAAGCCGAAAACCAGATCCATATCGACCAGACCATGATCGAGCTTGACGGCACGCCCAACAAGAGCCGGCTTGGCGCCAACGCCATTCTCGGTGTGTCGCTGGCGGTGGCCAAGGCGGCCGCTGATGCCGCCGGCCTGCCGCTGTACCGTTATGTCGGTGGTACCAAGGTGCATCTCCTGCCGGTACCGATGATGAACATCATCAATGGTGGCGCGCATGCCGACAACCCGATCGACTTCCAGGAATTCATGATCCTGCCGATCGGCGCGCCGACGCTGCGCGAAGGTGTACGCTGGGGTTCGGAAATCTTCCATACGCTGCGCAAGAAGCTGAAGGATGCCGGCCACAACACCAATGTCGGCGACGAGGGCGGCTTTGCCCCGAACCTGAAAAGCGCCCCGGTGGCGCTCGATTTCATCATGGAATCGATCGAGCAGGCCGGCTTCAAGCCGGGCGACGAGATCGCGCTCGGCCTCGATTGCGCCGCGACCGAGTTCTTCAAGGACGGCAACTACGTTTATGAGGGCGAGAAGAAGACACGCGATCCCAAGGCCCAGGCCAAATACCTGGCCAAGCTTGCCGCCGACTATCCGATCATCTCGATCGAGGACGGCTTGGCCGAGGACGACTGGGAAGGCTGGAAGTACCTGACCGACCTGATCGGCAAGAAGACGCAGCTGGTCGGCGACGATTTGTTCGTTACCAACACTGCAAGGCTGCGCGACGGCATCCGCATGGGCGTTGCCAATTCGATCCTGGTCAAGGTCAACCAGATCGGCTCGCTGACGGAAACGCTCGACGCCGTCGAGACCGCGCACAAGGCCGGCTACACCGCCGTCATGTCGCACCGCTCGGGCGAAACCGAGGATTCGATCATTGCCGATCTCGCCGTCGCCACCAATTGCGGACAGATCAAGACCGGCTCGCTGTCGCGCTCGGACCGCATGGCCAAGTACAATCAGCTGATCCGCATCGAGGAAGAACTCGGCAAGCAGGCAAGCTATGCCGGTAAGTCGGTGGTCAAGGGCTGATCCGGAACGCCGGCTCATCGATACCGGACAAAAGGGCGGGAGCATTCCCGCCCTTTTTCGTTTCGGCGCCGCCAAACCGGTCACCCGTAACCGTCCGTTAAGCACAATCGGGCGAAAAAGATCGTGAGCCGCCTGAGTTCGCGGCCAAGAGCCGGATGATTTCAGGTCCGTTCGACCTGAAATCTGAATCCGACTCTAAATCAAAGAGATAGAGCATGATGTCGTCCGAAAACCGCTTCACACTTTTCGGCATCACGCTCTAGAGGAATCGGGCGATGTGGACGCGTCAGCACAAGCAGAGAAACACCGGCCGGCTGATCATTCCCTCGCTTTGCGTGGTGTTCCTGGCCTATTTCGGCTTTCATGCCTATCACGGCGAATTCGGCATCTATTCGAAATATCAGCTGGAAGCCCAGACGGTTGCGCTGCAAGGCCAGCTCGATGCGATCAAGGCGCGCCGCATGGAACTCGAGCGCCGCGTTCGGCTGATGCATGAAGGCACGCTCGAGAAGGACATGCTCGATGAGCAGGCACGCAAGGCGCTCAATCTGTCCCAAGCCGATGAAATCACCATTATGTTACCGACCTTGGTGAAATAACTGATTTCCAGTTAATCGCCAATATTTTCAACGATTTTAATTGCTTAGGCGCATGCCAGCTATGCAAATTCGGCATGGCGCAACGCTTTGACGCGTGTTAGCCTCCCTAAAATCGGTGGGGAGGAGCTGATCTCCCCAGAGCAGATTTCATTCTGCTCTAATGTCCACAAAGAGACGCCAACAGGGAGTGATGCATGGCCACCGCCGCCAGAAAAGCGCCTGCCAAATCCAAATCCGACGGCAAATCGGGGCTTTCCGCTCCCAAGCCTGTCGAATTCACCAAGGACGAAGAGCTTGCCGCCTACCGGCACATGCTGCTCATCCGCCGCTTCGAGGAAAAGGCCGGCCAGCTTTACGGCATGGGTTTCATCGGCGGATTCTGCCACCTCTATATCGGCCAGGAAGCGGTCGTCACCGGCATGAAGATGGCGCTGATCGACGGTGACCAGATGATCACCGCATATCGCGACCACGGCCACATGCTGGCGATGGAACTGTCGCCGCGCGGCGTCATGGCCGAGTTGACCGGGCGTCGGGGCGGCCTGTCCCGGGGCAAGGGCGGCTCCATGCACATGTTCTCCAAGGAAAAGCACTTTTACGGCGGCCACGGCATCGTCGGTGCGCAGGTGTCTCTTGGTACTGGTCTCGCCTTTGCCAACCGCTACCGCGACAACAACAATGTCTCGCTGACCTATTTCGGCGACGGCGCGGCCAACCAGGGCCAGGTCTATGAAAGCTTCAACATGGCCTCGCTGTGGAAGCTGCCGGTGATCTACATCATCGAGAATAACCGCTATGCGATGGGCACCTCGGTGTCGCGCTCTTCGGCGGAAACCAACTTTTCGCATCGTGGCGCTTCGTTCAAGATCCCAGGCATCCAGGTCGACGGCATGGACGTGCGCGCTGTCAAGGCTGCCGGCGACCAGGCGACCGAATGGTGCCGCGCCGGCAACGGGCCGATCATTCTCGAAATGCAGACCTACCGCTACCGCGGTCACTCGATGTCCGATCCGGCAAAATACCGCTCCAAGGAAGAAGTGCAGAAGATGCGCTCGGACCATGACCCGATCGAGCAGGTCAAGGCACGGCTGATGCAAAAGAAGTGGGCGACCGAGGACGAGCTCAAGACCATCGACAAGGAGGTCCGCGACATCGTCGCCGACGCCGCCGAATTTGCCCAGAACGACGCGGAGCCGGATCCGTCCGAGCTCTGGACCGATATCGTATTGTAACGGGAGGGCAAGGACATGCCGATCGAAATTCTCATGCCCGCTCTCTCGCCGACCATGGAAGAGGGCAATCTTTCCAAGTGGTTGAAGAACGAGGGCGACAAGGTCGTCGCCGGCGACGTTATCGCCGAGATCGAGACCGACAAGGCGACGATGGAAGTCGAAGCTGTTGACGAAGGCACGCTGGGCAAGATCCTGATCGCCGCCGGTACCGAAGGCGTCAAGGTCAACACACCGATCGCTGTGCTCCTACAGGACGGCGAAAGTGCCGGGGATATCGGCAAGGCCGCGGCGCCCGCCAAGGCGGAAGCGCCTGCAAAGGCAGAGGCTCCGGCGGCCGCAGAGGATAAGGCGGAGGCCGCAAAGCCGGCTGCGCCCGTGGCTGCTGCTCCGAAGACGGAAATCGCCGCCGATCCGGACATTCCGGCCGGCACGGAAATGGTCTCGACCACGGTGCGCGAAGCGCTGCGCGATGCGATGGCCGAGGAAATGCGCCGCGACGGCGATGTCTTCGTCATGGGCGAGGAGGTTGCCGAATACCAGGGCGCCTACAAGATCACGCAAGGCCTGCTGCAGGAATTCGGGCCGCGGCGCGTCGTCGACACGCCGATCACCGAGCATGGCTTTGCCGGCGTTGGCGTGGGTGCGGCGATGGCCGGCCTGAAGCCGATCGTCGAGTTCATGACCTTCAACTTCGCCATGCAGGCGATCGACCAGATCATCAACTCGGCCGCCAAGACGCTCTATATGTCCGGCGGCCAGATGGGTGCGCCGATCGTGTTCCGTGGACCGAACGGTGCCGCCGCACGCGTCGCTGCCCAGCACTCGCAGTGCTATGCCGCCTGGTACAGCCACATTCCGGGCCTGAAAGTGGTGATGCCCTACACCGCCGCCGACGCCAAAGGCTTGCTGAAGGCAGCGATCCGCGATCCGAACCCGATCATCTTCCTCGAGAACGAGATCCTTTACGGTCAGTCCTTCGACGTACCGAAGCTCGACGATTTCGTGCTGCCGATCGGCAAGGCGCGCATCCATAAATCAGGCAAGGACGTCACCATCGTCTCCTTCGGCATCGGCATGACCTATGCGGTCAAGGCTGAAGCGGAACTGCGTGGCCTTGGCATCGATGCCGAGATCATCGACTTGCGCACGATCCGGCCGCTCGATCTCGACACCATCATCGCCTCGGTCAAGAAGACCAACCGCCTGGTGGTGGTGGAGGAAGGTTATCCGCAGAACTCGGTCGGCGACCATATCGCCAACCAGGTGTCGCAGCGCGCCTTCGACTTTCTGGACGCGCCTGTGATCACCATTGCCGGCAAGGACGTGCCGATGCCTTATGCGGCCAACCTCGAGAAGCTGGCGTTGCCGAATGTCGGCGAAGTCATCGAGGCGGTCAAAGCCGTCACGTATCGCTGAACCGGGCGGGAGGACAAAATGCCAATCAACATCACCATGCCGGCCCTGTCGCCCACGATGGAAGAGGGCAATCTGTCCAAGTGGCTCGTCAAGGAAGGCGACAAGGTTTCGCCGGGCGATGTCATTGCCGAGATCGAGACCGACAAGGCGACGATGGAAGTCGAGGCTGTCGATGAGGGCACGGTTGCCAAGCTCGTCGTTCCCGCCGGCACCGAAGGCGTCAAGGTCAATGCGCTGATCGCCGTGCTCGCCGGAGAGGGCGAGGATGTCGGTGCTGCCGCGAAAAGCGATGGTGGTGCTGTGACGGCGAAAGCGGAGGCCAAGCAGGACAAGGCGCCAATCTCCCCACCCGTGGGGAAGATGTCGACGAAGTCGACAGAGGGGGGCGCTGTCCCGCCGGCGTCGCATTCTGTCACGCCCCCCTCTGCTCTGCTGGGCATCTCCCCCACAAGGGGGGAGATCGGCCAGTCGCCGGAAGGCCGCACCTTCGCCTCGCCGCTCGCACGCCGCATTGCGAAGGAGGCCGGCGTCGATGTCTCTGCCGTGTCCGGCACCGGCCCGCATGGCCGGGTGGTGAAGGCGGATGTCGACGCGGCGATTGCCGGTGGAGGTGCCCAGGCGGCGTCTGCCGCCAAGGCTCCGGCTGCTGCTGCCGCGCCGGTAAAGGCGATGTCGGACGATCAGGTGCTGAAACTGTTCGAGGCAGGCTCCTACGACCTCGTCCCGCATGACAATATGCGCAAGACCATTGCGCGCCGCCTGGTCGAGGCCAAGACCACCATCCCGCATTTCTACCTGACGCTCGACTGCGAACTCGATGCGCTGCTGGCGCTGCGCACGCAGATCAATGCGGCTGCCCCGGTGAAGAAGACCGATAAGGGCGACGCTCCGGCTTACAAGCTGTCGGTCAACGACATGGTCATCAAGGCGATGGCTATGGCGCTGAAGGCAGTGCCGGATGCCAATGCCTCATGGACCGAAAGCGCCATGGTCAAGCACAAGCATGCCGATGTCGGCGTCGCCGTGTCGATCCCGGGTGGCCTGATCACGCCGATCATCCGCAAGGCGGATGAGAAGACGCTGTCCACCATCTCCAACGAGATGAAGGATCTGGCCAGCCGGGCGCGCAGCCGCAAGCTGAAGCCGGAAGAGTATCAGGGCGGCACCACGGCGGTGTCCAACCTCGGCATGTTCGGCATCAAGGACTTTGCCGCCGTCATCAACCCGCCGCATGCGACCATCCTGGCCGTTGGTGCCGGCGAGGAGAGGGCGGTGGTCAAGAACGGCGAGATCAAAATCGCCACCGTGATGTCGGTGACGCTGTCGACCGACCATCGCGCCGTCGACGGCGCGCTGGGTGCCGAACTGCTGGTCGCCTTCAAGCGCCTGATCGAGAATCCGATGGGCATGCTGGTCTAGGACGGAGAGGGCGGTGCGGATCTTCTTCACCTCCCTTATGGCGTTTTTCCTGTCAGGATTGGCAGGCGGCCTGATTGCTCAACAGCTGGCGGTCGCAACCCATGCGCAGGAAGAATACATTCTGGTGTTCATGACGTCGGTGCTTGTCACCATTGTCGCGACGATCGTGTTTTTCATCGCGCAGCTTTTTTCGAACGCACCGTCGATCATCAACTGGCTGGGCCTCTGCGCAATTGTCCTGTTCGTGCTGATCGGGCTCGGCCTGATCGGTTGGACGTTCTCTCAGCCGGTCGATAAGCGCCAGTGGGGAGGTGACCTGCCGATCGTCGCCGGCCTGGTTTTGCCGAACCTGGCCACTGTGCTGGTTCACTGGCTGTTCGTGCGCTGGCGGTTGAGGCGCGGCTCGATTAACGCACAGGTGGGCGCATGAAGACGGTTCTTTGTTACGGCGACTCGCTGACCTGGGGCTACAATGCCGAAGGTGGCCGCCACGCGCTGGAAGACCGCTGGCCGAGCGTGCTGCAGGCAGCGTTAGGCGCCGGCGTGCAAGTGATTGCCGATGGCCTCAACGGCCGCACCACGGCCTTCGACGATCATCTGGCCGGTGCGGACCGCAACGGTGCAAAACTGCTACCAACCGTCCTGACGACCCATGCGCCGATCGACCTGATTGTCATCATGCTTGGCGCCAACGACATGAAGCCGTGGATCCACGGCAATCCCGTCGCGGCCAAGCAGGGCATCCAGCGGCTGATCGACATCGTGCGCGGTCACGACTATCCGTTCGACTGGCCGGCGCCACAGATCCTGATCGTTTCGCCGCCTGTGGTCAGCCGTACAGACAATGCCGAATTCAAGGAGATGTTTGCCGGCGGCGACGACGCCTCCACCCGGCTGGCGCCGCTCTACGCCGCCCTTGCCGATGAGGTTGGCTGCGGCTTCTTCGACGCCGGCAGCGTGGCGCAAACCACCCCGCTCGACGGCGTCCATCTCGATGCCGAAAACACGCGAAACATCGGCAAGGCGCTGGCACCCGTCGTGCGCGTCATGCTGGAATTGTGAAGGAGAAAAACCGTGGCTGAGAACTACGACGTCATCATCATCGGCTCCGGCCCTGGCGGCTATGTCACCGCGGTGCGTTCCGCGCAACTCGGCTTCAAGACGGCGATCGTCGAGCGCGAGCATCTCGGCGGTATCTGCCTCAACTGGGGCTGCATCCCGACCAAGGCGCTGCTGCGCTCGGCCGAGATCATGCACTATTCGGACCACCTAAAGGATTACGGGCTGAAGCTCGACGGCAAGGTCAGCGTCGATGCGTCAGCCGTCGTCGATCGCTCGCGCAAGGTGTCGCTGCGGCTCAATGGCGGCGTTGCCTTCCTCATGAAGAAGAACAAGGTCGACGTCATCTGGGGCGAAGCCAAGCTTTCGAAGCCGGGCGAGATCGTCGTGTCGAAGACGGCCAAGAAGCCGATGGAGCCGCAGCCGCCGGTGCCGAAAGGCGTCAAGGGCGAGGGCACCTATACCGCCAAGCACATCATCCTGGCGACCGGCGCCCGGCCACGCGCACTGCCCGGTATCGAGCCGGACGGCAAGCTGATCTGGACTTATTTTGAAGCCATGGTGCCGAAGGAGATGCCGAAGTCGCTGCTGGTCATGGGGTCGGGCGCCATCGGCATCGAATTCGCCTCCTTCTACCGCACCATGGGCGCCGAAGTGACGGTGGTCGAGCTGCTGCCTGCGGTGATGCCGGTCGAGGATGCCGAAGTCTCGAAATTCGCTCAGAAGCAGTTCGAGAAGCAAGGCATGAAGATCATCCTCGAAGCCAAGGTGACCAAGATCGAGAAGGGTGCCAACTCGGTCACCGCGCATGTCGAGATGAAGGACGGCAAGGTCGAGAAGATCACCGCCGATCGGATGATCTCGGCCGTCGGCGTGCAGGGCAACATCGAGGGCCTCGGACTCGAGGCGCTTGGCGTGAAGACGGAGCGTGGCTGCGTCGTCATCGATGGTTACGGCAAGACCAACGTGCCGGGCATCTACGCCATCGGCGATGTCGCCGGCCCGCCTATGCTCGCCCACAAGGCCGAACATGAGGGAGTCGTGTGCATCGAGAAGATCGCTGATTTTCCTGGCGTGCATGCCACCGACAAGCTGAAGATTCCGGGCTGCACCTATTGCAATCCGCAGGTCGCCTCGGTTGGCCTGACGGAAGCCAAGGCCAAGGCCGAGGGCAAGGACATCCGGGTCGGGCGCTTCCAGTTCGCCGCCAATGGCAAGGCGATTGCGCTCGGTGAGGATCAGGGTTTCATCAAGACCATCTTCGACAAGAAGACCGGTCAATTGCTCGGCGCCCACATGGTCGGTGCCGAAGTGACCGAACTGATCCAGGGTTTTGTCGTGGCGATGAACCTGGAGACGACCGAGGAAGAGCTGATGCACACCATCTTCCCGCACCCGACGCTGTCGGAGATGATGAAGGAAAGCGTGCTCGACGCCTATGGCCGCGCGCTCAACGCGTGATAGATTGAAAGCGCTGCTACAGATGGAACCCGGCGGCAAGGTACTTCGTTTGCGGATGCGTTTTCACGTATCCCACAAGGAGAAGGCATATGCACCTGAATGGCGTCGGCTGGATAGCAGCCATCATCATCGGCGGCCTGGCAGGCTGGTTCGCCGAAATGTTCATGAAGAGCAACACCGGCATCTTCATGAACATCGTTATGGGCATCGTTGGCGCGGTCGTGCTGAACGCCATTCTGCAGGCTCTCAATTTTGGCCCGTTCGGCGTCGGCTGGATTGCCTATCTGATCACCGGCTTTATTGGTGCCTGCCTGCTGATCTGGGCCGGGCGTCTTGTGCGCCGTTAGCATCACTGAAGAGTTGCTATGCGAAAAAGGCTGTTGCGGCATGCGCCGTGGCGGCCTTTTTCTTTGCGTTGAAAAGTCTTAGATGACGTTATGACAGCGAACGCCTGACTGGCGTCGCGAATGAACCAGGTTTCCCGATGGTCACTGTCCTCGATACGATCGCCAACGCCCCGCGCTTGCGGCATCCGGAAAAGGCGCACAAGCCTGACCAGGACGTGCTGCGCAAGCCCGACTGGATCCGCGTCAAGGCGCCGATGTCGAAGGGCTATGCCGAAACGCGCGAGATCGTCAAATCGCACAAGCTGGTGACGGTCTGCGAAGAGGCCGGCTGCCCCAATATCGGCGAATGCTGGGAAAAGAAGCACGCCACCTTCATGATCATGGGCGAGATCTGCACCCGCGCCTGCGCCTTCTGCAACGTCGCCACCGGCATTCCGACAGCACTTGACCCCGATGAACCGGCCCGCGTCGCGCATGCGGTCAAGCAGATGGGCCTGACCCATGTCGTCATCACCTCGGTCGACCGCGACGATCTCGCCGATGGCGGTGCGCAGCATTTCGCCGAGGTCATCCGCGCCATCAGGGCCGCGACGCCTTCGACGACGATCGAAATCCTGACGCCCGACTTCCTGCGCAAGGACGGCGCGCTGGAGATCGTCGTGGCCGCCAAGCCCGACGTCTTCAACCACAATCTCGAAACCGTACCGTCGAACTATCTGACGGTTCGTCCGGGCGCCCGCTATTTCCATTCGATCCGGCTGTTGCAGCGGGTCAAGGAGCTTGATCCGTCAATCTTCACCAAGTCCGGCATCATGGTGGGGCTGGGCGAGGAACGGAATGAAATCCTGCAGCTGATGGACGATCTGCGGTCCGCCAATGTCGATTTCATGACCATCGGCCAGTACCTGCAGCCGTCGAAGAAGCACCATCCGGTGATCCGCTTCGTCACGCCGGAGGAGTTCAAATCCTTTGAGACGATCGGCCGGACCAAGGGTTTCCTGCTGGTGGCGTCTAGTCCGCTGACGCGTTCATCGCATCACGCCGGCGACGATTTCGCCAAGCTGCGCGCGGCACGGGAAGCGATTCTCAAGAAATCAGCTTAATCAGCTGGTTCCATGCCAAAATTCGAAGCCACCCGACGCGTATCCCATACACCCGAGCAGATGTTCGCTTTGGTCGCCGATGTTGAATCCTATCCGCAATTCCTGCCGCTTTGCGAAGCGCTGACGGTTCGCTCGCGCAAGGAGCGTGACGGGCGCACTGTTCTGCTTGCCGACATGAGCATCGGCTACAAGGCCATCCGCGAAACCTTCACGACGCAGGTGCTGCTGAAGCCCGCCGAGAACGCCATCGACGTGAAATACATCGACGGGCCGTTCAAATATTTGAGCAATGTCTGGCGTTTCGAACCCGACGGCGCCGGTTGCGCCGTCCGCTTCTTCATCGACTACGAGTTCAAGAGCCGTATTCTGGGCGCGGTCATGGGAACCATGTTCGATCGCGCCTTCCGCATGTTTGCCGAGGCGTTCGAGAAGCGCGCAGACGTCATCTACGGTGCAAAACCGTCTTGAGGCCCTGCGCATGCTTTTCTGGATAGCGAGCACCGTTGGACTGGCGATCGCCTATCTCTTCGGTTCCATGCCCACGGGTTATCTGGCGGGGAAGCTGCTCAAGGGCATCGATATCCGGGAGCATGGCTCCAAATCCACCGGGGCAACGAACGTCTTGCGGGTCTTGGGAAAATGGCCTGCGTTGGTGGTGTTGTTGCTGGATGTGCTGAAAGGCGCGGCGGCGATCGTCTTTGCCCGCTGGTTCTATCCCTGGTTCATCACGTTGCCGTTGGTTACGCCATCGACCCCGCTTGACCTGCAAACCTGGGTGCCTTGGGCTGTTTGCCTGGCCGGAATTGCCGTGTTGTTGGGACATGGCCGTTCGATCTGGCTGAATTTTACAGGTGGCAAATCCGCTGCGACGGGGCTTGGCGTGTTGCTGGCTCTGTCTTGGCCGGTAGGTGTGGGGGCTGCGGCGGCTTTTGGTGCTGTGCTGGCTACGTCTCGGATAGTTTCCCTGAGTTCGATGGTAGCGGCGTTGACCGCGATCGCCCTCATCTGTGGCCTGGAGCAACCGTTGGCCTATCGGTTGTTGGTGATTGCGGGCAGCATCTACGTGATTGCGCGCCATCGTGCCAACATTCGGAGGCTGCTGGCTGGGACGGAGCCACGCTTAGGGCAAAGCAGCCCGGAATCGAAAACGTAACCGCAAATCCAGCTTTCGGGCCCGCCCGCCCAACGTTTTATAACCCTATCCGAGTGCTTGCAGGCCCAGTTCCAGCGCTTGCCGGACCGTTTCGCGACGAATGAAATCGCGGCCTTTGTCTGCAAAGAGCTGGTGCTCGGCGACAATCGGTCGGCCGTCCAGCGCAACCCCGAACCAGACCAGGCCGACCGGTTTTCCCGCCGAACCGCCGCCAGGCCCAGCGATCCCGGTGACCGCCAGGGTCAGCCCGGCGCGCGAACGGGCAAGCGCGCCTGCCGCCATTTCAATCGCAGTCTCGCGCGAAACCGCGCCATGCGCCTCGAGCGTGGCGGCGGAAACACCGAGCATGTCCATCTTGGCTTCGTTGGAATAGGTGATGAAGCCACGATCGATCACGGCGGACGAGCCGGCGATGTCGGTCAACGCGGCGATGATCATGCCGCCGGTGCAGCTTTCCGCCGTTGCCAGCATGATGCCGCGTCTCTGGCAGGCTTGCAGCAGGGCATTTGCCAGCTCGTTGTGGGTCATTCCGGCACCTCGCCGGGAAACACCACGCTGGCGGTGGCGATCGCCGCAATGCCTTCCTCGCGCCCGACAAAGCCGAGCTTCTCATTGGTTGTGGCCTTGATCGAGATGCGATCCGGCGTAATCGCCAGCATCTGAGAAAGGGCTGCGGTCATGGCCTCGCGATGCGGTCCGACGCGCGGCGCTTCGCAGATCAGCGTGATGTCGGCATTGGCGATGCGGCCGCCGCGCGCGCGCACCAGCCTTGCCGCATGCTCGACGAATATGCGCGACGCAGCGCCTTTCCACTGCGGGTCGGACGGCGGGAAATGCGTGCCGATGTCGCCTGCGCCGCAAGTCGCCAGCAGCGCATCGGTCAAGGCGTGCAGACCGACATCGGCGTCGGAATGACCGGACAGCTTCTTGTCGTGCGCTATGGCGACGCCACACAAAGTGACATGGTCTCCCGGTTCGAAGGCGTGGACGTCGTAGCCATTGCCGGTACGGATATCGGGAAAGCGCACGCGTTCGCCGGAAAGCCGCTGGTCCGCCATCGCAATATCCCGTGCCCAGGTGAGTTTGACATTGTCGGGCGAGCCCGGAACGATCTTGACCGGAATATTCGCCCATTCGGCGATCGCGGCATCGTCGGTAAAATCCATTCTTCCCAGATGATGGGCTTTCTCGTGCGCGGCAAGAATGGGCCAGAACGGAAAGCCCTGTGGCGTTTGCGCCGCGTGAAGACCGCTGCGCGAAACGGTTTCGCCAACCACGCCGGAGGCCGATTCGCGCTTCAGCGTGTCGGCGACGGGCAAAGCGGGCAACGCGCCCTCGCGCTCGCCGATGGCGGCGATGGTGCGATCTATCAGGTCCGCATCGACAAACGGGCGGACGGCGTCGTGGATCAGAACCTGCGCCGGCGCGTGGCCTCTAAGGGCAAGCAGGCCGAGCCGGACGGATTCCTGCCTCGTCGCCCCGCCCATGATGGCGGTGACGCGCTCGACATTGGCGCCCGCCGCCTGCCGGAACAGCTCGTGGTCATCGGCATGAATGGCGACGACGATCTCGCTGGTCCGCGGGTGGGCCAGAAAAATGTCCAGCGTGTGTGCAATGACGGCAAAGCCGCCAATGTGTTGATATTGCTTCGGTCCGTTGGCCTGTCCGGCGCGCGCACCACGGCCGGCCGCAACGATCACCACCGCGACCCTGCCATCCGCATCCGAAACGTGATTTTCACTTGCGTCAGTCATGCCCGTTTGGTCCTAGCGCACGATCCCGAAAAGTGTAATCGGTTTTCGGAAAGATCGTGCGCTAAGTATGAAATTCCAAAGCGTCCTTTGCGCGTCCTGAGGGACGCGCGGCGCTTTGGTCGCTGCCAATCCCGAAGACCAGCATTTTCCCAATTGCGCCTTAATGTGACGTCATTCCGCGTTGCACATTGCGGCGGTTCTGGCTAGAGAATGTGCAACGAATGAAGATGCTTGGTTTTTGTGCATGGTTAACTTGACCAAATTGCCTGACTTGACCAAATTGGCAGGGCCGCTTGATGTCGGCGGTGTGAGACTCCGCAATCGCGTGTTCCTTGCACCGATGTCGGGGATTACGGACGAGCCGTTCCGGCAGCGCGCCCACGCGCATGGAGCGGGCCTGGTCGTGTCCGAAATGGTTGCCAGCGGAGAGCTCGCCAAGGGCAGGGCCGGTTTCAACCTGCGCATACGCCACTCCGGCCTGCCCGTCCATATGGTTCAGCTAGCAGGCCGTGAAGCGATGCACATGGCCGAAGGTGCCAGAATCGCCGCCGGTGAGGGGGCCGACATTATTGACATCAACATGGGGTGCCCGGCCAAGAAGGTTACCGGCGGCTATGCCGGCTCGGCATTGATGCTGGATCTCGACCACGCACTGTCGCTGATCGACGCCGTTGTCGGCGCGGTCGAGGTGCCGGTGACGGTCAAGATGCGGCTTGGCTGGGACGAGGGCGCGCTCAACGCGCCGATGCTCGCGCGCCGCGCCGAGCAGGCCGGTGTCAGCATGGTGACCGTGCATGGCCGCACGCGCTGCCAGTTCTACCAGGGCAAGGCCGACTGGCGCGCCATCGCCCGCGTCAAGGAAGCCGTGTCCATCCCGGTCGTCGCCAATGGTGACGTCTCTTCGCCGGCGGAAGCGGCCGACATTCTCGATCAATCGGGTGCCGACGCCGTGATGATCGGCCGTGCCCATTATGGCGCGCCCTGGATCGCAGGCGGCATTGCGGCCGCGGCGACCGGCGAGGCGACGCCAAACATGCCACGGGACTCGACGGCGCTCGCCGACTACATCGTGGCCCACTATGAGGACATGCTGGCGCTCTACGGTGCCGAAAGCGGCCTGCGCCAGGCGCGCAAGCATCTTGGCTGGTATCTTGATCGGCATGCCGGCGGCGTCGCCGACGACAGCCGAAAGGCCATACTGACCGCATTCGAGCCCGCGCGCGTCATTGCCTTGCTGCGCGATGCGTTTTCGCGCGATCCGCAACCCTTGAACCTGCGGAGCGCCGCATGAACGCCGCCGCCGGCCAGGGCGCCGAAATGGCGGATGCCGCCCAGATCGTGCTCAACACCATCCGTCGCCCGGTGATCATGATCAGCGAGGAGGGGTTCATCACCTTCGCCAACGCCGACGCGGAAGACTTCTTTCGTTCGAGCGCGACCATGCTCGCCCGCAACACGCTGTCAAAACTCATTCCCTTCGGCAGCCCGCTGCTGACACTGGTCGACCAGGTGCGCGAGCGCCGGGCTCCGGTCAACGAGTACCGCGTCGACGTGTCGTCGCCGCGGCTCGGCATCGAGAAGGTCGTCGATCTCTATGTCGCGCCGGTACCGGAATTTCCGGGCTCGGTGGTGGTTATGTTCCAGGAACGGTCGATGGCCGACAAGATCGACCGGCAGATGACGCATCGGGGCGCGGCACGTTCGGTCACCGGTCTGGCGGCGATGCTTGCCCATGAGATCAAGAACCCGCTCTCAGGCATCCGCGGCGCTGCCCAGTTGCTCGAACTGTCGGCTTCCGACGAAGACCGCGCGCTGACGCGGCTGATCACCGACGAGACCGACCGCATCGTGTCGCTGGTCGATCGCATGGAGGTGTTTTCCGACGAGCGGCCGATCGACCGCTACCCCGTCAACATCCATGTCGTTCTCGACCATGTGAAGGCGATTGCCAAGAACGGTTTTGCCAAGAGAATCAAGATATTGGAGGATTATGATCCTTCGTTGCCTCCGGTGTTTGCCAACCGCGACCAGTTGATCCAGGTGTTTCTCAACCTGGTCAAGAACGCCGCCGAGGCGATCGGCAGCGACCCGCAGGGCGAGATTGTGCTGTCGACCGCCTTCCGGCCAGGCATCCGTGTTTCCGTTCCGGGCACCCAGGACCGCGTGTCGCTGCCGCTGGAATTCTGCGTGCGCGACAACGGCTCCGGCGTCTCCGAAGACATCTTGCCGATCCTGTTCGACCCGTTCATCACCACCAAGCCGAACGGCTCGGGGCTGGGGCTGGCGCTGGTCGCCAAAATCGTCGGCGAGCATGGCGGCATCATCGAATGCGAATCGACGCCGCGCGGCACCACATTCCGCATCCTGATGCCGGCCTGGAAAGAAGCGCCAAACGGCGCCGATGATGACGGTGAAGGAGACCGCAAATGACCGTTCGCGGCAATATTCTCGTCGCCGACGACGACGCGGCGATCCGCACTGTCCTCAACCAGGCGCTTTCGCGCGCCGGTCATGAGGTGCGCGTCACATCCAACGCTTCGACGCTTTGGCGCTGGGTGGCGGCGGGCGAGGGCGATCTGGTCATCACCGATGTGGTCATGCCGGACGAAAACGCCTTCGACATGCTGCCGCGCATTAAGAAGGCGAGGCCGGAGCTGCCGGTTATCGTCATGAGTGCGCAGAACACCTTCATGACGGCGATCCGCGCATCCGAAACCGGCGCTTACGAATATCTGCCCAAGCCGTTCGACCTGACCGAACTGCTCAACATCGTCAACCGGGCGCTTTCCGAGCCGCGGCGGCCGAAGATCGATGCGCGGCCGGAAGAGCAGCCCGATGCAATGCCGCTGGTCGGCCGTTCGGCCGCCATGCAGGACATCTACCGCATGCTGGCGCGCATGATGCAGACCGACCTGACGGTGATGATCTCGGGCGAATCCGGCACCGGCAAGGAGCTGGTGGCGCGCGCGCTGCATGAATATGGCCGCCGCCGCGGCGGCCCCTTCGTGGCCATCAACATGGCGGCGATCCCTCGCGACCTGATCGAATCGGAACTGTTCGGCCACGAGAAGGGCGCCTTCACCGGCGCGCAGAACCGCTCGACAGGGCGCTTCGAACAGGCTGAAGGCGGCACGCTGTTCCTCGACGAAATCGGCGACATGCCGATGGAGGCGCAGACGCGTCTGCTGCGCGTGCTCCAACAGGGTGAATATACGACGGTTGGCGGACGCACGCCGATCAAGACCGACGTGCGCATCGTCGCCGCCACCAACAAGGATCTGCGCACGCTGATCAACCAGGGGCTTTTTCGCGAGGATCTGTTCTATCGCCTCAACGTCGTGCCGCTCCGGCTGCCGGCGCTGCGTGAGCGCTCCGAGGATGTGCCGGACCTCGTCCGCTACTTCTTCAAGCTCGGCGAGATGGAAGGCCTGCAGACCAAGCGCATCTCGTCCGGCGGCATCGAACTGATGAAGCGCTATCCTTGGCCAGGCAATGTTCGCGAACTGGAAAACCTCGTTCGGAGGCTCGCCGCGCTCTATTCGCAGGACGAGATTTCCGCCGAGATCATCGAGGCCGAGCTGAAGACCGGCGAGCGGCCCGTAGTGCCGGGAGGCGGCAACCTCATTCCCGACGACCTGTCGATTGGCCAGGCGGTCGAGCATTTCCTGCAGCGCTATTTCGCGTCGTTTGCCGGTGACTTGCCTCCTGCCGGGCTCTATCAGCGCATCCTGTCCGAGGTCGAGTTTCCGCTTGTCCTGGCGTCGATGACGGCAACGCGCGGCAACCAGATCAAGGCCGCGGAACTGCTGGGCTTGAACCGCAACACGCTGCGCAAGAAGATTCGCGAGCTCGGCGTCAACGTCTACAAATCATCGCGGCAGGGCTGAGCCTTGATCTGATCCCGCGCTCTTTTCAGGGGATCGGCTCGCGAAAGATTTCCGTCTCGGTCACACTTGTTGCATAATCGCCACAATGCGTTGCATACATCCGACGCAATCATGGCTCTAGACGGCGACATGGCTCCGCAGGCACCGACAACAAACCAACCGCTTTTCAGCGAACCCGGCGCTCGCGACGGGCGCCGGCTGCTTGCGCTGCCAGGCGTGATCGCGGTCGTCGGCGCGCTGATGATGGCGGCGATCTCGTTCACCATCCTCGTTGGCGCCACGCCGATCACACCGAACGAGTCGACGACGCTGGCGCTGATTGCCCTCAACGCGGCTTTCGTCCTGTTTCTTATCGCGCTGGTCGGGCGTGAGGTGCACCGCATCCTGATGGCGCGCCGGCATGGCAAGGCCGCTTCGCGGCTGCATGTGCGCATTGTCGCCATGTTCGCCCTGGTTGCCGCCATTCCCGCCATCATGGTGGCCATCATCGCGTCGATCACGCTCGACATCGGCCTCGACCGCTGGTTCGAGATCCGCACCAAGACGATCGTCAATTCATCGCTGTCGATCGCCGACGCCTATGTCCAGGAAAATGCCCGCAACCTCCAGGGCACGACGCTGTCCATGGCCTATGATCTCGATGCGTCGCGCACGCTCTACGGCCTTGATCGTACCGGCTTTCTCGACCTGATGAACAAGGAAGCCGTGGGCCGTTCGCTGGCCCATGCGGCGCTGATCAAGCCGGACGGCTCTTTCGTCATGAGCGCCAAGACCGATACGGATTTCGCCATGCCCGAGCCGCCGGAAGGCGCGGTGGCCAGCGCTACCGACGGCAAGCCGGTGCTGATCGAACCGAAAACGCGCAACATCATGGGCGCCATCGTCAAGCTGCGGGAGATCGAAGGACTCTACCTCTACACCATTCGGCTCGTCGATCCCGAAGTGATCAAGGCAAGGCAGATCGTCAGGTCCAACACCGACGAATATCGGGGGCTGGAAGATAACCGCCGTACCTCTCAGGTGGCGTTCGCGCTGCCCTATCTGTCGTTGACGCTCATCATCATCCTGTCCGCGATCTGGACCGGCATCGCGGTCGCCGACCGTCTGGTGCGGCCCATTCGCCAGCTCATCGGCGCCGCCGACGAGGTCGCGACCGGCAATCTCGACGTCGCGGTTCCCGTCAGGCCTTCGGATGGCGATGTCGCGTCGCTCGGCGATACGTTCAACAAGATGCTTCTCGAACTGAAATCGCAGCGCAATGAGATCCTGTCCGCCAAGGACCTGATCGACGAACGGCGCCGCTTCTCGGAAGCTGTGCTTGCCGGCGTCACCGCCGGCGTCATCGGCGTCGATCCCTACGGCATCGTCACCATCGTCAACCGCTCGGCCGAGGCGATGCTGGCGATTTCGGCCAGCGCAGCCCTTGGGCAGAATCTTTCCGCCGTGCTGCCGCATGTCGGCCGCGTCTTCGAGATCGGCCGCAAGTCCGGCAAACCCGTCTATCGTGAGCAGGTGACCTTCTACCGCGCCGGTGCCGAGCGGACCTTCAACGTGCAGATCACGATCGAGGCCGGCGACGACGGCTCGGAGGAAAAATCCTATGTGGTGACGGTCGACGACATCACCGACCTGGTTCAGGCGCAGCGCTCGTCGGCCTGGGCGGACGTGGCGCGGCGTATCGCCCACGAGATCAAGAACCCGCTGACGCCGATCCAGCTCTCGGCCGAACGTATCAAGCGCCGTTACGGCAAGGTGATTACCGAGGACCGCGAGGTTTTCGACCAATGCACCGACACCATCATCCGTCAGGTTGAGGATATCGGCCGTATGGTCGACGAATTCTCGGCGTTCGCGCGCATGCCGAAGCCCGAGATGAAGGCGATAGATCTGCGCGAATCGCTGCGTGAGGCCTCGTTCCTGGTCGAGGTCAGCCGCGCCGACATCACTTTCGAGCGGATCTTCGGCACGGAGCCGCTCAAGGGCACTTTCGACAGCCGCTTGATGGCGCAGGCTTTCGGCAATGTGATCAAGAACGCCGCCGAGGCCATCGATGGATTGGAACAGAAGGACGGTTCGCACGGCATAATCCGGATTCAAGCCGGGCGCCAGAATGGTGCGATTCGAATCGACGTCATCGACAATGGCAAAGGCCTGCCGCGCGAGAATCGCCAACGGCTGCTCGAGCCCTACATGACCACACGCGAGAAGGGCACCGGACTGGGCCTCGCTATCGTCAAGAAGATCGTGGAGGACCATGGCGGCAGGCTGGAACTACACGATGCTCCAGCGGACTTCCACGATGGGCGCGGCGCGATGATCAGCATCATCCTGCCGCCTGCGGCCGCAACGGCTCCGCGCGGCGAAAGCAGGGCGGAAAACGAAAGAGAAACTGAAAAGGTCGGTAATGGCGTCTGATATTCTCATCGTCGATGACGAGGAAGACATCCGTGAGCTCGTCGCGGGCATACTGAGCGACGAAGGTCACGAAACCCGCACGGCATTCGATGCTGACAGCGCGCTCGCTGCTATAGCTGATCGCGCGCCGCGGCTGATTTTCCTCGATATCTGGCTGCAGGGCTCGCGCCTGGACGGGCTGGCGCTGCTCGACGAGATCAAGACCATGCATCCGACCTTGCCGGTGGTGATGATTTCCGGCCACGGCAACATCGAAACGGCGGTCTCCGCCATCCGTCGCGGCGCCTATGACTTCATCGAAAAACCGTTCAAGGCCGACAGGCTGATCCTTATTGCCGAACGTGCGCTCGAGACCTCGAAATTGCGGCGCGAGGTTTCCGACCTCAAGCTGCGCAGCGGCGAAACCTTCGATCTGATCGGCATGTCGTCGGCGATGAGCCAGTTGCGTCAGACCATCGAACGCGTCGCGCCGACCAACAGCCGCGTGATGATCATCGGACCGTCGGGCTCGGGCAAGGAACTGGCCGCGCGCGCCATCCACACGCTGTCGGCGCGCAAGAGCGCACCTTTCGTGACGCTGAGCGCCGCCAACATCACGCCCGAGCGCATGGAGATCGAGCTGTTCGGCACCGAATCGAATGGCGTCGAGCGCAAGGTCGGCGCGCTGGAGGAGGCCCATCGCGGTATCCTCTACATCGACGAGGTCGCCGACATGCCGCGCGAGACGCAGAACAAGATCCTGCGCGTGCTGGTCGAGCAGCAGTTCGAGCGGGTAGGGGGAACCAAGCGGGTCAAGGTCGATGTCCGCATCATCTCCTCGACCTCGCAGAACCTCGAAGCGATGATTGCCGACGGGCGTTTTCGCGAGGATCTTTACCATCGTCTGGCGGTTGTTCCGGTCATCGTGCCGGGATTGGCCGAGCGGCGCGAGGATATTCCCTACCTCGTCGACAATTTCATGAAGCAGATCGCCCGCCAGGCCGGCATCAAGCCGCGCCGCATCGGCGACGACGCGCTGGCCGTGCTGCAGGCGCACAACTGGCCGGGCAACGTTCGCCAGCTGCGCAACAATGTCGAGCGCCTGATGATCCTTGCGCGCGGCGACGACGTCGATGCGCCGATCACCGCGGACCTTTTGCCGGCCGAGATCGGCGATGTCATGCCGCGAACGCCGAATCAATCCGACCAGCACATCATGGCGCTGCCGCTGCGCGAGGCGCGCGAACAGTTCGAGAAGGACTATCTGATCGCCCAGATCAATCGGTTCGGCGGCAACATCTCGAAAACCGCCGAGTTCATCGGCATGGAGCGCTCCGCGCTGCACCGCAAGCTGAAGTCGCTGGGCGTCTGAGCGCGACATATCCAGCCGCCGCGCCCGGGCCAAGCATTTGCCGGTTACGGCGGCGGTGGAATCGCATAAGAAAGCCCCGAGAATCCTAGAGGTTGCCCATGCCGCGCATTGCCTATGTCAACGGGCGCTATGTCACGCACGCCGACGCCGCCGTGCATATCGAGGATCGCGGCTATCAGTTCGCCGACGGTGTCTATGAGGTCTGCGAGGTGGCGCGTGGTTTCATCGTCGACATGCCGCGCCATCTGTCCCGGCTGAACCGCTCGCTGACCGAATTGTCGATCGCCTGGCCGGTCACCTCCCGCGTGCTGCCACTCATTCTGCGCGAGGTGGTCAACCGCAATCATGTCGCCAATGGCCTGGTCTATGTGCAGGTGACGCGCGGCGTGGCCAGCCGCGACTTCGTCTTCCCTTCCGCCGACACCAAGCCTTCGCTGGTGGTCACCGCCAGGAAGGCCGACCCTGCCGCTGGAGCGAAGCGAGCCGAGACCGGCATCGCGGTCATCACCGTGCCGGAGAACCGCTGGGACCGGGTCGACATCAAGACCGTCGGGCTGCTGCCCAATGTATTGGCCAAGCAGAAGGCTAAAGAAGCTGGCGCCCAGGAAGCCTGGTTCGTCGACGGTGAAGGCAACGTAAAAGAAGGCGGCTCGTCCAATGCCTGGATCGTCACCCGGGACGGCGTCCTGGTTACCAGGCCGGCCGAGCACGGCATCTTGCGCGGCATCACCCGCACGACCATGTTCGAAGTGGCGGCCAAGCTCGGCCTGAAGATCGAGGAGCGCGGCTTTTCCGTCGCCGAGGCCAAGGCGGCACGCGAGGCGTTCATCAGCTCCGCAACGACAATCGCCATGCCGGTGGTGGCCATCGACGGCGATACGGTCGCCAATGGGCACCCCGGCTCAATAACACTTTCGTTGCGGCAGGCCTTTTTTGACATTGCGGAAAAAAGTCCAGCCTGATAACCGCACAGGTGGAATGAACATCAATATATCTCGTTCTGCTTGTCGTTACTGACGACAAGACGGTGTTTGCGAGCTTGACATGCGCCCGTTAATTTGGCGCATTGGCTTGCAAACCGAAGGGGATCGGCGAAAGACAAGAACAATGGCGGAACGATCGCAAAACCTTCAGGACCTGTTCCTGAATTCAGTTCGCAAGAGCAAGAACCCGCTCACCATCTTCCTCATCAACGGCGTGAAGCTGACCGGCGTGGTCACTTCGTTCGACAATTTCTGTGTCCTGCTGCGCCGCGACGGTCACTCCCAGCTCGTCTACAAGCACGCCATTTCCACGATCATGCCGAGCCAGCCGGTTCAGATGTTCGATGGCGAGGAAAGCCAGGGCGCCTGATTGGCACGTGAGAAAGACGCGGACGCCACCGTTCGCGGAAAACCAACACATCATCCCGGGTCGGAAGCCAAGGGCCCGACCCGGGCTGTTGTCATTGTGCCCGTCCTTACCCGCCACCAGCGCAACGACGACGAGACCAACCGTCCTCGGTTGATGCGTTCGGCTGATGCTCGCCACGACGAGGCCGTCGGCCTTGCTCGCGCCATCAACCTGGATCTGATCCACACTGCGGTGGTGACCGTCAACGATCCGCGCCCGGCGACGCTGCTCGGCAGCGGCAAGGTTGCGGAGTTCGCGGAAATCGTCAAAGAGGGACATGCGGAAGTGGTCGTCGTCGACCATCCGCTGACCCCGGTGCAGCAGCGCAATCTCGAAAAAGAGCTGAACGCCAAGGTGCTGGACCGCACCGGGCTGATTCTCGAGATCTTCGGCGAGCGCGCGCGCACCAAGGAAGGCACGCTGCAGGTCGAGCTCGCCCATCTCAACTACCAGAAGGGCCGCCTCGTGCGCAGTTGGACCCATCTGGAGCGCCAGCGCGGCGGCGCCGGCTTTCTCGGGGGCCCCGGCGAAACGCAGATCGAATCCGACCGGCGGCAGTTGCAGGAAAAGATCATCAAGCTGAAGCAGGAGCTGGAAACGGTGCGGCGCACGCGCGATCTGCACCGCGCCAAGCGCAGGAAGGTGCCGTTCCCGGTGGTGGCGATTGTCGGCTACACCAACGCCGGCAAGTCGACGCTGTTCAACCGGCTGACCGGGGCGGATGTGCTGGCGCAGGACATGCTGTTCGCCACGCTCGACCCGACGCTTCGGCGCGTACGCCTGCCGCACGGCACGCCGATCATCCTATCTGACACTGTGGGTTTCATCTCGGATCTGCCGACGCATCTGATCGCGGCTTTCCGCGCCACCCTGGAAGAGGTGGTCGAGGCCGATCTCGTGCTTCACCTGCGCGACATTTCTGACCCCGATACGGCCGCTCAGGCCGAGGATGTCGAGCGCATCCTCGCTGATCTCGGTGTCGATGCCGGCGACGCCAAGCGTGTGATCGAAGTGTGGAACAAGATCGACCGGCTGGACGAAGGCAACAGGACCCGTTTGCTAGCCGATGGCGCCGACGCCAGCAAGGCACCGCCGATCGCGGTGTCGGCGGTGACCGGCGAGGGCATCGATGCACTGAAGGCGATCATCGAAACGCGGATGGCGGGCGAACTCGAAGACCTGACGGTGACGATCGAGCCGGCACAGTTCGGCCTTGTCGACTGGCTTTATCGCAATGGTGACGTCGTTTCGCGAAGCGACAATGATGACGGCAGCGCCACCATCTCGCTCAAGGCCACGCAAAGCGCCCGCGAAGAGATCGAAAGCAGATTGCGTCGTAAAAACAACGGCTAATGTAACTTACTTCGCGGTCTTTGCTTCCTGCCATAGCGCTTCCATCTCGGCCAGATCGGCCTTGTCCAGCGTGTTGCCGGCTTTCTCCAAAGCCTGCTCGACATAATGGAAACGCGAGCGGAATTTTTCGTTGGTGCCGCTCAGCGCTGCTTCCGAATCGAGCTTGAGGTGCCGTCCGAGATTGACGACGGCAAACAGCATGTCGCCGAACTCGTCCTTGATCGAGGCCGTGTCGCCCTTGGCCAGTGCCTCGCGCAATTCGCCGATCTCTTCCTCGATCTTGTCGAGGATGGGCGCCGCCTCGCTCCAGTCGAAGCCGACGCGGGCGGCCTTCTCCTGAAGTTTCAGTGCCCGCGTCAGCGCGGGCAGGGCGACCGGCACGCTGTCCAGAAACCCCTTGCCATTGTCTTCGGGATCGAGACCGCGGGCGAGACGGGCGCTTCGCTTCTCCGCCTTCTCCTGCGCCTTGATCTTTTCCCACATGCCCTTGGCCATGCCGGCGTTGCGGGCCTTTTCGTCGCCGAAGACATGCGGGTGGCGACGGATCATCTTCGTCGTGATGGCTTGCACCACGTCGGGGAAGGCAAACTCGCCGGCCTCCTCGGCCATCTGTGCGTGATAGACGACCTGCAGCAGAAGATCGCCGAGCTCGTCGCGCAGATCGTCAAGGTCGCCGCGCGCGATGGCGTCCGCCACCTCATAGGCTTCCTCGATCGTGTAGGGCGCGATGGTCGAGAAATCCTGTTCGATGTCCCAGGGACAGCCGGTCTTCGGCGCCCGCAGCGCCGCCATGATCTCGATCAGGCGCGAAATGTCTTTCGATGGTGTCATCCAAGCTATTCCAGGAAGTGTGAAACGGTTTTCTGTCCGGAATTGCGTCAAAACAGTCTATCGGATGCTATCCTGCGACCAGCCGCGCGGCCAACGCTGTCAGTCGGCGCAGAAGCCTTGTCCACAGATGAGCCGCTTCAGTCGAGAACCGAAACGATCGCCTTGGCGAGTTCGTCCATGCCATCCTCGGGCAGGCCGGCGACATTGATGCGGCTGTCGCCGACCATGTAAATGCCGTGCTCGGCACGCAACCGCTCGACCTGTGCTTCCGTGAGGCCAAGGCGGGAGAACATGCCGCGATGGCTGGCGACGAAGTCGAAGCGGTCCGAATTGGACTGCCGGCGCAGCGCTTCGGCGAACTGCACGCGTAGCCTGAGCATGCGCAGGCGCATCTCTTCGAGCTCGGCTTCCCAGTCGGCGCGCAAGGTGGCGTCTTCGAGCACGATGCGCACGGCCGCCGCACCATGGTCCGGCGGCATCGAATACATGGCGCGCGCCGCCGACAGCATCTGGCTCATCGCCACATCCGCCTGTGCGCCGTCCCTGGCCAGGATCATCGCCGCGCCGACGCGGTCGCGGTAGACGGCAAAATTCTTCGAGCAGCTCGACGCGACGACCATCTCCGGAACTTTTGCCGCCAGCAGGCGCAAGCCGAGGGCGTCGGCTTCAAGGCCATCGCCAAAGCCCTGATAGGCGATGTCGACAAACGGCAGCAGCTCGCGCTCGACGACCAGATCGGTAACAACTGCCCATTGTGCCGCATCCAGATTGGCGCCGGTCGGGTTGTGGCAGCAGCCATGCAGCAGCACGACGTCGCCGCTCTTTGCCGTTCGCAACGCTGCCAGCATGTCTTCGAAACGCACGGCGCCCGAGGCCGCATCGAAATAGGGGTATTCGCGGATCTGCAGGCCGGCGGCGCGCATCACCGGCATGTGGTTCGGCCAGGTCGGGTCCGATAGCCAGATGGTTGCATCCGAGCGCGTCCGCTTCAGCAGTTCCGCCACCAGCCGCAGTGCGCCGGAGCCGCCGGGCGCTTGTGCGGCGCGGATGCGCGTCATGTCGGCGCCTGGACCGAAAGCGAGCTTGGCCATCACCGTGTTGAAGCCGGTATCGCCGGCAAGGCCGAGATAGGTCTTGGTGTCCTGACCCTCCAATAGCCGCTTTTCGGCTTCGCGCACGGCGCGCATGACCGGCGTCTTGCCGTCGCGATCCTTGTAGACGCCGACACCGAGATCGACCTTGTCTGGACGCGGATCGGCACGATAAAGGCCGATCAGGGCCAGGATCTTGTCGGCAGGGGCGGGCTGCAGGGTCTCAAACATCGATAGGGCTCCAATGGCGGCGGAGTGATACGCAAATCGGTCGCGTTTCGCCAGCGGTTTTAGCTGGGTGATCCAGCCCGAGGCGGGGGGTACCGGGAAGCCTGCCCTGCATGCTCCTTTCGGCTTTGCCGGGGCCAGTGGTCAGGCCCCACCGTATTTCCCAGCCTGCCGCAACAGATAGGCGATCGCGCCCAGCACCATCAAGGCCAGCCCGAACCATGTCAGGGCATAGGCCAGATGGTTGTTGTGGAACGAAACGACCGTCAGGCCGCCGACCGGCCACCCTCCCGGATTGGGCGTGGCATCGGCATCGATGAAATAAGGAGCGACACGCCCGAGGCCTTGCGTCGTGGCGATCGCCTGCACATCGCGCGAATACCAGCGGTTGGCGGCCGGATCGTTGGTACGCAGGAAGCCGCCTTTCGGTTCGCTGATGCGCAACAGGCCGTGAATTCCGGTGTGATCGCCCGAGGGCTTGCCTTCGAGGCGGGTTGCCGGATCGCGCTTGTCCGTCGGCACGAAGCCCCTGTTCACCAGAATCGTGAAGCCATCATCCGCTCGGAACGGCGCCATTACCCAGAAGCCACCGCCGAGATCGGTGACGGCCTGGACCAGGGACTCGCGATCACCGAGAAACCGGCCTGGAACGACGAGGCGACGATACTCGTCATCCCTGGCGTTGATCGCTGGCCAGGCCGAAGGCGCCGGGGCGGCCACAGGTACTGCCTTGAGACGCTGGTCGACACGCTCGATGAGGTCGAGTTTCCAGACGCGGCGCTCCAGCTGCCAGACACCAAGCGCCGAAAAGCCGGTGATGCCGATGGCCCCGCAAAGGCAAAGCACCAACAGCGTCCATCGCGAACGCGTAACCCTTTGGCCGTCGCCCGTATTCGAATGCGGTATCGTCCGTGCCTGTTCGTCCAAAGCCAGGTCCCTCTCTCAGGGTATCTGACTCATGTCATGGCCGGGCATCATGTTGACGTTCAGATGGTACATGACCCAGAGTGAGCCCGTCAGCGCGATCACCACTAGGATGAGGGTGAAGATCAGGGCCATCATGGTCCAGCCGCTCTCCGACCTGGTGTTCATATGCAGAAAGAACACCATGTGGACGATGATTTGCACGACGGCGAAGGCCATGATGGCAATTGCCGACGCCATCTGATTGCCGAGCGCGTTGGTCATGACCAGCCAGAAGGGAATGGCGGTCAGCACGACGGACAGGCCGAAGCCTGTCAGATAGCCGCGCGCCGAGCCGTGATCGACGCCGTGATGCGCGTGGCTCTGGTCGCTGGTGTCTGTTTGGTGCCCGGCGCTCATCGCAACATTCCCATCAGATAAACGAAGGTGAAGACGCCGATCCAGATGACGTCGAGGAAGTGCCAGAACATGCTCAGGCACATCAGGCGCCGCTGGTTCGCGACGATCAGCCCATGCCTGGAGACCTGCACCATCAGTACCACCAGCCAGATCAGGCCGAAGGTGACGTGCAGGCCGTGCGTTCCGACCAGCGTGAAGAACGACGACAGGAAGCCGCTGCGCTGCGGCGTCGCCCCCTCGTGGATGAAATGGGCGAATTCGTAGAGTTCGATGCCGAGAAAGGCGAGGCCGAACAGGCCAGTGATCACCAGCCACACCTGCATCGGCCTCACCTGTCCCTTCGCCATCTCCAGCATCGCGAAGCCGTAGGTGATGGAGGACAGCAGCAGCATGGTGGTGTTGAGCGCGACCAGCGGAAGATCGAACAGATCCTTTGGGGCGGGTCCGGCCGCATAATTGCCACCGAGCACGCCGTAGACCGCGAACAGCATAGCGAAGATGAGGCAGTCGCTCATCAGGTAGATCCAGAAGCCGAGCATGGTGCTGCTGCCGCTCTCGGCATGGCCGTGGTCGTCTTCCAGGTGGAAGACCGTGTCGTCGATCACCGTGTCGGCGTGTGCCATGGTGCTTATCCCGCCTGGCTGGTGGCTGCGAGCAGGCGTGTCCGCTCGTCCTCGACGCAGGTGACGTCACTGGACGGAATGTGGAAGTCCCGGTCGTAGTTGAAGGTATGCGCTATGGCGTAGCCGATCAGGGCGACGAAGCTGACGATCGCCAGCCACCAGATGTACCAGATGAGCGCCACGGCAAGCACCACGCTCAACCCGGCCAGGATGACGCCGGCTCCGGTGTTGCGCGGCATGTGGATGTCACGGAAGCCCGTCAGAGGGCGCTGGTAGCCGCGCTTCTTCATGTCCGCCCAGGTGTCGAGATCATGGACGACCGGGGTGAAGGCGAAATTGTACGCCGGGGGCGGCGACGAGGTTGCCCATTCGAGCGTACGCCCGTCCCACGGATCGCCGGTATCGTCGCGAAGCTGCTCGCGCCGGCGCACGCTGACGAAAATCTGGATGAGGAAGGACAGGATGCCAAGCAGGATCAGGAAGGCGCCGAAGGCGGCGATGATGAACCAGATCTGCAGCGAGGGATCCTCAAAGGTGCGCAGCCGGCGCGTTACGCCCATCAGGCCAAGTATGTAGAGCGGCATGAAGGCGAACCAGAAGCCTACCACCCAGAACCAGAAGGACATCTTTCCCCAGAACGGATCGAGCCGGAAGCCGAATGCCTTGGGGAACCAGTAGCTGATGCCGGCAAACAGGCCGAACAGCACGCCGCCGATAATGACGTTGTGGAAATGCGCGACCAGGAACAGGCTGTTGTGGAGCACGAAGTCGGCCGGCGGAACCGCGAGCAGCACGCCGGTCATGCCGCCGACCACGAAGGTCAGCATGAAGGCGACTGTCCACATCATCGGCAGTTCGAAGCGGATGCGGCCGCGGTACATGGTGAACAGCCAGTTGAATATCTTGGCGCCTGTCGGGATCGAAATGATCATCGTTGTGATGCCGAAGAACGAGTTGACGCTCGCTCCCGATCCCATGGTGAAGAAGTGATGCAGCCAGACCAGATAGGACAGGATGGTGATGACGATGGTTGCGTAGACCATCGATGTGTAGCCGAAGAGCCGCTTGCCGCAGAAGGCCGAGGTCACTTCGGAGAATATGCCGAAGGCCGGCAGGATCAGGATGTAGACCTCGGGGTGGCCCCAGATCCAGATCAGGTTCACGTACATCATCGGATTGCCGCCGAAGTCGTTCGTGAAGAAGTTGGTGCCGACATAGCGGTCGAGTGCCAGCAGGGCCAGCACCGCCGTCAGCACCGGGAAGGCGGCGACGATGAGCACATTGGTGCAAAGCGCGGTCCAGGTGAAGATCGGCATTCTCATCATGGTCATGCCTGGCGCGCGCATCTTGACGATGGTGCAGACCAGGTTCACGCCCGACAGCAGCGTGCCGACGCCCGCCACTTGCAGGGCCCAGATATAATAATCGACACCGACATCGGGACTGTAGCCGATACCCGACAGCGGCGGATAGGCAAGCCAGCCGGTGCGGGCAAATTCGCCGACGAACAGCGACATCATGACGATGACCGCGCCGCCGACTGTCATCCAGAAGCTGAAATTGTTGAGGAACGGAAACGACACGTCGCGCGCGCCGATCTGCAGCGGGACGACGAAATTCATCAGGCCCGTCACCAGCGGCATCGCCACGAAGAAGATCATGATCACGCCGTGCGCGGTGAAGATCTGGTCGTAGTGATGCGAATTGAGGTAGCCTTCCGAACCGCGGAAGGCCATCGCCTGCTGGAGCCGCATCATGATGGCGTCGCTGAAGCCGCGCAGCAGCATGACGATGCCGAGCACCATGTACATCACACCGATGCGCTTGTGGTCGACGCTGGTGAACCATTCGCGCCACAGATAGCCCCAGAGCTTGAAATAGGTCAGTGCGCCGACGAGTGCCACGCCGCCCAGCGCGACGACTATGAAGGTCGCGACCACGATGGGTTCGTGCAGCGGCAGCGACTCGAGCGTGAGCCGGCCGAAGATCGCCTTGAGAAAAGCAGGATTGTCGAACATGTCTTGCGTGGCGCCTCAGGAGTTGAAGGGCGACCGAAGCGTGCCGGTTGCGGAAGGTGACGGCAGTCGGATCGACAGGGGCGGTGGCCGTTGCAGACCAACGCCGACTATCGGCGTCGAGGTCATCGGCGTGACGGATTGATCGGCCTTCGAAGCCGCCAGTGCTTCTTCGGTCGTGCATATGCTGGCGACATAGGATGGGGCAGGGCCGAATATCGTGCCGCGCCGGGCGAACTTGTCATACAGCAGCGGCAGGGTGTTGCGGATGCCGGCCATTCCCAGCCCGCCCTTGGCATCGATCTGCGACATCTCGCTCATGCACATCTTGCCGGGCTCGACGCACATGTTGAGGATCGCCTTGTAGAGATCGGCATCCACCGCCGCATAGTGGCGCACGGGTTGGTTCTCACTGGGCTGTTCGAGCTCCAGATAGCCGTTTCGGTCGAGCTTGCCGCCGCCGTCCTTTGCCTTCGCGATCCATGCCTGGAAACCGGCATCGTCTAGGCCGTGGAACGCGAAGCGCATTCCCGAGAAGCCGGCGCCGCTGTAGTTGGCGGAGAACCCTTCATAGTCGCCGGACTTGTTTATGACGGCGTGCAGCCTGGTTTCCATACCCGGCATTGCATAGATCTGGCCGGCCAGTGCTGGAATGTAGAAGGAGTTCATCACCGATGCGGAGGTGATGCGAAAGCTGATCGGCCGGTCGACCGGCGCAGCCAGTTCGTTGACCATGGCGACGCCGTACTGCGGATAGATGAACAGCCATTTCCAGTCGAGCGCGACGACTTCGACCTCAAGCGGGCGCACGTCCGGCGGCAGCGGCTTGCCGGCCGATACACGTCCGATCGGCCGATAGGGGTCGAGCAGATGCGTCCCCATCCACGTCACTGCGCCCAGGCAGATGATGATCAGAAGCGGCACAGCCCAAATGACGAGTTCGAGATGGGTCGAGTGGTCCCAATCCGGCTCGTAGCGCGCCTCGCGGTTGGACTGGCGGTATCGCCAGGCAAAGAATATGGTGAGAGCCATCACCGGTATGATGACGATCAGCATCAGTGCCGTGGACACCATCAGCAGGTCGCGCTGCTGCGCGGCGACGTCGCCGGCAGGGTTCATGACGACCATGCTGCAGGAGCCGAGCGATGCCAGCAGGGGCAGCAGGAAAAGGGTACGGAGACGGCTCAATGTATGACCTGTCGGTTGTTCCCCCCAGTGCTAGCCGCACCGCGGCAATGAAGGCATTGGACAATTTGTCCAATGCCGCAATGACGCGGCAGGCGTCATCAAAGCATCTGGCCCGCGCACATGGCAAGCGATCGTATGAGACCGCGGCGGGGCGACGGAGAATGCTGTGAGCCCAACTTCGAAGATGGAAGCCGACGCAAGACGGATCAACGCGCGGCATCATGAGGTGAAGCCCGGCGAAATTGCCGTTGGCGTCATCATCGGCAGGACGTCGGAATTCTTCGACTTCTTCGTCTACGCGATCGCTTCCGTCATCGTTTTTCCGAAGCTCGTATTTCCTTATGCCGACCCGTTGACCGGCACGCTCTACTCCTTCGCCATCTTCGCGCTTGCCTTCATCGCGCGGCCGATCGGGACGGCGATCTTCACCGCGCTCGACCGCGCCTACGGCCGCAGCGCCAAGCTCACCATCGCGCTGTTCCTGCTGGGGACCTCGACCGTGTCGATCGCCTTCGTGCCCGGTTACGACCAGATCGGCCCGGCTTCGGCCTGGCTGCTGGCCATGTTCCGGATCGGTCAGGGACTGGCGCTGGGCGGGACATGGGATGGACTTGCCTCGCTGCTGGCGTTGAATGCGCCCGAAAAGCGCCGCGGCTGGTATGCGATGATCCCGCAGCTGGGCGCACCACTCGGGCTCATCGTTGCCAGCGCCCTGTTTGCATATTTCGTCGGCAACCTGTCGGCCGAAGACTTCTTCAGCTGGGGTTGGCGCTACCCGTTCTTCGTCGCCTTCGCTATCAATGTCGTCGCCCTGTTCGCACGGCTGCGCATCGTGGTGACGCCGGAATACACCAAACTGTTCGAAGGCCAGGAACTGGAGCCGACTTCCGTCCGCGAGACGTTGCGCGCCGAAGGGCGCACTGTCGTGCTCGGCGCCTTCGCGCCGCTGGCGAGCTTCGCCCTGTTCCACATGGTGACGGTGTTTCCTCTGTCCTGGATTTTCCTGTTCACCCGCGAGGGACCGGCGCGGTTCCTGGTCATCGAGACGATCGGAGCCTTCTTCGGCCTGGCGGCAATCGCGATCTCGGGCTTCGTCGCCGACCGGGTTGGGCGTTGGCCCTTGCTCGGAGGGTCGGCGGTGGCCATCGCCGTTTTCAGCGGTTTCGCGCCACAGCTGCTCGATGGCGGCTTCGTCGGAGAGTCCGTCTTCATGGTGTTGGGCTTCGTCCTGCTCGGCCTGTCGTTCGGCCAGTCTTCAGGAGCACTCGCCTCGAACTTTTCAAAGACCTACCGCTATACAGGTGCTGCGCTTACCTCGGACCTCGCCTGGCTGTTCGGGGCGGGCTTCGCCCCCATAGTCGCCCTGTTCCTGTCCGCCCATTTCGGGCTGATCTCATCAGGCGCCTATCTGTTGTCGGGAGCGCTATGCACGCTGCTTGCGCTGAGGCTTAACCAGCGCCTGGATCGGACGCCCGCTTGAGTGACCTGCTTGGCCAGGGCTGGGGACCTCCCGGCCCAATGACTCTGCACGACAAGACCAACAAACAGAATTTTCTGCTTCTGATTCAACTGCGCTGGATCGCGGTCGGTGGTCAGATCGTGACGATCCTGTTCGTCCGCTACGTGCTCGGCATCGGATTGCCACTGGTCCCGATGGCGGTGGTGATCCTGCTGCTGATCGCTCTCAATGTCGCCAGCCTGCGCCGGCACAGCAGCCAGGACGCGATCACCAACACCGAGCTGTTTCTTGGGCTGCTGCTCGACGTCACCGCGTTGACGGTCCAGCTTTACCTGAGTGGCGGCGCGTCCAACCCCTTCATTTCGCTTTACCTGCTCCAGGTCATCCTGGGCGCGGTGCTGCTGGAGACATGGTCGGTCTGGGCCCTTGTCCTCATTGCAAGCACGTGCTTCATCGCGCTGACCACTTTCTACCGTGAGATCAGCCTGCCCGCCGCACACGGTGCCGGGCTGTTCAGCTTGCACATCCAGGGCATGTTCATCTGTTTCGTCCTGGCGGCAACGCTTCTGGTGCTGTTCATCACCAGGGTCCAGAACAACATCCGCACCCGCGACGCCCATCTTGCGGATTTGCGCCAGCAGTCGGCGGAGGAGGCTCACATCGTCAGGATGGGCCTGCTCGCCTCCGGCGCCGCGCATGAGCTCGGCACGCCACTGGCCACGCTTTCCGTCATCCTCAACGACTGGCAGCGCATGCCGGCTCTCGAGGCCGATCCGGATCTGGCGCAGGAAATCCGGGAGATGCAGGGCCAGTTGGACCGTTGCAAGAAGATCGTTTCGGGAATCCTGATGTCGTCAGGCGAATTGCGCGGCGAAGGGACGGTTCGCACCTCCGTCGACGCCTTCCTGGCGGAGCTGGTGGCCGAATGGAAATCGACACGGCTGCCGCAAGGCTTCGAATACACCAAGCGTTTCGGCGCCAACCAGGAGATCGTTTCCGATCCCGCGCTCAAACAGGTGATGTTCAATGTACTGGACAACGCACTTGAAGCGTCGCCTCTCTGGGTCGGGTTGATCGTCAGCCGCCACGCGGACGATCTTATCGTCGAAGTTGTCGACGCGGGACCGGGATTTGAAGAAGCCATGCTTGCTGAATTCGGCAAGCCCTATACGTCGACCAAAAACCGGCCAGGTAGCGGGCTCGGCCTGTTTCTGGTCGTCAATGTCATCCGCAAGCTGGGGGGTACCGTCACCGTAAGAAATAGAACCGAGGGGGGAGCTTCGGTTACGTTGCATCTGCCGCTGGCTGCTCTGTCTCCGCGAGGGCACAATGCCGACTAAACGCACGCTGTTGATCGTCGAGGACGACATCGCCTTTGCCAACGCACTGCGCCGGTCTTTCGAACGGCGTGACTACGAAACGCATAGCTGCCGGAGCGTCGACGACGTGCATGCGCTGATCGGCACCGTTGCCTTCCAATATGCCGTGGTCGATCTCAAGCTTGCCAGCGGCTCGGGCCTGGAATGCGTCAGGGCGCTGCACGAGCACGATCCTGAAATGCGGATCGTCGTGTTGACCGGCTTTGCAAGCATCGCCACCGCTGTCGAGGCGATCAAGCTCGGCGCCTGCCAGTATCTTGCCAAACCCGCCAACACCGACGACATTGAAGCGGCTTTCGGCCAGGTCGAGGGCAATGCTTCGGTGCCGCTCGCCGAGCGACCAACCTCGATAAAGAACCTCGAATGGGAGCGCATCCACGAAATGCTGGTGGAGGCCGATTTCAACATTTCCGAGACAGCACGACGGCTGGGCATGCACCGCCGGACGCTGGCGAGGAAGCTGGAGAAGAGGCGTGTGAAGTAGGCACGATCTACTGCATTCCAGTCGCACATTGGCCCGTTGCCGCCATGCCGACCCAACCGCTGCCGTCGATGCGCCGATGGAAATCACCCGCACAACGATGCCGGGAGCGATGCTGCGAGGCGAGGGTGGAGGCGAACGATGTCCTCAAAGGGAAAAAATTGGCAGGGCAGGGATTAAAATCCCCACATGCTCCGTAAACAGGACATGAAACCGTCGATGCCACGCTTTGACATCATAGGACAACTCGGTTCGCTGCGCCGCTATGCGCGCTCGCTGACGCGGGACAGCACCGACGCCGAGGATCTTGTCCATGACGCGCTGGTGCGTGCCTATGAGCGGCGCAGCACGTTCCGCTCCGGCGGAAACCTGCGCGCGTGGCTGCTGTCGATCGTCCACAACACCTTCATCGACAAGATGCGGTCCCGCAAGTCCGAAGCGTCGCGCGTCGAACAGGCTGGATACTTGGCTGACGGCAGCACGCCGGCACCACAGGAACATTCGGTGCGCCTGGCGCAGGTGCGCGAGGCTTTTTTCAGCCTGCCGGAAGAACAGCGTTCAGCGCTGCACCTCGTCGCCATCGAAGGCCTCTCCTATCAACAGGCCGCCGATGCCAGCGGCGTGCCGCTCGGCACGCTGATGTCACGCATCGGCAGGGCGCGCGCCGCACTGCGCGAGATGGAGGAGCCGGCGAAGGCAAAAAACCATCTCAGGATCGTTGGAGGCCCGTCATGACCGCAACTGTCGATCCCGTGACCGATATCGACCTCGACGCCTATGTCGACGATCAGGTCGACGTCACCCGCCGCATCGAGGTCGAAGCATTCTTGTCCGCTCGCCCGGAGGCGGCGGCGCGCGTGATGTCGGATCTCAGGACCCGCGATGAACTGCGCGTGGCGCTCGCCGGTTCCGCAGGTTTGGCCGGCTCCAAGGGCATGGCGCGCCCCGCGACCGCCGATGCCGCGCGGCGGCTGGAGAGGGGGCTTGCCCGCGGCCGGCTCTTCGGCGTGTTGCAGCGCGCGGCGGCGGTCGCCGGCTTCGTCGCCGCCGGCTGGCTGGCAAACGGCATCATCGGGCCGATGTCGGTGACCAAGGTCGTCGCCTCGCCGCAGCCGCCCGCCTATGTCGACGAGGCGGTGCAGGCCCACAGGACGACGCTGGTGCGCGAGAGCATGCCGTCGCAGCCGGAAGCGCCCAATTACAACGCCGGCGAAATCCGCGCCGCCACTGCCATCGTCATGCCGTCGCTGCCGACGGATTGGAGGGTGCGCGACGTGCAGATCTATCCGTCGCGCTTTGGGCCGAGCGTCGAGATGGCGGTCGAGACGAAAGACATGGGGCTGGTGTCGCTGTTTGCGATCCGGCCCGGAACCTTCGACGTCGTCAAGCCGACGATAGCGCCCTCGGGCGACATTTCGTCGGCCTATTTCCAGATCGGCGATGTCGCCTATGCGGTGGTCGGACGAAGCGAGGTCCACGACCTCGACCGCGCCGCCGAGACGCTTGCCAAGACGCTTTACTGATCGATCCACAAAGGAGAACGCAAATGAACACCCCCAATCTGGGATATCGCGTCGGCGCCGGCGCCCAAACCGGAGCCATCTTCGACGAGGGCCTGCGCCAGCATATGCTGCGCGTCTACAACTACATGGGCGTCGGCCTTGTGGTCACCGGCCTCGTCGCCTTCATGATCTCATCGACGCCGGCGCTCTACGTGCCGATCTTCTCCAGCCCGCTGAAATGGGTGGTGATGCTGGCGCCGCTCGCCTTCGTCATGCTGTTCTCATTCAAGATGCAGACCATGTCCGCGGCGAGTGCCCAGGCGATGTTCTGGGCCTTCTGCGCGGTCATGGGCCTGTCGCTCGCCTCCGTGTTCCTGGTCTTCACCGGAACCAGCATCGCGCGCACCTTCTTCATCGCCGCCACCATGTTCGGCGCCACCAGTCTCTACGGCTACACGACAAAGCGCGACCTGACCCAGTTCTCGTCGTTCCTGATCATGGGCCTGATCGGCGTGGTGATCGCCAGCATCGTCAACATCTTCCTCGGCTCGACCGCGCTGCAGTTCGCCATCTCGGTGATCGGCATCGCCGTGTTCATCGGCCTGACCGCCTGGGATACGCAGACGATCAAAGAACAGTATGCCGAGAATTTCGACGCGGAATCGCGCCAGAAGCTTGCCGTCTTCGGCGCCTTCTCGCTCTATCTGAACTTCATCAACATCTTCCAGCTGCTGCTGAATTTTACCGGCGAACGCGAATAACGACTATCCGCTGTGGGCAAGAGCGAGGGTTATTGCTCTTGATGCGGAGAGGTGGCCGGAGGGAGATCCTCCGGCCACAATTCGTTCCTGCAGAACCAGGCTACACCTTGAGTCCCCAAGAGCTTTTGCTAGTCTGCCCACCGCGCCGGCCTTCAACAACGACCCGCGAGGAAATGTGGCACAGGACAGCCAAACGCTTCATGGCGACGGCATCTCGGCGACCATCGTCGCGCAAGGTGCCGAACTGATTTCGCTGCAAGACGCGCACGGATTTGAATTCCTGTGGCAGGCGGGGCCAGAATGGCGGCGGCACTCGCCGGTGCTGTTCCCGATCGTGGGGCGGCTGGCGGGCGATCATCTGCGCCATCGCGGCCGGACCTATCCAATGACGCAGCACGGGTTTGGGCGCGACAAGCCGTTTGCCTGGACGCAGAAGGGGGCGCGATCCTGCACGCTGGTGCTCACTGACGACGCCGACACCTGGGCGCGCTATCCATTCGCCTTTCGGCTTGAAGTGACCTATACGCTGGTCCGCCAGCAGCTTGATGTGACTTTCGACATCACCAACACCGGTGATGAGCTCCTGCCGGCATCGATCGGGGCGCACCCGGCATTCAATTGGCCCTTGCAGCCGGATTTGGCCAAGACGGATTACCGGCTGATCTTTGCCGATGATGAGCCGGCGCCGATCCGCCGCCTTAAGGACGGACTGCTGCTGAAAACGCCACAGCCGACGCCTGTCGAAGGCAACATACTCCCGCTCTCTGAGCGGTTGTTCGACGAGGACGCGGTGATCATGGACCAGATCGCCAGCTCCAGCGTGCGTTATGCCGCTGAGCGTGGCCCGGCTCTGGAGATGTCCTGGCAAGGGGTTCGGGAGTTGGGCGTCTGGTCAAAGCCGGGCGGCGCGCCATTCCTTTGCATCGAACCTTGGCACGGCCTTGCAAGCCCGGTGGATTTCGATGGTGATTTTGTCGACAAACCAGGCCTGATGCTGGTCGCGCCGGGGGCAAAGCGCGTGATGAGCTATCAGATACGGCTGCTATGACGTTCCTGATCGGCAGATCCAGCCACGCCGGGAGTGCCCTATGAAGCTGTATTTCAGCCGCAATCCCAATCCTCGATTGGCGGTCGCGGCGGCACTCCATCTCGACGCGAAAGTCGAATTTGAATTCGCCTCGCCCTTCGCTCCGGGGCAGGCGGAGAAATATCGGCCGTTAAATCCCAATCTCTCACTGCCCATCCTTGTGGATGATGAGGGAAAGAGCCTCTGGGAGGCAGACGCCATAGCCTGCAGGCTCTCGCGCGACGCGCATTCGGATTTCTGGCGCACCGGCGATGACGAACCCGAGATGATCCGCTGGCTGAGCTGGGGCAAGGAGCACTTCGCACTCGCGTGCGACACGGTGCATTTCGAACGTGGGACCAAACAGCGGTACGGCATCGGCCCGATCGATCAGAAGCGGGTGGAGGAGGGCCTGAACCAATTCCATACGGCCGCGGCAATACTCGACGCCGTGCTTGCCGAGCGGCAGTGGCTGGTCGGGAATTCGATCTCCTATACCGATTTTCGAATGGCGACCTTCCTGCCGTTCAACGATGCCGCCAGATTGCCGCTCGACGAATATTCCTCTGTCAGCCGCTGGTACCGGCGGCTTGAAGACATCGACGCCTGGCGTGACCCTTTCAAGGGGATGGATGCACCCGAATTGCCGCCGGTGCCGCAAACGGCTGTCGCGGACCAGCGGTGAGAATGCGCGCGAAGAGCCGCGCAGCAGGCCGAGTCTACCAAGGCAATGATGTGCGGGGGATCGGATGAATATCTATGTCCTGAGTGTGGTCGAAGGACAGGAATGGGTCCTTCCTCGACAGGCGGACGACTACCAGCTGTTTTCGACGCTCTGCGGCCGGAAGCAGACACAATGGCATCCGCCCGGGATGGAGATCCTGCGCGACCACGACGACGGTACGCTCCGGCAGTATTCAGATTTTCCATGGCTTGGCGAGCATGTGCTGATCCTGCGGGCGAGAGCGTTGAAGTTGCTTCGGCCAACCCTCGAACCGTACGGTCAATTCCTGCCGCTTCGTGCTGACGAGCCAATATCGCTCTTCAATGTCACCACCGTGATCGATGCGCTGGACGAGGAACGTTCAAAGATCGTTCGCTTTGACGATGGCGGCATAATGGTGATCGAAAGCCTCGTCCTTCGAGCGGACGCAATCGGCGGTGCCGAGATATTCAAGCTGCCCGAGCGTGCCGATGGGGTGCGAATATCCGATATCTATCTGCAGGAGACGATCGTACGCCGGATCGGGGAGCTTGGGCTCAAGGGCATTGCTTTCAACTTGGTCTGGAGCGACGAGCCGGTCGGACAAGGCAGGATCGAGTACCCAGGTGTGGAAAAGGGCATTTCAACCGCAAGCTCGCTCACGCGCTTTTGGGCCGGTCTGCGGCGAAAAGCGGGGTTTTGATATCAAACCTGCCGGACGACGGTGCCGACCACATTGACGAGAAGGCGCGCGGCGGTCAGCGCTGACAGGCCGTCGATATCGGCCGGAGGATAGAACTCGACAAGGTCGAACCCTGCGATCCGGGCCCGTCTGCCGAGGCCGGCGATCAGGTCGATCACCTGCAAGTAAGTGAGGCCGCCGGGTGTACGCGCCGCCACGCCCGGCATGATGCTTGGATCGAGGCTGTCGCAGTCGAGGGTGACGACAACCCGCGCGCCTTCCGGAATATGCCGGAGCGCGGCTTCGACGCCCTGAGCGTGAACCTCGCGGGCGGTCACGAAGCGGCTGCCATAGCGCCGTGCCGCTTCGATCTCGGTGATGCGTGCGCTGCCGACGCTGCGCAGGCCGACTTGCACCATGCCTGCGACATGCGGCATCTCGCTCGCCCTGCGCATCGGGCTCGAATAGCCGTGGCGCTCGCCATACACCTCGTCGCGCCAGTCGATATGGGCGTCGATCTGCAGGACCCAGACCGGCCCGTGCTCCGCAAAGCCGGCGAGGAAGGGAATGGTCATGGAACAGTCGCCACCGATCAGGATCGGCACGGCCGGCAATGCCAGGATCTCGCACGTTTTTGCCTTGATCCTGCCCCGGTTTCCGGCGTTGTCATGCATGGTGGTCAAGATATCGCCGGCGTCGATGCAAGAGGCCGGCTTGCCGTCGAACAGCGGGCCGCCGAGATCGAAATCCCAGTGCCCGACGAACGCGACGTCGTCCTGGCTCGCAGCGCGGATGGCATCCGCCGCCAAGGCGTGGCCGCGGCTGTCCTTGCCGGGATAAGTGCTGCCGTGACCGGCTCCGAAGATCACCGCGCGGGGCATGTGGCCATCTGTCAGGCGATCGGGAAAACCGAGAAAGGGAGGCGAGGGGGTCATGCCTGATGATCCTGATGATAGCTTGGCGCACGCCGATCGGGTGCGTTTAAGTCAAGCGCCTCGGCTTCAGCTTTGTGTGCCGATTGGGTAAGCCAATAAACTCTAAAACAATCGAGATCGATCACCCACCTGCTGTTCGAATTTGGGCCAATGGGACATTGGCGGTGGCATGGGCCGATCTCGAGGCGACATTGCGCTGCCGGCGAGGACGTTGGCGGTTTGGATCGGCAGGCGCGATCCCGAAATTTCCAGTGCGTGACGAGAATGAACCTTGGCTGGTCGCCTGGTAGCGGAACCAGGCGAGGTTCACGTTGTTACCAGAGCGGGCGACTACCGGTTGCCGGATTCGGAGTCATCGTTTCATGACCAATGGTCCATTGCCTGAAAACGTTCTGGTCTCGCTTCCCAAGATCGATGCAAAAGCGGCGCCGACGCTCAAAAATGCCGAGGCGGAGGTATTTTACACGGAAGCAATCCGCGAGCTTACCGCCACCGACATACCCTTTCTGGTCGCCGGGACTTACGCGGTAAGCGCTTATACGGGTGTCACCCGCCAGACCAAGGACCTCGATATCTTCTGCAAGGCAGGCGACTACGCGCGGATCCTCGCCCATTTCAAGCAGCTTGGATATGCCGTCGAAATCGAGGACGACCGGTGGCTCGGCAAGGTGTTCAAGGGCACGCATTTCTTCGACGTCATATTCGGTTCGGCCAACGGCACGGTGCCTGTTGGCGACCTATGGCTGGAACACGCCCGCCAAACAGAGCTGTTGGGCAGCAGGGTGCGGATCATCGGCCCGACCGAACTCATCTGGTCCAAATGCTTTATCCAGGACAGAGGGCGACATGATGGCGCCGATATCGCTCATACGATTCTCAAGGCGGGCGATCAGATCGATTGGCACCGGCTGCTTTCTTATCTGGAGGTTCACTGGGAGGTTCTGTTGATGCAGCTTATCAATTTCAGATGGATCTATCCGAGCGAGCGCGATCATATCCCGGCGTGGCTGCTCGATGAATTGCTCGACCGCCTCGCCAAGCAACGGCAGTTGCCGTCTCCAAGGATGAAGATCTGCCGTGGGCGGCTGCTTTCGCAAACCGATTACGAAATCGACGTCAAGGAATGGGGCTTCGCCGGCGTCGGTGGTGTGGGAGAATTCCGTGATGGCTGATCCCGTCGAGAGCAGCGCGCCCAAGGACGGCGCACGCGCGCTCAAAGTTGCCGCGGTCGGGGATCTCCATGTGCGGGAAGATGCGCAAACCTCTTATCGAGACCTCTTCGGCGAAATATCTAGCGAAGCGGACATTCTCGTTCTCACAGGAGATCTGACCAATCTCGGCAAGCCTCGTGAAGCGGAGATGCTGGCCGAGGATCTGCGCAACTGCTCGATCCCGGTCGTGGCGGTGCTCGGCAATCATGACTACGAGTCTGGAGCGGTGGAAGACGTCACGAAGATCCTGCGCCAGGCGCATGTTCACCTCCTCGATGGCCAGGCAGTCGAAATCGAGGAGGTGGGTTTTGTCGGCGTGAAGGGATTCATAGGCGGTTTCGGATCACGCATGCTCGGCTCATTCGGTGAACCGGCGATCAAGACGATGGTCGCTGAAAGCGTGAACGAGGCAATGCGACTTGAAAATGCGATGCGCCAGGTGCGGGCGAAGCGCACGCTGGTGATCCTCCACTACGCGCCGATTGCCGACACAGTCGCGGGAGAACCGCCGGAGATATTTCCGTTTCTGGGCTCTTCACGCCTGGCCGAGACGATCGATCGATTCCAAGTTAGTGCTGTCGTGCACGGTCATGCACATCGCGGTTCTTACGAAGGTCAAACGCCTGGCGGAGCCAAGGTTTACAACGTCGCCATGCATGTGGCCAAGCCAAGCGGCCGCCCCTACGCCTTGCTCGAAATCTGACGCCAGCGGCACGGGCCGTGGATGTCCATTGGCCTGGATTCAATTGGTGGCGTTGATCGACTTCGCCAACTCTTCCAGCTTGCGGGGATCGTTGCCGTGACGGCGAACCAGTTCGCGAGCCTGCCTGGAGGGCAAATCCGTCGTGGCCGCCAGTTGTCGCACCTGCTGATCGTCGATGGCGACCTGCGGCAATGTATGGTCGATATTTCCTTGCTTGTCCTTCATCGCGCTTCTCCTTGATCCCTGTCGACGACAACGGCTCGAAAATCCGACCGGTTCCGAACGATCTGCAAACTTTTGGGCCGGCACCTGGGCGGACCAACATGCGCGTGCCCTGAGGGCGTAACGATCTCTATGGCTGGATTCTGCCAGGAACCATGCCACGGCGCACGAGTTGTTCCGACTGAACGGAGATAGTTAGATGCCACAGCCAAGACAGCCAGACCCAAATCGCGATGTGCCCGTGCCGCCTCCAACATGGAAGCCCGAGCCGATCGAGGAACCCGAACCGGAAAGGCTCCCGGACGAGACCCCGCTGCCCAATCCCGACGAGAATGAAGAGCCTTCCGTCCACGCATAGACGAAGGGGAGCTTCTTTATCACGGGGCAAAGCACACCTCCGGACGGCTAACGATCGATCTCGCCAAACACGATGTCGAGCGATCCGATGATCGCGGCAACGTCGGCGATCATGTGCCCTCGAGACAGGAAATCCATCGCCTGCAGATGGGCGAAGGATGGCGCGCGTATCTTGCACCGGTAAGGGACATTGCCCCCGTCGGAAACCAGATAAACACCGAATTCTCCCTTTGGCGCTTCAACCGCGGCGTAGACTTCTCCGGCCGGCACGCGATGCCCCTCGGTATAAAGTTTGAAATGCTGGATGGTCGCCTCCATCGAGCGTTTCATCGTGGCGCGCCGCGGCGGCGTGATCTTCTGGTTTGGAAGCGCGACTGGCCCCTGGCCTTCGGGTGACCGCAGTTTTCCAGGCATTGCCTCATAATCCGCACCGACTGGCGCATCTCCTCCATGCGGACCAGGTAGCGGTCATAGCAGTCTCCGTTCTTTCCGACGGGAATGTCGAAATCCATGTCCGGATAACATTCGTATGGCTGTGCCTTGCGCAAATCCCATGCCGCGCCCGATCCGCGCACCATCACGCCGGAAAATCCCCAGGCCCAGGCATCATCCAACCCGATCACGCCCACATCGACATTGCGCTGCTTGAAGATACGGCTGCCGGTGAGCAATTCGTCGAGGTTGTCACAGACTTTGAGGAACGGGTCGCAGAAAGCCCAGATGTCGTCGAGAAGCTTCGGAGGCATATCCTGGTGCACGCCGCCGATTCTGAAATAATTCGCATGCATGCGGGCGCCGGAGGCGCGCTCGTAAAAAACCATCAGCTTTTCCCGCTCCGCAAATCCCCAAAGCGGCGGCGTCAGCGCACCGATATCCATGGCCTGCGTCGTGACATTGAGGAGATGCGACAGAAGCCGACCGATTTCGCAAAAAAGAACACGGACGAGTTGTCCACGCTTTGGAACGGTGATTTCGAGCAGTTTTTCGGCAGCGAGGCAGAAGGCATGCTCCTGGTTCATCGGCGCGACATAATCGAGCCGGTCGAAATAGGGCAGCGCTTGCAAATAGTTCTTGTGCTCTATGAGTTTTTCGGTGCCGCGATGGAGCAAGCCAATATGCGGATCGGCACGCTCGACGATCTCGCCGTCCAGTTCCAGCACCAACCGAAGAACACCGTGGGCCGAGGGATGCTGGGGCCCGAAATTGATGGTGAAGTTGCGAACGGCGGCTTCGACCATTGCTGCTCTCCGCGACTGCGTTTCGTCGATTCAAGGCGTGGTGCGAACGGTTCGGCGCCTCAAGTCGTCGTCTGGATGATCAGGGTCAGGGTGCCATCGCCATCTATGTTTGCAGCGACAACCTGCGAGGAATTGAGCCCATTCGCCCTCAAAGCCGATGTCGCCTGAGGCGAAGCATCGACTGAGTTTTGCAGGCGAAGCAAATCTTCGGCGCTGGTCTGATTGATCACGGCATCCGCCTGCGCCTTGATTTCGTCAGGCAAATCCTCGACGGCGATAATGGCAACGCCGGTGAAATTCAAATCAGCAGAGCCTGGATCTGGCAGCGCCTGCTCCGGTTGCACTTCGCCCTGCGGTGGCATCACCTGGGGAGGCTGCGGTCCGACAGTTTGGGCGTAGACGGGCTGAATGATGACCGCCCCGGAAAGTGCGACAACTATCGTCAACATGCGCATGGTCGCTCCTTGCATCCTTCGAGGAGATTTCGAAGAAACCCCCATGCTGAGCGATGGTTCCGCAGGGCTGGTCCCGCCGGGCGATTTCGTCCCAACTCACCCCAGAGAGACGCCGAAAACCTTGGCCAGGGCGTCCGTCACACGGCTGTCTCCCCAACCGGTTGGGCGGTTCCGTACGGAATCGTACCATCGATTGATCTGCACCTTGGACAGGATCAAAATCAAGCAGAGGTGACCATGGGAGGGAGCCGCATGAGCATCGCCAGATGGGCAATAAGACCTGTCGGTACCGCCAAGGCGTTTCTGGCAGAGGAGCTTCGAAGTGCGCGATACGGCGACATTGTTTCGGTCAAAGCGGCGATAGCGGCCGCTCGCAGGGACGCGCCTTATTTGCAGGATACAGATGATGAGTTGATGGAGACGATCATCGAGCTGGCACGGGAACTGGGGCTGGCCGTCCTTTTTGACTCTCGCGATTGACCGATGAGCCATGGCTGGAGGACTCACCGGTGGTTGAAGCGATTTGGTACGAAATCGACAATTGGCTCATGGCCGAAAATGCGCAATCATTGGGAAATGGGACGACGGTTGGACGACAAACTCGATTGCAAGGCTTGTGGGACTATCCAAATGGACATTCCCGACAACGCCGAGGAATCAACGCCAATTCATTGCAGCAATTGCGGCGCCTTTCTCGGCGAGTGGGGCGAATTGCAGGACGATTTCTACCGCCAGGCTCGCGGTACCGAGGCATTCGACTTGCGCAACGGAACCATTATCAAGAAGTAGCGCGCAACAACGCGCGCCCGGATACCATCGGTAAATCCACAGGGGTTGGCAGATCTAGCCGACGTCGATGACGACCATCAACCCGCCGCCGCCCTTCTCCTCGACAGTGTTGTTCGTCGTGTGATGCGGGATGTGGCAGTGAATGAGCCACTTGCCGGGACGCAGCGCCTTCCACACGACGTCATAGCGCTGTCCCGGTCCGACATTGATGGTATCGGCCAGGAAGCGTGCCGAGGGAGAAAGCGTCTCACCGTCTCGGGCGACGACCTCGAAGGGCCCGCCATGGATATGCATTGGATGGACGAAGCCGTTGTTGGTGCCGATGAAACGCACCTTCAGCGTCTCGCCCACCTTCATAGGAATGGTGTCGGTTGCGGGATAGGCCTTGCCGTTGATGGTGAAGAAGTTCGGCATGCCGCCTTCCATTGGCATTGAGGGGTAGGTCAGCCCATCACGCACCAGCCATTCCTGAAGTTCGATGACATAGTCGTGGTCAGCCGGAACCTCGTCGGCAGGATTGGCGGGATCGATGATCAGCGCCCCATAAAGCCCCAGCGCCTGGGTGCGGTCCGGCTTGGCATGCGGATGATAGAAATAGGTCCCGTGCTGGGTCGCGGTGAATGCATAGGAATAGGATTGTCCAGGCTCGATCGGCGGCTGGGTGATCTCGGCAGGCCCATCCATCTGGTTCGGCAGAATCATGCCGTGCCAATGCACCGTGGTTTCTTCGGGCAGTCGTTGGTGACGCCGATGCGAACCTTATCGCCCTGGCGAATGTGGATGCGCGGGCCGGGAATCTGGCCATTGTAGGCATAGGCGTCGACCGCGACGTTGGGCAGGATCTGCCAGCGGACCACCGATGGTCTGAGCTCGAACACCTTGAGGCCGTTCTCCAAGCGGAATGGCAGTTCCTGGTCGCCCTTGGCGGCAAGAGCATAGGACGAGGTGACGCGACGCGGATCGGTTGCAGCCATGTCACGCATGGCCTCCGCCGGCGTGTCGCGACCCATGATCATGCCTTGCGGCATGATCGCGCCGCCGACGTCACGCGCCGAAAGCGTCAGGTTCAGCCAGTTGGCCGGCGCGGCCATGCCGATCGCCAGCGCCAACACCGACACCATACCGAGGGCCGCAATCTGCGACGTGGTAGCGTCCGTCTCCATCTGGTGGCCGCTGCGTTTGGACTTATGGGAGGTGTTGCGGCTTCGTCGACCGTCGCCGGCGTTGGGGTGATGCATAGCGTGCTGTTGGTGGGCGGTCGGCTCTCCACTGCTCGTTTCGTTCGCCTGCGGGCGCTGCGTCATCAATCCCGTGCTTCAGCCCGCGCGCGACCAGCCAGACATTGGCCGGATAAGCGAGCGTGAAGCCGGCGATGACGCCGATCGACATCACGCCCCAGAACAAAAGCTCGGTCGGCTCCATGGCGCGCATGTCGCGCCCCATCATCAGAAAGCTCATGACGGGTGCCATGCCGGCCATCATGAAATTCATCGAGATGAACTCGGGCAGGAAGCTCTTGCGCACGTTCTCCCAGTAGGTGCCGCCCATCATCGATTTCATGAACAGCGATTGGAAGATGAACAGGCCGAAGGCAAAGCCCGCCAGATATTCGACGATGAGGTCGAGCCACATCGGCAGGCCAAGCGTTGCCGTGATGACTGCGGCGAGAATGATGCCGGTCGCATCGCCGGCAACGCAGTGGATGGTCGAACCGACCCCCTGTTTCCACAGCGGCCTGGTAAAGTCTTCATGCTCGCCCGGCCGTGGCTCCTTGTCTGCAAGCACATAAAGCAGCAGCCCCAATGGACCCATATAGAGGGTCACCAGGATGAAGCCCCATTTCATCACCACCGGTTCGGGATTGTTGCGGTATTGATCGAAGCCGACATACAGCGTCGAGGCGGCGGCAAGAGCGAACCAGACGGCAAGGAAATAGTCGATTGGCTGGATGAACATGGATGCATCCCGTCGCGGATCAGTGGCTTGTCACAAGCAGCCCCGTCGATGAACGCAGCCGCGTGTTTATGATCCCGCCGGCCCAATCCGGTTGTGTCGAATTCTCCAGCCTGGCGCTCTTGTCGAAGCATTAACGCGCGGTAATTCCCTTGAAGGCGTGGGCGCTTCGCTGCCTCAACAGGAGCTGGCCATGAAACATCAAACACTCGACCAACTGCATGCCGTCGCCAAGATTGAATCGTCGGCTGCCTATTCCGTAATGACACGAAATCAGCGCGTAGAGCGCTGGGCTGAACTGCTGGAGCGTAATCCCGAGCGATGCCTTGGGGCGTTTGCAGGCACTGAACATCTGCACCCTGAAGCACGTGCGATGATGCGGGGCGAGGGTACGGCAATTTCGGTTGCCTTCGAAGATCCAGTGCTGCGCGCATCGGGTTTGAAAGACGACACTTATGGTGAGGCAAAGCGCTTTTTCGAGTTGAACGACTGGCAATTGCACGACATCGTCTGCGATTGCCACGTCGGCTCAACCATGAAAGCGCGCTGGGCTGCGACGCGGGTCCGCTCAGCCATCAGCGGCAGGTTCTTTGCGTGGTTGCGGCAAAGGATAATGCGCTGACCGTAGTTGGGGATCGTCGTCGCTTCGGTGCGGCATACGATCCCCTGTCTTGCCGATTGGATGTCTTGCCGATTGGATGTCTTGCCAATCGGAGGTCTCGCCGATGCGGATCAACGCTTGTCCTGGTATAGCCGGTCGGTCGCTCGGTCGCTCTCCCTTCGTTCGGCGGGTCCACGCCGACGGCGTGCGATAACGGCATAGGCCATCAGCACGATCAGCAGCAATGGGCCGCCGGCAACGACGATCAACCACATGATATCTCCAAACATGGCGGCATCTCCTTTCCCAGACAACCGGCGAGGAGGAGAACCGTTCCGCGCAGCAGCAGGGCAATGCCACCTCGGTCATCAACTTACGGATTGCGTTCGTAGGTTCCGATGAGTTCAGCCTGCTCGAGCGAATGTTTCTGCGCCTCCCGCCAGATGCGCTCGATGCCCACGCTGGCCGGAATGGCGAGGCTCGGCGTGTCGAGCGCGGCCAACCGGAAATGGTAGTGGTGAACGCCATGTCCGACGGGTGGTTCAGGGCCGTCGTAGTAGGCGTTGCCAAAATCATTCGTTGCTTGCCTGAGTGCGCCCGGACCCGGCTTGCCGCTTTCGGCCTCGGGAAGTTCCCTTGTGTCCGGGGAGATGTTGAACACCGCCCAATGACCAAACGTTCCGCTCGGCGCGTCAGGATCCTGAACGACGAGAACGAGGCTCTTTGCTTCATCTGGCACTCCAGACCATTTCAGCGGCGGCGATACGTTTTTGCCGTCTCGTGTGTATCTTTCGGGAATTTGTCCGCCTTCGGCAAAGGCGGCACTGCTAAGGGCAAGTGGCATGGTTCACTCCTTCCGGCGAAGTTGATCCCAGCGACGCGCAGGGCAGCTATTTGTTGGTCCGCATCTTTTGTCTTGGATCGATCCCGCCAGCGGCGGTCGTGTCGTTTTCGACGTCACCTTCGACCGTGTTCTCGCCTTCAAGCTCGAACTCTTCGCCTTCCTTGATCGTTCCCATGGAAGTCCCGATACCAGGATTGTTCGCCAAGTCGGCATCGCTCGGTTTTTTCCATTTCGGATGTTTGGTTCCGGTCATGAGAAAACTCCTTCGACGGGGATTGCAGTTTTGAAATCGCAGACCGGATAATTCGTTCCGGGTTCCACGCCTCGGCTTCTTCATTGGTTCGCCGCGCGCCGGCTAAAGCCCGAATGGATAAGTGTCGGGAACGCCGGTTCTTGCATGCTCCGAGCCAAGCGGCGTCACTGCCGCGGTTTTGTCGAACCATAGGAACGCGTCGAACTGCCGGGGCAGGGAAGCGTCCGCATAGTGGCTGCCCAGCTCGGTTTCCGGCCGGTAGATCACGCCGATAAATCGCTCCAGCCTTCGTTCCAGCAACCGCTCACGCAGCGTTGTGTCGCGCCCGAGGTCGAGCAGGAACCGCGACACAAGGGAATCGTGGCAAAGCCGTTCGTAACTGTCGGCGTGCGACGCGCGAATTTGCTTCACCTCCATTTTGCCATCCCAGTTGCTGGCGGCCGCTACAGTGCCGGAATGCGTGCCCATACCGATCAGCGCTGCCTCATCCCCGAAACGCTGCCGGCAGAGTTGGCCGATGTTCAGTTCGTCCCTGACGACCCCCATCTCGGTAAAGCGGGCATCGCCGATATGGGAATTGTGCGCCCACACCACGGCCTTGGCGTTGGGGCCGCCGGCATGCAGCAAATGTTCCAACGTTTCGAACATGTGCGTGTCGCGCAGGTTCCAGGACTCCGCACCGCCATAGTACATGATCCGGTAATAGTGTTCGGCGGACGCGATCAGCCGGGCATTCTGACTGGCGTCGAGAAAGTCGGTGCCGTCCCTTTTTGCATATTCGAGCTGTTTGGCGAGCAAGTCCCGGCATTGTTCCAGCACCGCTTTTTCGCATTTTTGATAGCCGGCGGTGAGCACCGCGCGGCCGTAGGTGGACGGTTCGTGTTGCCAGGGCGTCAGGCAGCCATAGCGTTCGCGCGCGATCTTGGCTGCCTGGGGATCGACCCGGTCGAGATAGTCGAGGACCGCGCCGATGGAACCGCTCATATTGTAGATGTCGAGGCCGTAGAACCCTGCTTGCTCCGAAGGCTCTAGCTTCTCGTTGTGACGGCGCATCCAGTCGGTGAAGGCCGCGACATCGGTGTTGCGCCACATCCACGTCGGAAATCGCTGGAATGGCGCACCAGTGCCGGTTCGCGGCCGACGATGGCGAACGTAGCGGTCGATCGCCGCCGCGTCGGGCCAGTCCGCTTCGACCGCGACGATGGTGAAGCCGTGGCGTTCGATGAGCCTGCGGGTGATTGCCGCGCGCGCCCTGTAGAATTCGGACGTGCCATGGCTTGCCTCGCCAAGCAGAACAATGCGCCGGTCGGCGAACCGATCGAACAATGCGCCGAAGGCCGGATCGTCGAAATCGGGCAGGGGTTCGGCCGCGGCCGCGATCATATCAGGCAGGCTGATCGGATGGGGATGTCGAAGCGGACGACCGACGTCGGTGACCGTGCCGTTTTCCGACCAACCCTGCTCGCCGATCAGAGGGACGAAGCGCACACCACCGAAATCCTCCTCGCTATAGGTTGCGGCGCCTGTCCGGGTGACTTTGAGCAGACGTTGCAAATCCGGGTCGTCGCCGACCGGAATGACGAGCCTGCCGCCGACATCGAGTTGCTCCTGAAGGGCGAGCGGTGCGCCGGGACCGCTGGCTGTCACCACGATGGCATCGAACGGCGCCGCCTGCGGCCAGCCCTTGGTGCCATCGCCTGTCCGAACCTCGATGTTTTGGTAGCCGAGTTTTTCAAACCGCCGCTTCGCGGTTTCGGCCAAACCGGGATGACGCTCTATCGTGTAGACCTGTTCGACGATCCGGCTCATCACCGCGGCCGCGTACCCCGAGCCGGTGCCAATTTCGAGCACATGGTCACCCGGTTTGACATCCGCCATCTCGATCATGAACGCGACAATGTAGGGTTGCGATATGGTCTGGCCGTCGGCGATCGGCAGCGGCGTGTCTTCATAAGCAAATTCCTCGAAGCCGGGTTCGACGAAGGCCTCGCGTGGAACTTCGCGCATAGCCTGCAGAATCTCACGGTCATGGATGCCGCGCCGGCCGACATGGATTTTGACCATTCGATCACGGGCACGAGGAAGATCGAGCATCTTTTAGCTCCCCTTTGGTGCAACGCTTCGAGGCGATCCTTCGCGGTACCTGCCTTAAGCCTGCCTTCGCGATTCCAGTTTCTAACCGCCAGAAGACTTCAAGGTTCCCGACTATCTGCGGACAGAGCCGTGTGCCGCCGGGATAGCGTCCGGTCTCTTGGCTGCGCGGGTCGCGACGCCGCCCCGGACGGCGGCAGTCGGGGGTTGCTCAAGCGCAAAGATGCCCCAGTTATCACCAGCGAACCGAAGCTGGAGATGTCGATGAACGACAAGGCAGCCGCGACGCCGCAGGCTATCGGCCACGAACGGATCGACCTCATGGACCGTTACTGGCGCGCCGCGAATTATATCTCGGTCGGCCAGATCTACCTGCTCGACAATCCGCTGTTGCGCGAACCGTTGAAGGCCGAACACGTCAAGCCGCGGCTTCTTGGCCATTGGGGCACGACGCCGGGGCTGAATTTTCTCTACCTGCATCTGAACCGCGTTATCCGCGAAAGCGACCTCGATGTTCTGTTTATCTGCGGCCCGGGCCATGGCGGTCCCGCAATGGTTGCCAACACCTGGCTCGAGGGCACCTATAGCGAGATCTATCCCGATATCGGGCAGGGCGAAGACGGCCTCAGGAAACTGTTCCGGCAGTTTTCCTTCCCCGGCGGCGTGCCAAGCCATGCCGCGCCCGAGACGCCCGGCTCAATCCATGAGGGCGGTGAACTGGGATATGCCTTGGTCCATGCCTTCGGTGCGGCCTTCGACAATCCGGACCTGGTGGTTGCCTGCGTCGTTGGTGACGGCGAAGCCGAGACCGGTCCGCTCGCGGCGGCATGGCATTCCAACAAGTTCCTGAACCCGATGTCGGACGGCGCCGTCCTGCCGATCCTGCATCTCAACGGCTACAAGATCGCCAATCCAACGATCCTCGGCCGTATGGACGATCAGGAATTGCGAGACCTTTTCGCCGGCTATGGCTACGAACCGTTCTTCGTCGAGGGCCACGAGCCGCTTGCCATGCACCAGTCGATGGCCGCGACGCTCGACACGGTGCTCGATCGCATCCGGTCCATTCAGGAGCAGGCACGGGCTCCGGGATGGCATGGTCAACGCCCGCAATGGCCGATGATCGTGCTGCGCAGCCCCAAGGGGTGGACAGGTCCCAAGGAGGTCGATGGCGAGAAGGTCGAGGGTTTCTGGCGCTCGCATCAAGTGCCGGTGTCGAACGCACGCGGAAATGAGGACCACCGCACGATCCTCGAAAACTGGATGCGAAGCTACAAACCGGAAGAGCTGTTCGATGAAAGCGGACACCTGTTGCCAGAGCTCGCGGCACTTGCCCCAACAGGGACAAAGCGCATGGGCGCAAGCCCGTACGCAAATGGCGGACTGCTGAAGCGCGATCTTGTGCTTCCAGACTGGAAAAGCCTGGCGCTGGAAGTGCCGCGTCCAGGTGGCGTCATCGCTGAAGCGACGCGGATTTGCGGAAGCTATCTTCGCGAGGTGTTCCGCCTCAATGCCGAGGCGCGGAATTTTCGCCTGATGGGGCCGGACGAGACGTCATCCAACCGCCTCGATGAGGTGTTCGAAGTTACCGATCGGATCTGGATGCAACGCATCGAACCCTACGACGTCCATCTTTCCCGTGACGGACGTGTCATGGAAGTGCTCAGTGAGCATCTCTGCCAAGGGTGGCTCGAAGGCTATCTGCTCACCGGCCGGCACGGCCTGTTCTCCTGCTATGAAGCCTTCATCCACATTGTCGATTCGATGGTCAACCAGCATGCCAAATGGCTGAAGACCTCCGGCGAGCTTGCCTGGCGCAAGCCGATCGCCTCGCTCAATTACCTTTTGACCTCCCATGTCTGGCGGCAGGACCACAATGGTTTCAGCCATCAGGATCCGGGCTTTGCCGATCTGGTCGCCAACAAGAAGGCCGATACGGTAAGGCTCTATTTTCCGCCGGACGCCAACACCCTGCTGTGGATCACCGATCATTGCCTGAGAACCTATAATCGCATCAATGTCATTACCGCCGGCAAGCAGCCGGCACCGCAATGGCTGTCCATTGAAGAAGCCGAAGCGCATTGCAAGGCGGGGGCGGGCATCTGGGAATGGGCCGGTACGGTTGCTCAGGGCGAGGAGCCCGACGTGGTCATGGCCTGCGCCGGCGACGTGCCGACCCTGGAAACGTTGGCCGCGACCGACATTCTGCGCTCTGCGCTCCCCGACCTGAAAATCCGCGTCGTCAATGTTGTCGACCTGATGACGCTACAGTCGAACACCGAGCATCCGCACGGGCTCGCCGATGGAGACTTCGACGCGTTGTTCACGAAAACACGGCCTGTTATCTTCGCCTATCACGGCTATCCCTATCTCATTCATCGCCTGACCTACCGTCGCGCCAACCATGACAACATGCATGTGCATGGCTTCCGCGAGGAGGGCACCACGACGACGCCGTTCGACATGGTGGTGCTCAATGAACTCGATCGCTACCACCTCGCGCTCGCCGCCATCGAACGCGTGCCGGGACTGGCCGAAAGGGCCGAAGGGCTGGCGGGCGAACTCCGCGACCGGCTGGTGAAGCACAGGGCCTATGTCCGCGAGCACGGCGAAGACATGCCCGAAATCCAGGAATGGAGCTGGCCCGGCAAAAGCGCGGCAAAGGCGCGCCGATGACCCGCCGGTCGATCCTGGCGCTGAATGCCGGTTCGTCCAGCATAAAGTTCGCGCTTTACGATATTGCCTCGTCGCAGGATCTGCAGCTCGTTTCACGCGGCACGTTGGACTTGGGCGACACACCCACACTCCGCGCAAAAGCGGCCGACGGAACGGTGCAGTGCGAGCGGCAGCTCGCCGCCGACAAGCCGCGTGATGCGGCCATAGGCGAGATGCTGAATTGGGTGCAGGGCGAACTTGGCGAAAGAAACCTGCTCTGCGCCGGCCATCGCGTCGTGCATGGCGGAAGCGAATTCATCGAACCTGTCCGTCTGACCCCAGACATCATCGACGCCATCGACAGGTTGACGCCGCTTGCTCCGCTGCATCAGCCTCGCAGTCTCGCGCCGGTCCGCGCGATAGCTGCCTTGCAACCGGACTTGCCACAGGTTGGCTGTTTCGACACCGCTTTCCACCAGACGATCGATCCGCTCGCGCGGCGCTTCGCCCTTCCGCGCCACTATGAAGGGCAAGGCTTGCGCCGCTACGGGTTTCACGGTCTCTCCTATGAATACATCGCCGGGCGGCTCAGCGGGATATCGCCAACTCTTGCGGCGAAACGCACCATCGTCGCCCATCTCGGCAATGGTGCCAGCCTTTGCGCTTTGCAGCAGGGCAAGAGCATCGATACGACGATGGGGTTTTCGGCGCTGGATGGCCTCGTCATGGGCACGCGGTGCGGCGCCATCGATCCCGGCGTGCTGTTGTACTTCCTGCTGGAAAGAGGCATCGCGGCTGAGGAACTGCAGACAATCCTTTACGAGAAGTCGGGACTGCTCGGCGTATCCGGTATTTCGGGCGACATGAGGACGCTGGAAGCGAGCAATGATCCTCGCGCTCATGAGGCGATGGCGCTTTTCGCCTTTCGCGCCGCGAGAGAGGCCGCGGCGCTTGCAAACACGATGGGTGGTCTTGAATGCCTCGTGTTCACCGCCGGCATCGGCGAACGGTCCGCGTCTATCCGCAACGCCATATGCGAAAAATTGACCTGGCTTGGCGTGGTGCTTGAAGAACACGCCAACGACACCCACGCCGAAATCATCAGTCGGCCCGAGAGCACGGTGGAGGTGCGCGTGATTGCGACCGATGAAGAAGGTGTCGTTGCGCGTCACAGCCGCAAGGTGATGCAAGCCTGAAGGCTCGCCATTTCGGAAAATCGGCTGTCGGTTCGGTCCGACGAAAGCGCGGGCAAGGGTATTCCCTGTACGAAAATTACCAAGCGAGCGGTCGGGGGAACCAACTGCCCATGGAAATATTGTGCGAGCAATCCCGGCTAACCCCGAGACCGTCGGCACGATGATCAGGCCGACAGCCTTACTTCAGGCATTGGCTGAGGAATCCCATGTTTACGGACGACGTTGCGGTGAGGCGCCTGAAAATCCTGGTCGAGCAATATGTCGAGACACGCAAGAGGCGCCACGATGTGATCTCTACAGCCAAGGCCGGAACCGCAATCCGAGAGGTGATGCCAAGTTGCCCGCTTTCGGGAAAGGCCTTCGACGATCTGATTGCGGCCTGCGCCATAGAGCATGGCCTCGCCGTGCTCTTCGACAATCCGGGTATATCAGGCACTGAAATCTGAGGCTGGCGCTTCCGAGGCCACCATCGCGATGAGCAGGAGTTCAGTCGGCATGTCCAGATACTTTTTCGACCTTCGAGATGAGAGCGGAAGCTTGCAGGAGGATCCGGAGGGCCAGGAATTTCCTGATCTCGCGAGCGCCGAGGAAAACGCGATGGCGTCGGCGAAGGAAATCCTCGCCGAAGAGCTGCTGCATGGCAAGCCGCTGCGTACCGGATTGGCCTTCGAGATTTTTGACGAGAGCCGCAACCTGGTGCTGCGCTTCCCCTTTGCGCTCGCGGCCGAAAAGGCCGGAGCACCCCCTTAATACCGAATTGCCTGGCGGCCGATCGCTTGCAGGGTCATACAGGTCGGGCGTCAATGCGGATCCTATCCTTCCGCCTTGAAGTTTCTGGCTTCTTTCTCGACCTTGGGGCTGTCCTTGCCATGCTTTCGCATGAGCTCCTTGGCCTGCTTGGGTGAGACGTCAGTGGTCTCTGCCAAGCGCAGCGCCTTCTTGTCCTTGCTTTCGGTCTTCTGCTTCTTGGCCGTCATGGCTCTTGAACTCCCTTGAAGCCCTGTTCCGATCGATCTTTGCCGGTGCCAACGCCCGACCATATCCAGATGAACTGTCGTTGCCTGGTTTGCTTCGACGAGACGTCAACGAGACGATGCCGGTCAGGTTCCGTGCATCGCCTGCTCATGTCCGAACTTGTCACGCCACGCGGCGGTACCGATGGCGATCTCGGATGAATTCATTGAAGAAGCGGCCTTTTGAGGAGGCTTTGGTGAAAGCGGCATAAGTTGCCGGCGCAACACCCTCATAATCGTAACGTCTGCCGCTCGGCACAAACCAGACCGAGAGGATCTTGGTAGCGGGATCGTATTGTGTGTTTTGGATCACGGTCGATGGCATAGTGGCACCCGACGAGTCTGCCCGAATAACCCGCTAGCAATAGTCAGGTTCCGCCGATGTCCTCGCGCCTCGCACCGCGACTACCGGTCGCGCGGGTTGCCGAACGTCGGGTCGCGCTTCCTCGAATATCGGTCGATGCGTGGCAGGCTGTCATCAAACTCGATGCCCGGTAGCCTCAGGTCCCAATAGGCATGGGCTTGCGGCCGAAAACCTTCAGGTTTGTCGAGGAAGCCGATCGTCACATAGAACTCGTCCGGCAGGCCTTCGTCGCTATAGCCTATCGAGCTTCCACAGTCTGGGCAGAACGTGCGAGTGACGCCTGGCGTTTTGGAAAAGGCCTTCGGAGTTCCCCTAAGAAGCTGAAATTGCTTCGGTCGGTAACCGACCCAGATCGTCAGCGGACTTCCGATGGCCCGGCGGCAATCGTCGTCGTGATCGTAGCATATCCAGAAAGGCTCTCCATCCATGGCTGCCGCGATCCGTCCGCAGAAGCAGGCTCCGGTCTCGCGCCGCATCGTCTGTCCTCCTGTCGCGCCCAAGGGACGTTCAGAGAGCGGCCGAACGGCCGCTCCCATTCAAGGTGAAGTCGTTGAAATCATGCATCGTGATGCTCGGGCATGCTCTTGAGCTGATCCTTGGTCCAGTTCGTCACCGCGTGAACGTCGCCGTCTTCATCGCGCATGAATTCCAACTGGCTCGCGGGAACGGCCACTGGCTTGGCGCCTATGCCGAGGAAGCCGCCGACATCGATGACGACCTGACTGGCGGCTCCAGAGCCGTGGACATGCGAAACGCTGCCGACCTTGTTGTCGTCCGCGTCGTAAATCGTGGCGTCTTCGAGAATGTCGGGCGTCAGTTCGGTGCTTGTGAGGCGTACGTGATTGGTGTGATCCATCGTTCGAGACTCCTGTGGGGTGGAATATTTGAACCTCTCAGCCGAGCAATCGTTCCGAACAATTTCGGGGGCGAGGGGCGGACGACGCAAGGACGCAAGAACCCTCAAAATCAGCCTCGGCCCGAATTGACTCGCAAAGCTCCGTACGGAAGCGTACAAAGTGAAATCGTCAGCAGCACAGTTGGGCGTTGACGCTTGGGAGTGACCATCGCTCTTGCCCATCACGAGGCATGGCGTTTGCATGGCGAGGAGCCCGAGCATCCCGGTCTGCCACTAGACGCGATAACCGCGCTGGCGCGGGATACAGGCGCCACTGAACAGCAGATACGTGAAATCATATCGCTCCTCGGGTTCGATCGCGCCTCTATCCTGCGGGAGGCTCGTTTGCTGGCGAAAGATGGTCAGCCAGCAAGGCCTTCGAGTCTTCAGCAGTAACTGTCGGTTTCATACCAACACGCCGGCCCGTCTAGTGCTGCGCGAGACGAGGTCTATGGTTCGTTACCGCCCGCTCGTTAGACGGGCGCGGCCGGCTAAGAGATCCCAGTGCTCTTGCCCAAGGGAAAAGAGTCTCGTGGATTACCAGATCCTGCAAGCCAAGAGCGAATTGCTTCGCCGCATGAGCGCGGACGATTTCGCGCGGCTGAGGCCACATCTGGCGAGCGTTTTTCTGGAGTTGCGCGCGCCACTGGAGACTGCGGGGCAGAAGATCGAAGCCGTCTATTTTCTGGAAAGCGGACTGGCATCGGTGGTGGCCAGGACTTCGGCGGCGACCGAAGCGGAAGTCGGAATCATCGGGTTCGAAGGAATGACCGGTTCGGCCCTGATCATGGGGGACGACCAGGCCAACTTTGATTGCTACGTCCAGTCGACATGCGAGGCCCTCCGGGTAGAGGCTGCCCCATTCGTCGAAGCCCTGGAGAACAGCCCTACGTTGCGGTCGTTCCTGTTGCGCTATGTCCAATATTTCCACGTTCAGACAAGCTACACGGCATCGATCAACGCACGGCAGAGCCTGGAAGTCCGGCTGGCGAGATGGCTTTTGATGTGCAGCGACCGCACTGTCGGAGACAGACTTATGATAACCCATGAATTTCTGTCCATCATGCTTGGTGTCAGGCGTCCGGGGGTTACCGTTGGCCTTCAGATGATCGAGAGTTATGGTTATATCCGAGCGCGCCGCGGAGAGATCACGATCCGCGATCGAGACGGTCTCGTGAAGTTGGCGCGAGATTCTTACGGTCCACCCGAAACCCAGTACCGCCGGCTGATCGGAGATCTGGGCTCGAAGCATCCTGCGAGGCAGCAGCGGCCTCTCGCTTGAGCGCCGGGGCCAACAGAGGCTTCTCCACCACTAAACCGCCAGGAAGACATTTTCGAGTGGCCGACGCGATGATGCCGGTGAGACACCGTTGCCTAAGCCCGCGCCGGCCACCGCGGCATGTTTTGGGGATGCCGCGTTGCCAATCTAGTTGCTGACAAGCAACTGGCAACGAAGGCTCACGGTTTGGTAAGAACCGTACGTACATGCACGCAACCTCCCTCGGTCGCATTCAAGGCATGCTCGCGAATCCTGAGTTGAATACAGTCACCCCGGTAAACTCCGGATTGGCAGGCGTTGTCAGATGCGGTGATGTCCGCGGGGTGGGGTGCAGATTTGCTGGCCAGGTTCCGATATTGCCAGGCGGGCTGGCCTTCACCATCTAGCTGGGATGGCGACACCCAAATCGAAAACACTCGGCTCCGGCTCATCCGGGCTCCAGCACGATCTCTTTGGTGCTGCCGACGACCTGCCGGAAGGTTTCCTCTACCAGCCCGAACTGATCGCGGCGCAAGAAGAAACGGAACTCGCCCGGCATCTCGAAGACCTGCCCTTCGAGGCGTTCGATTTCCATGGCCATCTGGCAAACCGGCGCGTCGTAGGCTTTGGCCTGCGTTACGACTATGACAGGCGTCAGGTCGTCGAGGCGCCGCCGATCCCTGACTTCCTGTTGGCCCTGCGCGACAAGATCGCGGCGTTGGCAGGCAAGCCCGCCGACGCCTTCGCGCAAGTGTTGATCAATGAATACCGGCCTGGCGCCGGCATTGGCTGGCATCGAGACAAGCCTCATTTCGAAGACGTTGCGGGTGTTTCGTTGCTGGCGCCTTGCAGTTTTCGGCTCCGGCGGAAGAATGGCACCAAGTGGGATCGCCGCACCATCGTCGTCGAACCAAGGTCGGCGTATCTCATGACCGGACCATCGCGCACGGAATGGGAGCATAGCATTCCGCCAGTTGACCTGCATCGATACTCGATCACCTTGCGGACATTGCGCGCCAACTCCGCATGAGCGCCGAGCCGTTCTGAGGCATCGCCAGCGCCATCACGAGTTCTTGAACGCAAACGGTTCCGGGAACCTCCCAACCACAAGTTGGTTTGGAGGACAGGTACAGCTTCAAAGGTGGAGAATGCGCATGGCCCGTGCCCGATCCGTGTTGGTGGCCGCCAGGCGTCCGTTCCATAAAACGCCGATGGCAGTCGCAAATGCATGTTTCGTCGGCACATTGCTGACCGACGTTGCCTATTGGCGAAGCGCTGAAATGATGTGGGCCGATTTTTCCGCCTGGCTGCTGCTTGCCGGCCTGGTTGTGGGCGTGCTGGCGGTTCTTGCAGCACTGGTCGATTTGTTTACCGGCCGGCTTTCCGGTGAAGCCGGGCGTGTATGGCCATATCTCCTCGGCAGCCTCGTCGTGCTCGTCGTATCGCTCTTCAACGCACTGGTGCACAGCCGGGATGCCTGGACCTCGGTCGTGCCGACGGGGCTCATCCTGTCCGCCGTCGCCGTGATCGTTATTCTCTTGCTGGGGCTGCTGGGATGGAGTTCCGGCCGCACTCAAGTGGAGGTGGTCGAATGAATGTCTCCGCAAGACATGTCCGGCGTATCGCGAGCCTCGGTCTGCTGTGCGGATCGATTTTGGCGCTGCCCGCATGCAGCGGTAACGAACCGGATCCCACCGATCAGGTCGGAGCGAACCCGACGCTGCCTGAACCGATCCAGTATCTGGTGCCGCCGATGCATGTCGCGTCCGTCATCGGTTGGAAACAGGAGGAAAGGCCGACGGTCGCCAAGGGTTTGCAAATCCAGGCCTTCGCCAAGGGCCTGAAGCATCCGCGCTCGCTTTACACATTGCCGAATGGTGACGTTCTGGTGGTCGAGTCCGTGGCGCCGCCCGGTGCGGCGATCAAGCGGCCGAAAGACCTGGTCATGGGCTGGATCGAGTCCATGGCGACGTCAGGCGGCGGCACCGAAGGAAGCAACCGTATCACCCTGCTGCGCGATACCAACGGCGATGGTGTGCCCGATGTCCAGGAGGTCTTCCTCGATCATCTCAATTCGCCCTTTGGCGTGGCCCTGGTCGGCAACGATCTCTACGTCGCCAACACCGACGCCATCGTGCGTTACCCCTACATGTCGGGCGACACCAAGATCACCGCCCCGGGCACAGTGCTGACGCCGTTGCCCGGCGGGCCCATCGATCACCACTGGACAAAGTCTCTCGTGGCCAGCCCCGACGGGTCTCTGCTTTATGTCGGCATCGGATCCAACAGCAACATCACCGAGAACGGCATCCAGGCAGAAAAGGACCGGGCCGCGATATGGGAAGTCGACAGGGACACTGGCCGATATCGTATTTTCGCGAGCGGCCTGCGCAATCCCAACGGGCTGAGCTGGGAACCACAGAGCGGCGCGCTGTGGGCTGTGATCAACGAGCGCGACGAGCTCGGGCCTAACCTGGTTCCCGACTATATGACCTCGGTCAAGGACGGCGCGTTCTATGGTTGGCCGTACAGCTACTATGGTCAGCATGTCGACCCGCGCGTGATGCCGCAGCGGCCGGACCTGGTCGCCAAGGCGATCCCTCCCGACTATGCCTTGAGTTCCCATGTCGCACCGCTGGGCTTAGCGTTCTACACTGGAACCAACCTGCCGGACCCGTATCGCAATGGCGCGTTTGTTGGCGAGCATGGTAGCTGGAACCGCAAGACCTTCAACGGTTACAAGGTTGTGTTCGTGCCGTTCAAGGACGGTCATCCAGATGGCAAGCCGCAGGATGTCGTCACCGGTTTCCTCGACAAGGACAACAAGGCACACGGGCGGCCCGTCGGCGTTGCCGTCGACAAATCGGGCGCGTTGCTGATCGCCGACGATGTCGGAAACACGGTCTGGCGCGTAACTTCCGCGAGCCGGTAGGCACCTGCATAAACGCGGATCGCTTCACCTATCTCGGTGCAAATTCCAGCAGCTCCTTGACGAATTCTGCCGGTGCCTCGATGGGCAGGAATTCGCCGCAGTTGGCGATCACGCGACCTTGCAGGTCCTTTGCTCCAGACAGCCTCAAACCTTCGAGATAGTCGTCGATCGATCCGAAATCCGCGTCGCCGCGGATATAGAGGATCGGAACTTCGATGCGCGCCGGTACTGCATTGACCTTGGCGTCCTCCTTGAACGCGCGATACCAATCAAAGCCGGCCTTAAGTGCCTCCGGCCTCGAATAGGCCTCCGCAAAAGTCTCCCGCATTTCATTGGTCAACGCATAGGGACGGCCGGCGAGCAGATCGAAGAAGAAATCGAAGTAGGCGCGCTGGTGGCGTGTCACCAGCAACTCCGGCAGTTCGGGCACCGCATGGAACGCAAAATGCCAGATGTCCGGGTTTGCCACTATCTTCGTCCAGGGATGAAGGCCGGGGATAACCGTATTCATCGGCACCGCGCCAACGATGCGATCGCCATGATGGCGAGCAGCGGCGAAGGCAATCATGCCGCCCACATCAAAGCCTGCAACGACGATGGATTTGGCCCCAAGCGCCTCGGCGGCTGAAATCACGATATCGGCAAGAACCTTCTTTTCCGCCGACGGCGGCGTGCCACGCGATTCACCGATCTCCGGAAGATCGAAAGCCAGCGTAAAGTATCGTGCGCCGAGTTCATCGATCACACCATCATAGATTTTCCGGGAATGGGGCCAACCGTGCAGAAGGATCAAGGCCGGTCGGCCCGGATCGCCGGCCATGGATACCGCCAGCCGTATATTGCCTGCTTCGAGGGTCCGGACGAGCATCGTCTATCCATTCTCGGGAACTCAGGAGAAAACGATGAGCGAACGAATAGGTTGCTCGACCGGGTTCCGCCGGCATCGCTGCTCACCGCCGCCCGTTCTCCAGCAGTGGCCAGTGCTCAAAGAACCCAGCCTGCTCGCTCAGCCGGCTGGACCGTCACCCGGCGGGAGGAGGGGGCCACTCTCGCCACCGGCCTGTTGGTCCGCTTGGCGGAACAAGCATTTAATCCTGACGTTAAAATGCCGGGCGGTCCCGCAACGGGCGAATGGGCTGTCGCGAAGTCGTCGCGGCGATTTGCAATTAGGACAATGCAGGGAGATCCAGATGCCGCTTACGGCCTTCGCACTCAATTGCTCGCTCAAAGCTTCGAACGACAGGGAAAAATCCTCCACCGATCGGTTGCTCGCCGATGTCCTGGCGGCGCTGATGCAATACGAGGTGAAGGGCGAGATCGTGCGTGCGCTCAGCCACGATATCAAGCCCGGCGTGCTCTCCGACATGGGCGAGGGCGACGATTGGCCGAAACTCAGAAAGAAAATACTGGCGGCCGACATTTTCGTGCTCGGGCTCCCGATCTGGCTTGGCCAGCCCTCGAGTGTGGCCAAGCGCGTCCTGGAGCGGATGGATGCGTTTCTCGAGGAGACCGATGACAGAGGGCGCATGCCGGCAGCAGGAAAGGTGGCCTTGGTAGCCATCGTCGGCAATGAGGACGGTGCGCATCACTGCCACGCGGAATGCTTTCAGGCACTGAACGATGTTGGCTTCACCATCCCGGCCAATGGCGGGGTCTACTGGGTTGGCGAGGCCATGCAGGAGGTCAACTACGTCGACCTGCCGGCAACTCCGGAAAAAGTCTCGGGTGCGATCGAAATGGCAGCTTCAAACGCCGCCCATCTCGCTGGATTGCTGAAAGAGCGGGATTACTCGGGCGTCTCGGGGTGACCTTTGTTCGCCTAAACACTACCTTGGCAGCGTCGATGAGGTCTCAGTCGGGAACAGGAAGGCTTGTAGCGAGTTCATATTCTCATCAGCCGGCGACCGCCGCTCCGTCTATACGGCGCGAAGCCGCAAACAGGAGAGCAAGTCATGGGTCTCGGCACGATTCTTATCATTATTCTGGTCATTGCATTGCTTGGCGGTTTTAGTGGTCTTGGCGGCGGGCCTTTCTACGGCACCGGTTACTATGGCGGCGGCGGCCTCGGTCTGCTGCTGCTTGTAGTCATTATCTTAGTCGTGCTCGGGCGTATCTAGCCGAGTCCGCGATGCGGGTGGCAGAATGTATCACCTGCCGCTTGCGGTCCTTCTGGGTTGCTTTGAATCCATAGCAGTCCAGCAATGACGGTCCGCCCTCTAGAGGGCGGACCACTCGTTGGAGATGTTAGGTCAAAATCAGGACGATCTTGAACGTATCCGGATCAACGATGACGATCCGGCCGTCCGCAAGCACGAAATACTCGTAACTTTCGTAAGCGGGAACGATCTTGACGATACGAGCCGGCAAACGATGCAGCCTGACCTTCTGCCGTGGGACTTCGACGCCGACGGTGATGTCAAAATCGACATTGGACACAGGCTCGACCTTCGTCTCCCGGATGATCTGAGTGACCTGGGTTTTCTGCTCCACCGTCACGTTGTTGATTGAACCGGTCGACGTCGTATCCTGTGTCGAGGCCTTGCCCTGAGCCTGCTCGTCGGTCTGCATCTTGGTCTTGTCCTGAGCCTGCTGGTCGGTGGTGCCGGCCTTGCCCTGAGCCTGCTCGTCGGTCTGCATCTTGGTCTTGTCCTGAGCCTGCTGGTCGGTGGTGCCGGCCTTGCCCTGCGCCTGCTCATCGGTCTTCAGCTTGGTCTTGTCCTGCGCCTGTTGGTCGGTGGAGGTGCCAACCTTGCCCTGCGCCTGCTCGTCGGTCTTCAGTTTGGCCTTGCCCTGCGCCTGTTGGTCGGTGGAGGTGCCGGCCTTGCCCTGAGCCTGCTCGTCGGTCTTCAGCTTGGCTTTGCCCTGGGCCTGCTCGCCCATCTTGGAACCGCCCTGGCAGTCGGCCTGCCCGGAAGCGCAATTGGCGTCTGCGCCGGATTGGCTTTCGGGCTGTTGTGTCTGAGCCATTGCCGTTCCACAGCCGAGCCCGATCGCCAGCATGCTGGTAATGAGAACATGTTTCATGGGGAAATCTCCCTTGGTAAGGTTCGTCCCTTCAGTGCGTAGAACCAGAACCCAAAAAAAATGTTCCGAGATAGTTGAGTGAGGTCTAAAAAAACGACCTCACTCGGGACCATATGATCGGGCGGAAGCCGTCGTTAAAATGACCTTTTCAACCTTGCCGATTGCCCTAGCTCTCTCCTGAGAGGAGGCCGGATATGGCAATTTATAGTCTGAGGGTGGTCAGCTTCATTTTCGTGGCACTGGCTTTCGTTCCGGCCGCTGCGCATTTCTTCGCGATGTTCAACAAGATGAAGCTCGACGGGCCAAACTATCTGGCTGCGCAGCGCGCCTATGATGGATGGAGCCTGTTCGGAATCGTGGTGCTGGGAGCATTGCTCTCTACGGCCGCCCTGGCGATTCTGCTCTACCGAGCGAGTGCATCTTTCGGCTTGGTTGTCGTCGCCTTTCTCAGCATCGGCGCCACGCAATTTGCCTTCTGGACGCTGACCTACCCAATCAATCAGGCGACCCGGAACTGGACTGTCCTGCCTGAAAACTGGGAGCTGCTGCGGCGCCAATGGGAGTATTCACATGCCATCGCCGCCGGCCTCAATGCCTTGGCGTTACTTGTGCTTTTCCTATCGGCGCTTCGGGCAGCGGTGCGTTGAACGACCACGTCTTCACCAGCACGGCCGCCGAGCGGGCAGGAACCCCAATGAAGCGAATCATTGACCCGCCCGATGTTTCCAGCGTGGCCCGAAAATGAAGCGGTACTATTTCGATCTTCAAAACGGTGACGGCGCGGTACCCGACGATGACGGGCAGCTGTTCGAATCCCGGGAACAAGCCAGAGCGGAAGCAATTCGTATTTTGCAGGATGTTGCCCAAGACGAAATGCCCGACTGCGATTTCGTCAAGGTAACCGTCAAAGTACGCGATGAGATCGGTGCGCAGATGTTTGAGGCATCGCTTGTTCTGACCTCCGGATGGAGCGTGTGATGCCGCAGTGCTAGCGGCAATACCGCACCGGGATTTGCACGACGTTCTCCGATCCAGGCAGATCAAAGGCCATGGCCAGTTGACGTACGGAGGCCATCTCCACGATCAGTTCTTCGATCGAAAAATCCGGCAGGCCGGTCTTCACCCTCTGCCTCACCTTGGCCGCAAGTTCATGAACCCGCACCGGGACGAAAAGCGGGCTGTCGTCCAGCAGCTTGCTGATTTCGATGACCACATCGGCGTCGATGTCTTTCGGCAATTCCCGCATGGGCGTCACCTCCTCTCGAAGCAACAGCCCGTCATGTCGGTGCGACGGGCGATCAGGCGTTGAGCGCCGGGCAATGGGATCGGAGAGGGACGTGCTCGGCGCTGGCCGATAGCCAGATTCATAAAGCTGCGGGCATCGGTGTGTCACGAAAAAATATCGGTACGAAAATTACCAAGCGGCTCATCCCACGCAATCCACAAGCGCCTTCCCCGAAATCGCGACTCCGGCAGCGCTGTTCCCGACAGAGGAGGAACAAAAAATATGGGGAGGAACAAAAAATATGGCCCGGAATTGAGACTGACGAATTGGAGGATCTAGCCATGGACAGCAAGGAAGAAAAGATCAAACGGCGAGCCCATGAAATCTGGGAGCAAGAGGGCCGGCCGGCTGGCCGCGAGCAGCAGCACTGGGACCAGGCCGTGCAGGAGATCGAGGCTGAGGGTTCGGAGTCTGAACGTGGCCCGGTTTTGCCTGATCCGACAGTTGCAGCCGATTCCAATAGCTCGAAGCGTTGATCGTCAAATCCATGGCGTCTTGAGAGTACGATCAGGCAACCAAATTGGTGGAACCTCGTTTGCCGGACAGCAACCAGAGGAGGTTTCGATGAAGAGGTTCTTTTTACCCCTGGTCCTGGCGGCCGTCCTTGCGCTCGGCGCCTGCGACAACAATATCGAGCCGATGAAAGCCAACACCGGCACCATCAACAAGAACCCACAGGTTGACCCGGCCGCCAGACCAGAGTCCACGACTGGTGGTGATCAGCCAGCCACTGTGCCTCAGGGCAAATGAACTCGGTCTCACATTGCGACACACCTCTGCTGCGCGTCGCCTATCTCGATGGTGGACCGCGAGACGGCGCCCCGGTTATCCTGCTGCATGGCTGGCCCGACGACGCGACGACATACGCTCGCATTTCGCCGGCCCTTCATGAAGCTGGCTTTCGGACGTTTTCGCCTTGGCTGCGAGGCTTTGGGCCGACATCGTTCCTGTCAGAAGAAACCATGCGCTCGGGCGAGATTGCCGCGATGGCGCAGGATGTGCTGGATTTTGCCGATGCGCTTGGCCTCAGCCGCTTTGCGGTTGTCGGACACGATTGGGGCGCCCGGATATCCTATCTGCTCGCGTCGGTTTTCCCGGACCGCATCAAGTGCTGTGCTGCGCTGTCGCTCGGCTGGCAACCAGGCAAACCAGCAACGCCGGCGCCCGGACAAGCGAAAGCATTTTGGTATCAATGGTTCATGGCGACGGCCCGGGGCGCTGAGTTCGTACGAAACAATGGCAAGAAATTCGCTAGATACCAGTGGGATAGCTGGGGTCCATCAGGCTGGTTCGACGACGCTATTTTCGATGGTGTCGCGAGTTCGTTCGAAAATCCTGACTGGGCGGATGTGACGTTGCATTCCTATCGGGTCAGATGGGAAGAGGCCGAGCCCGATCCACGCTATGCCGAACTCGCCCGCCGGCAAGCAGCGGTCAAGATCATCACAGTGCCAATCCTGACGCTTCATGGTGGCGACGACCGCGTTGTGTTTGCCCAGTCCTCAGAGGGGCTCGAAGAGCATTTCACCGCGTTCTACAGGCGGGTGGTGCTGGATGGCATCGGACACTTCCCGACGCGTGAGGCTTCTGATCAGGTTTCGCGATTGTTGGCTGCGTTTCTCGATAGCCATGGCAAGCGCTGAAGTGGGGTCGTCATTCGACCTCATAGTACAGACCGGAACCTGACGCATCGCCGTGCATTTCGTCTCCATGCATGACGAACCGAAATGCGGTCTCGCAATCAATCGGCAGCCAGGGAGAATTTGAATGCAAGCTTCAGGCGCAATCTCGACACACCATGCTGGCCAACTGGCCATAGAACCGTTTGCCGGCACGGTGACGGTACGATTTTCCGACGCCATAGTCGCTGCCACGGAACGGGCGAAAGTGCTTCAGGAAGAAGGACATGAGCCCGTGTTCTACATCCCTTTCGAAGACATCTATTTCGACCTTTTCGAAAAGACGAACACCACCAGCCGCTCCCCTTTGAAAGGCACCGCGAGCTACTGGCGCGTCCATGCGGTGGGCAGCTCGGCTGACGATTTCATGTGGGCATACGAGACGCCTGAAACCGCGGCGCGGCCCATTGCACGTCATGGTGCATTCGATCCGGAAAAGGCGCGCATCGATGCCGAGCCCACGGAGGACAGACGGCACACGCCCCACGTCCCGGAGTAGATTGCCCGTTCGCGGCGGGGCGATCTGAATCAAGGCTGGTGCTGACGGCGCGGAAACTCGTCATCAAGGATGCATAGTGCCTCCTCATATTTGACAGTCGATGCCCCGACCTGTCGTGCCTGCCAGATATTGTCCGCCAGGTCCGCGCGCTTCACCGGCAGCGCCAATGGATTCGATGCCGCTCGTCGCACAAACGCGAAGTAATCCTCACCGGACCTGCGCGACATGGCGTCGACGGCCGAAGCGATCGTCGGGCCAAAACCGGCCTCTTCCAACCTGGTCCGGTCCCAGCCTTCGCCCTTTTCCAGGACGTCATGGAGATAGGCGACGACCTTCTGGTCCTTGGTTTCGACCGCGTCAACGATACGGCGGCAGTGCTCGATATACGGTCGCCCGGTCTTGTCGCGCTGTGCTGCGTGGACCTCTTCGGCAATCTTGGCCGCCCGGTAAAACATGCTCATCTGGCTTGTCCTTCAGACATGGTTTCACCATCGCTCCTCGGTATCGTGGTGCGGCAGGTCTATTCCGCAGCAAACCCAGCCCAGTCGCTGCCTCGATCCATAGTTGTAGCGCGGTTCCAGGCGAGCCGGATCGTCGAACGTTCCGATATGCAGCGCGATCTCTCCGGGCGATGCGTCATAGGCAAGGCTGAGGGGCGATCCGCAGGCGGAGCAGAACCCCCTGCAGGCAATCGGCGAAGACCTGCGATAGGTCGGCGTCGCATTGGTCCAGGTCACGCTTTGGCAAGGCACCCAGGCCAGAACCGCGAACGCACTGCCGGTCGCTCGCCGGCACATATCACAATGGCAGTAATGCACTCTCGGTTCGCTTCCAACGCGGAAGCGGATCGTGCCGCAGAGACATCCTCCGCTCAGTTCCATTTTGGCGCCCCGGCTGACTTGCCGCTCCAACGCCTCTCGCGCGGTCTCATGCGAGCACCTCCATTCATCTCAGCGGAAACGCCAGCCATTTACGTCGGTTCCTGTGGCTATCTCAGGAACCAGTGCTTGCGCGCGGCGTTGCGTGTCTTTGCCGACAACGGGAGGAACCAGGGAAAATGCATCGCCGGTTGGAGAAGCGCTGATGTCGATGCCGGGGCTGGCATACGGTCCTCTCGGCGATCGATGCATGCATATCTGCGTGGATATGCAGCGGCTGTTTGCAGAGCCGTCCGAATGGGCAACACCCTGGATCACCCGGGTTCTCCCGCAGATCGAGAGGCTGGTCGAAAGACGCGCGCCACAGACGGTCTTTACACGCTTCCTGCCCGCCGGGAAGCCGGGGCAGGGCGTCGGCACATGGAAGCGCTATTATGAGCGCTGGGCTTCCCTGACGATCGAGACGATCGGGCCCGAAATGACCGAACTGTTGCCGTCTTTAGCCGGCTACTGCCCGCCAGCGGCGATCGTCGACAAGCACATCTACTCGCCCTGGTTCGAAGGGCGTCTCAGAGCGCTCCTGGTGGAGCGCGGCATCGATACGCTGGTCATCACCGGCGGCGAAACGGATGTTTGCGTTCTGGCCACGGTGCTCGGGGCCATCGATTTCGGCTATCGCGTGGTTCTCGTCACGGACGCGCTGTGCAGTTCTTCCGACGCAACCCATGACGCACTGCTGACCGTTTACCACCAACGTTTCGCGCAGCAGGTCGAGACGGTTGAGATGGAAACGGTTCTCTCGAACTGGACTTGACGTCCGCTAACCCGGCCCGGGTGGGAGTGTCCATGCTTCCTTGCGCGGTTGGGCTACCTATCTGTTAAGAGAATGACCGACACCAGAACAGGTAGCAGGACGTGACGCAACGATCGGGAAGTGCTGATCTTCCACTCCATGGCGGGCGCGTGCCAAAATGGCTCGGCGACCGCATGACGCGTCTTGGCGCTGTGATGTGCGAGGCGATCATTCATCACTATGGTCGAGACGAGCTGCTGCGGCGGCTGGCGCATCCATTCTGGTTCCAGTCCTTTGGTGCTGTCATGGGCATGGATTGGCACTCGTCAGGAATCACGACCAGCGTCGTGGGCGCTTTGAAGCGTGGCCTCACGCCGCTTTCCGGCGAGCTCGGCATTCATGTCTGCGGTGGTCGCGGCGCGCATTCGCGCAAAACCCCGCATGAGCTGGAAGCCATCGGCCAACGCGTTGGCTTCGACGGAGCCGGCCTGGCCACCGTCAGCCGGCTTGTCGCCAAGGTCGACAGCGCCGCCGTCCAGGACGGTTTCGATCTTTACCTGCATGGTTTCATCGTCACCGATGACGGTCGCTGGGTCGTGGTGCAGCAAGGCATGAACGGTGACAGCAAGGTGGCGCGCCGCTACCATTGGCTTTCCGAAGGCCTGAAGAGTTTTGTCGACCAGCCGCATGCCGCCATCGAGGGCGCCCATCAAGGTGAGATCGTCAACCTGACCGACCGGCGTGCCGAGGCGTCCCGCCAAGGGCAACTTGACCTTTTGCAGGATCTCGGACCGGATCGCATCCTGGGCGAGCTGGCGGCATTGGAGCGTGGCGCGGAGCCGACGCGCCGGCAGGAGCCGGAACAACCGCTGCTGCCGCATTTGGTCATGCCGGCCCACCATGACGTTCGCGAAAGCGATGTCGTCATGCATCGCCTACACGGCAATATCGCAGCCGCCGCGGACCGCGGTCCCACCGATTTCGCCGAGCTCCTTCTGGTCCCCGGCGTCGGCGCACGCACAGTGCGCGCGCTGGCCCTCGTTGCCGAGGTGGTACATGGCGCTCCTTGCCGTTTTTCCGATCCCGGCCGCTTCTCGCTGGCGCATGGCGGCAAGGACAGGCATCCATTTCCGGTACCGCTGAAGGTCTATGACGAGACGATCGGGGTTCTGAAGTCGGCCGTGCAGAAGGCAAAGCTCGGTCGCGATGAAGAAATCGGCGCCTTGAGGCGGCTCGACGATCAGTCGCGGCAAGTCGAGCGATACGTGACCGGCCCCAGCCTGAAGGAAATTGTCGCGGGAGAATTCGACCAATCGCATCTGCTTGGCGGGCGCAGCGTGTTCGGGTGGGAAGCTGCGCCGGACACAGCACCTGCTGAACGGAGCAAGAAAGCGTGAGAACGAGACAGAGGGCTGTAGATCAGTCGGCCAGATCGATCAGCGCGACACCGAGGTCCGGACGCTTGCTGCGGCGCAGATGACCGGGCGCTTCCACCAGGGTGATTTCGAGCGTTGGTCGAACGATGCCGTCAAGCAGATGTCCACCTCGGGTGGTGCCGTCGCTCAATCCAAGCACCGCATGGACATGCAGGCTGGGCTTGTCATCATCACCCAGTGCAACATCGCCGATCGCGCTCAGAACCTCGCACTGTTCGTCGATAGGGATTTTGCGGTAGGTCTTCGCGGTCGGATCAAACCAGCCCACGGTGGCTTTTTCGAAAGCCCCTATGGCGGTCAAGGACGCACTGCCGATCTCCTGGTCGACCGCGAAGGCGGTCAGTGCCGCGAACGCTTCTTCGCCTGGGTCGAGCACCACGACGAATGTCCGTTGTCCGCCGATCTCATTGACGAGCTGAGATTTCATCCCTGTGCTTCCATTGTTCGGCCCAAGGCCGTCGCCAAGATCAATGGGCGCGGTGTTCCGCATTGCGCTTGCGGGTCGCTGCAGCTTTCTTTGCCGATTCGGATCGGCTTGCGGCAGACCGTGATGCCGATGCCTTGCCGCCGCTTTTGCCGCCTTTGTGCGCCGCGGGATGGCCCGTTTGTTTGCCGCGGCCGGAACCGCCTTCCTTCTTGCCACCGCCATCGTCCTTGTTGACGGTAGCCCATGCACGCCGCTCTGCTTCCTTGTCCGAAACCCCGCGCTTCTCGTAGCCTTCGGCAATGTGGTCGGCTTTACGCTCCTGCTTGTCAGTGTATTTCGATTTGTCGCCTCGTGGCATGGCCTGCTCCTATTGAATAAGGGCTGAACGCCGATTTGACGCGCTGGTTCCAACAGAAGTTCGCGTAGCCAATGCCATCGCGCGGCATGGCCAAACACCGTCGCGCGGCGCAAGCTAACGCTTTTCGGGCCGGGGAGAGCGCAGCAGCAGGCAAGGGGAATTGGTTCAGCCGATTGCCAACCTCACTACGAGGGCCAGGATCACGACACCGACCAAGCCTGCTATGAAGATGACCCGACGGGTGCGCGTTCGCAGGATGATCTCGCCTTGTCTCGCCTGCTCCGCAGAGAATACAGGTCCATTGTCGCCGTCCTTGCTATGCCGACCATCGCTCATGATCGCCTCCTTCCGGCTCTTGGCACACAACCATCGCTTGACCGGGGAGGTTCCGATTGCATCGATCCGGCCAGCGGAAAAAGGATCACAGGCTCGTGAGGAGGGAACTTTGCCCTCCGCGAGTGGTTTGGGCCGCTTAAGACCCAGCCAGCCCGGAGCCAGCCATGTCCGATGCCAAAATTTCCAGCGGCTTGAGCAGACGCATGTTCATGACGGCCTCTGTTTCGGCGGCGGCGGTGATGCCGCTTGTGAATTCGCCAACGAGAGCTGCCCAGCCCGCGTCCGCAAAACCGACCGAACCGCGCGATTTGTCGGCGGTTTCGATGCGTATCAACAAGCAGACCTACAACCTCGCGCTCGACAATCGAACCAGCCTGCTTGACGCGCTGCGCGACCATGTCGGCCTGACCGGCACCAAGAAAGGTTGCGATCACGGTCAGTGTGGTGCCTGCACGGTGCTGATCGACGGAAAGCGGGTACTGTCCTGCTTGAGCTTTGCCGTCATGAACCAGGGCCGGGAGATCACAACGGTGGAAGGCCTGGCTTCGGCGGACGGGGAACTGCATCCGGTCCAGCAGGCCTTCGTCGACCACGATGCCTTTCAATGCGGCTATTGCACACCGGGTCAGATCATGTCCGCCATCGGTTGCATCAACGAAGGCCATGCTGGGTCGGAAGATGATATTCGCGAATATATGAGCGGCAATCTATGTCGCTGCGCGGCCTATCCCAACATCGTTGCGGCGATCGTTCAGGCACGCGACGAGATCAGGAGGGCTTAGGATGCGCCCCTTCGTATATGAAAGACCAACCAGCGTCTCCACGGCAATCGCCATGGCGTCCCGTCCCGATGCCGTGCATGTTCCGCCAACCGGCGCCGACACGCAGTTCATCGCCGGTGGCACCAATCTGGCCGACTACATGAAGCTCGGTGTCGCGCGGCCGGAGCGACTGCTCGACCTCAACACTCTTGCCGAGCCGGCCTTGCGGCAGATCAGGATAGACGATGATAAGATTCGGTTTGGTGCGCTGGTCCGTATGGGTGAAGCAGCCGACAACAAAGATGTCAGGCGCCGTTGCCCGGTCCTTGCCGACAGCCTGAAATTCGCCGCCAGCGGTCAGCTTCGCAACATGGCGAGCCTGGGCGGCAATGTGCTGCAACGTACGCGCTGCGAGTATTTTCGAGAGATATCTTGGCCGTGCAACAAGCGCGAACCGGGCTCCGGCTGCGCTGCGATGGAAGGGTCCAATCGCCAGCATGCCGTGCTGGGTACGAGCGATGCCTGCATTGCCACGTATCACGGCGATTTCGCGCAGGCGCTGGTTGCGCTGGACGCCACCGTCGATGTCGAAGGCCCGCGGGGAAGGCGCACGCTTGCTTTTGCCAAGCTGCATAAACGGCCGGGCGAAACGCCCGACATCGAGACGGATCTGGCCGCCGACGAGCTCATTACCGCCATCGAAGTGCCGCTCGCACAGTGGAGCAGCCGGTCGCGCTATCTGAAGATACGCGATCGCGAATCCTACGCGTTTGCGCTGGCGTCCGCGGCTGTCGCGCTCGACATGGATGGCGAGACGGTAAGGAGTGCGCGCATTGCGCTTGGCGGAGTGGCGACGGTGCCGTGGCGTGCGCGCGAAGCAGAGGACGCGCTACAGGGCAAAGTGCTTGACGAAGCCACGGCGCAGGAGGCCGCCGAGGCTGCTTTCGCCGATGCCAGACCCCGCGAGCATAACGCATTCAAGATACCGCTCGGCAAGCGCACGCTGGTGCGGGCGCTGCTCGAAACCCGGGATATGAAGGGCTGAGCCATGAACCAAGCTGCACCCGCTCCAAGGGAAAACCAGGGCGATCCCGTTGTTCGCATTGACGCCCGGCTAAAAGTTACCGGACAGGCCGGCTATCCCGCCGACATCGTTACGGCCAACGTCGCCTACGGTGCCCTTGCCACCAGCAGCATTGCCCGGGGCAAGGTTTCCGAACTTCACACGAAAGACGCCAAGGCCGTACCCGGTGTGCTGGACATCGTCACCTATGGCGATCTGGACAGGACCGACATGCCGAAATTCGGCAACACCGGTGCAAGTTCGATTGGGCCCTTGCACGACAAGACGGTTTTTCACGATGGTCAGATCATCGCTCTGGTGGTCGCTGAAACCTTCGAGGCGGCGGAGGAGGCAGCGATGTTGGTCCGCGCCGACTATGAGGACGAACGGCCCAGCGCCAGCTTTGATTCCAAGGGCGTGAAGATGGAACCGGCTGCCGGCAAAAGCCCGATGTTCAAGGAGGATGCGAAGGCCGGTGACTTCGACGCCGCTTGGGCGGATGCGACGGTGAAGATCGACGAAAAATATTCGACGCCGACCCAGCATCATAATCCGATCGAGCTGTTTTCGACCACCGCCATATGGCAGGGCGACCAGTTGACGATACACGAACCCAGTCAAAACGTTACGGGCTGGAAGGTGGAACTGGCACGCCAACTGAAGCTCGATCCGGCCAATGTGCGGATCGTCAGTCCCTATATCGGCGGCGCCTTCGGCTCCAAGGGGCCGATGACGGCACGCACTGCTATCGTTGCCGTCGCGGCGCGGCGCATCGGCCGGCCGGTTCGCTGCGTCGTCAATCGCATGCAAGCCTTCGGTACGCAGACCTATCGCGCCGAAACGCGGCATCGGATCCGCATGGGCGCCGGCAAGGACGGCCGCATCACGGCGTTCGGACATGAGGCCTGGGAGGTGACGTCACGCCCTGACCCTTATGTCGTCGGCGGCACGTCCGCCACCGCGCGCATGTACGATTACGGCTCCGTTCTGACGCATGTTTCGCTGGTTCATGCCGACCGCAACACGCCTGGCTACATGCGATCGCCGCCGGAGACGCCTTATGTCTACGCGCTGGAAAACGCCATGGACGAAATGGCCGTGGCCCTCGGCATGGATCCTGTCGAGTTTCGTCGCATCAATGAACCGGAGAAGGAGCCGATCGGAGGCAAGCCATTTTCCAGCCGCTCACTCATCAAGTGCTACGACCAGGCGTCCGAGGCCTTTGGCTGGTCGAAGCGCGATCCCAGGGTCGGCTCGATGCGCGACGGCGATTGGCTGGTCGGAATGGGCTGTGCGACGGCAATCTATCCGACTGCCGCCGCACCTTGCGCGGCCCGGGTTCGTCTCACCGCCGATGGCGAGGTTCGGGTCCAGTGCGGCTCCCATGAAATCGGCACCGGCGTTCGCACCATCGCCGGCCAAATGGCGGCCGAAAGGCTGGGGGTCGGCATGGACAAGATCAGCGTGGAGATGGGCGACAGTGCCTTGCCGCCGGCTCCCGTGTCGGGCGGATCGATCTCGACCGCCAGCGTCTGCTCCGCGGTCATGAAAGCCTGCGACGCGATACGCGAAAAACTGTTTGCCGCCGCTGCGGGCAAGGGGGCTCCGCTGGCAGGTTCGGCCAATGCGAAGCTGGATTTGAAGGACGAAGAGGTCGTCACCGAGACCGGCAAGTCCGCCAAGCTGGCCGATGTCTTCAAGGCCATGCAAGTCGGCGCCATCGAAGAATATGCCGAGTTTGCGCCGAAGGGTTCTTCGCCTGAAGCCCTGAGGAAACTCTATGCCGGACAATCGGAGTTTCATGGTGGAGAGAACGACGAAGATTCGGTCAAATATGCGTTTGGCGCCGAGTTCGTCGAAGTGCGCATCAACAGCTATACACGCGAAATCCGGGTGCCGCGCATGGTCGGAGCCTTCGCTGCCGGGCGCATCATGAACACGCGCACCGCGCGCAGCCAGCTGATGGGTGGCATGATCTGGGGCATTGGCCAAGCGTTGCACGAGGCCACCGAAATCGATCAGCGACACGCGCGCTACGTGAATCGCGACCTGCAGGACTATCTCGTGCCGGTCAACGCCGACATCAAACAGGTCGACGTTATCCTGGTCCCCGAAATCGACCACCAGGTCAATCCTGCCGGCGTCAAGGGCTTGGGCGAACTCGGCAATGTCGGAACGGCTGCTGCCGTGGCGAGTGCCGTCTATCATGCCACCGGCAAGCGCATTCGCGATCTGCCGATCAGAATAGATGATTTGATAGGCTGACGATCAAGAGCTCTGGACGGAGCATGGAACTCGTAACCCATAGGAAATTCAAAAACGGCAGGTTGATGCCGTGGGGAAAAGGCACGGTCGTCACCGGAGCAAAGGGATTTGTCTACCTCTGCGGCAATACGGCAACCGCCGAAAATTACGATCCTGCCGGAAAGAGAGGAGGGGACTTCCCTGGCGATGCGGCGGCACAGTGGCGCGCAATTTTGGCGAACATCAAATCAGATCTGGAAGAACTCGGCAGCGCGCTCGACTATCTCATCCGGCTGACCTTCTTCATCAAGGGGCCATTTCCCGATGGCGGCGTTCTAAGTTCACCCAATTTTCGTCTCGACGTACTGGACGAGTTCTTTGCCGAGCATTGCCCGAAGCACTGCAGCTATAACAACCCACCGCCCTCCGAGGTGATCGGGATTGTAGCGCTTGCGCAAGCCGACATCGTCGTTGAAATTGTCGCGGTGGCGGCGTTGCCTGACTGAAAAAGTTTTCGCGTGCAGCGATAGCTTAGTTGCCTTGGCTCTCGAGTGTCACTCCGGGGCTGTGGCCGGAGCCGTGTAACGTCGGCGCACAGCGTCAAGCACCCGCTTGCGGCTCTCCTGCGCCGACAGGGTCTTGTCCTCTTCCGCCTCGGCGGTTTCGCGCGCCAGGTCCTTGTCCCTGATCTGATGTCGAAACCATTTGGAATAGTCGCCGGTGCGCAAGTGAAACTCCCAAGTCTTGTCGTCTATGCCCTCGGCGATCTGAGCGAAGATCATCAGATTGTGAGCCCTGAGGTTCATCGCATTGTCAGGGCCATGGAAATAGAAGCTGCCGGCTTCGTCGAGCTGGCCTTCGGCATATTTCCGGCTGTGCCGCTTGAGTGACTGACGTGGTTCCACCACCTTGACCGTCTTGACTTTCTTGCCCGCCTGCGGCCGCCAGAACAGCACGCGCGCGCCCTTGGGGCTGGGGATGTCCTTTGGCGGCTCAATGCCAGTCTCCTTGCAGAAGACCTTCACCACGTCCTTCGCCTTGGGGCCAAGCGCAATGATGGCTGTCACAAGGCGCAAGGCGTCTGTCGAGATCGCCTCGGGGTGAACGGTGATCAAGATTGTGCCCGGCAATTCCAATGACAGGACCGCCCGCGTATCGTCGCGCCGCTTGGGCAGAAGATGGTGCGCTTCATCGATGACGAGCCAGTGCGGTCTGGCGGTGCGCCGGCGGAAACTGCTCAGGCCAGGCAGCAGGTCGGCAAAGAAATCCGGCCTCTCGTCGACGCGTAGGGCCAATCCATTGACGACAATGTTGCTGTCGGCCTTGGCGATCAGATCCAGCACCTGCGCCTTTGTCGGCGCGCTTGAGCCGTCTCCCAGGCGAACGGCGCCTTCGAGGCCGTCATAGTCGCCTTCGGGATCGAAGACGCAGAACTGAAAACCACTTTCGACGAAGCGTTCCGTCAGCGCGGTGGCCAAGGTGGATTTACCAATGCCGGAACTCCCGGCAATGAGGATCGTGTCGCTCGGCGACAGGTAGACATCATCGCCGCCAGACGACCCAAGAACGATGCCGTCATGGCGCTTCGGCACTATCGCGTGATCACGCTTTATCAGCTTTGCGATCAATTGCTCCACGCCCTTGCCGCGGGCGCCACGCATGACCAGGTTGGCTGTATCCTTGACCGCCGGAATTGCATTGTCGACGGCGGCGCTGCAGCCACAGGCTTGCAGGAACGCGTGGTCGTTCTCGGCGTCGCCGACGCCGACGACGTTGTGCGGCGAAAGTCGAAGGTCCTGAAGGGCCGCAGCGAGCCCGGTGGCTTTGTTGATGCCGCTCGGCAGGATCATCACCGCGCCCTTGTTGAAGATGATTTCCAGTTCGAGACCCATCTTCTTGATGATATCGAGCACGGTCGCCTGATGGGGTTCCCAGGTCGCGACGATCGATCGCCCGACCGAAAGCGGCTTGACGCCCTGCCGCTTCAATCTGGCGACGAATTTGGGCTCGGGCGATGGGGCGATCACCCGCTCTTCCTCGCTGGCCGGCGTGTAGATCATCGCGCCATTCTCAGCGACGACCTTGTCGAAGAGACTAAGCTCGGGAAAGACGCGCTTGAGATCGGGCAGTTCACGCCCGGTGACGAGAACCAGCTTGCGGCCGCTTTTCTTGAACCGCTCAAGCGCGGCGAGCGTCTTCTTGGCGACGATCCCATCATGAGCCAGCGTGCCGTCATAGTCTGCCGCCAATGCAATGAAATACATTCCGCCGACCCTTCTCGTTCCGGTTGCCCTGCGGCTAGAACGTGTGATCGAGACAAAGGCTCCCCGCCGACCGGATCGTAGGTCTGGAGAAGGGGATGGTTCGCCCTCGGAAATCAGGAACTCCTTCGGTGCCGGTACGTTGACCAGACAAGCCGGGAACCGTCCCGGTCTTTGCTGGCGGCGTGCAAACCCGTCGCCGAAATCCACCAAGTGCAATGAAAGGTAAGGCCATGGGCTTCTTTTCGAAGGACATCAAGACACTCGACGATCTCTTCGTGCACACGCTGCGCGACATCTATTACGCCGAAAAGCAGATCGAGAAGGCGCTGCCGAAGATGATCGACAAGGCAACCGACCCGCAATTGAAAGCCGGATTTGAAAAACACCTCGACCAGACGAGAGGCCATATCGAGCGCGTCGAACAGGTGTTTGAGTTGCATGGCGTCAAGGCCAAGGAGGTCAACTGTCCGGCAATCGACGGTATTCTCGAGGAGGCCGACGATGTGAGCGGTGACGTCGATGACAAGGAAGTTCTCGACGCGGCGCTGATTGCTTCGGCGCAGGCCGTCGAACACTATGAGATGACCCGCTACGGGACGCTCATCGCCTGGGCCAAGCAACTCGGCCGCACCGACTGCGCCAATGTGCTGGCCAAGAACCTGAGGGAAGAACAGGCGACCGATCGCAAGCTCACCGAAATGGCGGAAAGCAAGATCAACCTGCAGGCAGCCGAATAAGGCTGCAATCCGGCCGGCTGGTACTCGGCCGGCCGGATTGCTGGCAGGTTTCCACTCCGTCAGCGAGACGGGTCGACGCCCAAGGCCGTTGATTGCTTGCGCAGCGCTTCATCGTCATCCTGCGGCACATGCCGAGCAGATCCTGCAGTTTCCGTGTAGATGCGGTACGCTACACAAGCGAGCGCCACCATGAAAAGCAGACGGCCCATCCATCCTACTCCTTGCTCATGGATTTCATTCCGGCCATCTTCAGTACCCTCCGACGACCGGCAAGATTTCGCCGGTGATGTAGCTCGAGCAATGCGGCGAAGCGAGGAACACATAGGCCGGCGCGAGTTCTTCCGGTTGCGCGGGTCGTTTCATTGGCGTTTCCGCGCCGAATTTCGAGACGTCGTCGGCTTCCTTGTCCGACGGATTGAGCGGCGTCCACACCGGACCCGGTGCGACCGCATTCACCCTTATGCCCTTGCCGATGAGATTGCCCGACAGGGCCCGCGTGAAGGCGTGGATGCCGCCCTTGGTCATCGAATAGTCGACCAGTTGTTTTGAACCGTCGATACCGGTTACCGAACCGGTGTTGATGATCGCCGAACCGGGCTTCATGTGCGGCACCGCTTCCTGCGCCATATGAAAATAGCCGTAAAGATTTGTCTTCAGCGTCGTGTCAAAATGTTCTTCGGTCAGCTCGCCGAAATCGCTGGAATGGATCTGGAACGCAGCGTTGTTGACCAGCACGTCGATGCGACCGAATTTTTCAACGGTCTCCATGACCGCCTTGTGGCAGTGGCTGCGTTCGCTGACATCGGCCTTGACCAGGATGCAGCGTCGTCCCTCCTTTTCCACCGCTGATTTGGTCTCTTCAGCATCCTTGTCCTCGGCCAGATAGACGATCGCGACGTCGGCGCCCTCGCGGGCGAACAACACCGCCACCGAGCGGCCGATGCCGGAATCGCCGCCCGTGATGAGTGCTACCTTTTGGTCGAGTTTTTTCGATCCGAGATAGTACGGCGCATCGTACAGCGGCTCCGGCTCTAGCGCCCATTCGTGCCCCGGTTTGGGCTGATGTTGCTCGGGGAAGGGGGGCTCGGGATATTCACGGGCGCCAGCCTGCATGGCGCCTTGCTGCTTCCCACCGCCTTTCGATTTGTCTTTGGCATCGACGCCACGTTGGATATGGCGCTGCTTGGCCGCTTCACCGGCTATTTCTGACTTCATCTGCATGATCGTCTCCTTGGCTTGGAGAGGAAACAACGCATGTCAGGCAAAAAGGTTTGCGCAAAAGATCGACTTGCCGAGAGGATTCCGGCCAGCGTTTGGCAACGCGTAACGACGACATCGCCAGCTGCACCAATTCAGCTGCAATGCAGCCGCGCCAGCCACCGCCGTGATGGGATCGAGCACCGGGGCTTGCCCGCTGCCTGCGCCGCCTTGGCGGCGAGCCAAACGTGATGATGTGGATTGGGAAGCTATTGCGTCAAACTGGCAAAGCAGCGCCATCCGGTCTACTCCGGGCGTAGCCGCCGGAATTCTATCTTGGCGACAGCCCATCGAGCAGGAAGTCGAGGCCTTTTCGGAAGGCGCCATCCCAATCGTTGTCCAACAGCAGACGAGAGCGTTCGATTGTCGGGTAGTGTTCGCTGAGGTGTGTAAGACGCTGCTGTGCGGCTGCCCTGTCTTCTTCCGAGAGGTCGAAGCTTGCCCGGGTGAGGGTGGCGCCCATCACATAATTCCAGAGCGACCATATCGCGGCGTTCAGATTCGCGTCGGCAACACCGGCTCTGGACAAGGTCTTGCTCAACATTTCCAGGCGGCTGAGAATGTTCGGGCCGAGCGCCCGGCGCGGCAACAGCGATGCCGACCAAGGATGGCGCAACATTCTGGCGCGCCAGTCTTCGAGCATATGAACGACGTCTCCGCGCCAGTCCGGAGACTCACCTGTTTCAGGCGATCCGCGATGTTCGAGCACCGAATCGAGTGCTAGATCAAAGACATCCTCCTTGTTGTCAACGTGCCAATACAGGCTCATCACACCCGAGCCGAGGCGATCGGCCAGCCGACGCATTGTCAATCCGTCTATGCCCTGGGCGTCCAGCAGTTCCACGGCGATCGCCACGATACGCTCTCGAGACAGCGGCGGCTCGCTGCTCGCCTCCTGGATGGGTTGAAGCTTTGTCCGTTGCGATCGTTTGCTGGCACTGCGGGGTTTGGCTGCCATCTGTCTTCCTTGCTGGCCGAACGTCGATTTTGGCAGGCACCGTCAGGAATGTCGACGCCGATCGCTTGACTAGTACGATGTACCATACGATGACTCGTACATCGCACGATTCATCGTATGAGCGATCTGGTTTAAAGTTCATGCCGGCGGCGAGTGCGTTATTCGCAGTCAGCAGAGCCAGGAGAAATCATGTCACGCGCAATCAAGCATCTGCTTATCGGAGGGCTAATCATCATGACCATTGCAGTTCCCACTGCGTCGCCGGCGAACGAGTTCAAGCTGACCATCATCAATCCACAGACGCTCTACGACCCGTCGCCGAATGGCTACAGCACCGCCGTGATCGCACCGCGCGGAGCTCGGATTGCCTACATTTCCGGGCAGGGCGGCCAAGACAGCACAGGAGCCTTGTCACCCGATTTCGCCGTCCAGGTTAAGCAGGCCTACGCAAATTTGCATGCTGCGCTTGAGGGCATCGGCGCCAGGCCGGATCAGGTGGCGAAGCTCACGGTCTTCGTGGTCGACCACGACATGTCCAAGCTCGAGGTGTTGACCAGGAACGTCAAGGACATGTTCGGCGAGGCGTTGCCGGCGCAGACACTGGTTCCCGTTCCCAAGCTTGCCATCGACCCCATGCTTTTCGAGGTGGAAGCCACCGTTATACTGGAATAGGGAGCCTGATCGCCCCAACTGACATGAGGTCGAGGACGCCGCCGACAGCCGCGCGTTGGAACCACCAATTCATTTTGGCTCGTCAGCTTGTTCGGTTTCGCTCGAAGCAAAGCCGTCAATTTCAAGACTCATTACAGTAGGTAGTGGCTTAGCGCGTTTTCCCTTCCATCTTCCGCGGCGGAATTTGCTCTGATACTCACGTCGCTGTTTCGTGATTTCGTAGAGAACGATACCCGAACTGGTCCCGAGGTTCAGGCTCTCGATCATCCCGAACATTGGGATTGCTACGCACATCTCGCTGCGCTCGACCGCGAGGGGGGTGATGCCCCGTTTCTCATTGCCAAACCAGACAGCAAGTTTAGTGTGCTGGGTATAATCACCCTCATGCAGGAAAACGCTGGTTTTTCCCTTTATGTGCGGTGAGGTGACGACGGACATAAAGCCATGCTTTTCCAGATGGTTGAGGCAGGCGGCAGTGCTGTCGAACCGTTTTACAAACGTCCATTTGACGGCTGATACAGACGTTTCCGAAAGCGATTTCCGCTGCCGCATTTGCTGCCAGTCATCGGGAAGTGCTTTGCGTGGATCAACGATATAGACTTTTTCGACGCCCAGAGCATTTGCGTTTCGAATTACCGTTCCGATGTTCCTGATATCATTCGGATCTTCGACAACGGCTACCAAGTTCTCGCAGCGAAACGATTTGACCGCAGCCGCACGCCTGCGAACCGATGCTCTGGGTTTCTGAGCCTCAAGGGTTTCCATGAGAGAGTTCTTACCAGAGGCGTATCTGAATCCAAGGCCCGTGGCGACTCCATCGCCGCGACATCAGAAAGTCGCATAAGATAGATTATGGAACCAACGCACGGGCCAAGAACTGTAAACCACCGATGATTCTCATAGGCTTGAGCCGATTGTGCCGTATTGCCTTGAGCGGATGGCCAACGCTAGGCTGTCGAGATGAAGATGGCAAACAGCGAGATCGAAGCGGCGATCGAAGTGTTCGTGCATGGCTTCAGCGCCGACAGAAGCCGCACCTTTCCTTACGAGGCCAGCCGCATTGGACGCTTGTGGCTGATGCGCGATGCCGAGCGCAAGAATCCTCGTGACTACCGCGGCGAAGAATGGGTCGTCCATGACGTTGCCGCTCAAGAGGCCGATGCCATCGTGCGGCAGCATGCACGGCCGGGCTTTGCCATTTCCGTTATGATCGCGAACGAGGATCCGGACGGGCCGACACGAACCTCCTACAAAGCTCTCGGCTACCGGCTGCTTCGGACCGAAGGCTTTTTCGTCCACCGATTGCGCCGGATTCCCAGCCCGCCGGCGGTTGCTTCGATCGAACGCGTGCAGACAGCCGAACGGGCGGCGCAGTTGGGAAAGATCATCCGCAGGCAGCCGATCCCGGATCATTTGCTCGGCGACAGCGCCCCGTTCCGCCAGTATGTGGCAGTCGATGGCGCCGATATCGTTGGGCGCGTGCGCAGCTTGGATGCCGTGGAAGCCACGTGGTGTTCGAGCATGTATGTCGAGCCTTCGCACCGGCGTCGCGGCATTGGCCAGGCTTTGATGTCGAAAATGTTGCACGACGATCGGGCGCGCGGGTCGAGGTGCTCGGTGCTGGCTGCAACCCACGCCGGGGCTTTGCTTTATCCCCGGATGGGCTACGAACGGATCGGAACGGTGCTGATATTCGCACCAATGAACCGAAAGCCTGTATGAAAGTCTATTCGCATCACGCTGATTTGTAAGGGATTTCAATCGCCATCCCATCATAGGCCGGCTCGACGTTGGCGGGTGTCTCGGCCATCACCGTGGCGTAGTCGAGCGGTACATGCATATGCGTCAGCACGGCGTGTCTTGGCGCCAGCCGCTCGATCCATTCAAGCGCTTCGCCAAGGGACAGGTGACTTGGATGCGTTCGGTATTGCAGCGCGTCGATGATCAGCACGTCGAGGTCGCGAAGCCGTTCGGAGGTGGGCTCCGGAAAGTCGCTGATGTCGGGGCAATAGGCGAGCCCGCCGATGCGGAAACCGAGCGATACGATGTCGCCGTGGATCTGCGGCAGCGGCTCGAGGGTGAGGGTACCCCCCTCTCCTTCGATGACCACCGGCCTGGTGTGGTCGATGAGATGCGGCCTGACGATCGGCGGATAGGAACTGCCTTGCGGCGTCTCGAAACAGTATCCGAACGCTTCCCGCAGCCGAAGCATCGTCGCCCTGTCGGCATGGACGTCGATCAGCTGGCGCTGATCGAGAACGAAACCGCGCAGATCGTCGATGCCATGGATGTGGTCGGCATGCGGGTGGGTATAGACGACCGCATCGACACGTTTAACGCCGGCCAGCAGCATCTGCTGCCGAAAATCCGGCCCTGTGTCGATGACCACAGTCGTGCGGCTGCCGTTCGCCGCTATCCGCTCGACGAGTGCGGCGGTACGCGTGCGCCGGTTCTTGGGGTTGTCGGGGTCGCAATTGCCCCAGTCGCCGGTGATGCGCGGCGTACCTGGGGACGAGCCGCAGCCGAGAATGGTGAGGCGCAGCCGGTCAGTCATCGTTCAGGCACTTTGCTCTACAGGCCGCGGCATCTTGCCGAACAGCCGGAAGAAATTGTCCGTCGTCAGATCAGCGATTTCGGCCTCGCTGACGCCGACCGTCTCGGCCAGCACCTTGGCCGTGTGCGCGACATAGGCCGGCTCGTTGCGTTTGCCGCGAAACGGCACGGGCGCCAGATAGGGCGCATCGGTTTCGACCAGCAGCCGGTCATGCGGGACATCGGCGGCAATGGCGCGCAACTCAGCTGAATTCTTGAAGGTCAGGATGCCCGAGAACGACACGTAGCCGCCGAGCGCGACGCCAATTTCGGCAAGCCGGCGTCCGGAGGAAAAGCAATGCAGGATGAAGGGGAAGGCGCCCTTCCCTGTTTCGGCCTCAAGAATGTCAGCCATATCTGCATCGGCATCGCGCGAATGGATGACCAGCGGCAGCCCCGTTTCGCGTGCGGCGGCGATGTGATTGCGAAAGCCTTGTGCCTGCGCATCGCGTGGCGCCTTGTCGTAGAAATAGTCGAGACCGGCCTCGCCGATCGCCACCACTTTCGGGTGGGCAGCCAGCTGCACGAGATCGGCAGATGTTACGTCCAGCTCTTCCGCGGCATTGTGCGGATGGGTGCCGACCGAACAGTATACTTCATCGAAAGTATCGGCGATTTCAAGGATTTGTTGAAATCTCTTCACGCGAGTCGAGATCGTCACCATGTGGCCTATACCGGCCGCCTTGGCGCGGGCGACAATAGAAGCCCGCTCCTCGGCGAAATCTGGAAAATCCAGATGGCAGTGGCTGTCGACGAGCATCAGACGTTCGCGTCCGGCTGTTCGACGTAACGTGGAAAAACCCCTTCCGGCACGGGTAACGCGGTGCCCGGCACCAGCGCATGGTCCGCGTGGACATGCACGAAATCGCGGCTGTCCGCCGGCACCGCCAACAGGTCGAGCAGTTTCGCGGCTGATCCCGGAGTGAAGGGCTGACACAGCACCGCCACCCGGCGCACGACTTCGGCGGTCGTCCACAGCACCGTTTCCATTCGTTCCGGATTGGTCTTCTTCAGCGCCCATGGTGCCTCGCCGGCGAAGTAGCGATCGGCTTCCGCCACCACGCCGAAGATCGCCGCCAGCGCCAGATGGATGCCCTGCTCGGCCATCGCCTTGCGCGCGATGTCGAGAGCGGCGACGGCCTGATCCAGGATTGCTCTGTCTGCATCCGTCAGCTCGCCGCGCTTCGGCACCACGCCGCCGCAGTTCTTGGCGATCATCGACAGCGAGCGCTGCGCAAGGTTGCCGAGGCCATTGGCGAGATCGGCATTGGTGCGGTTGACGATCGCGTCATGGCTGTAGCTGCCGTCGTTGCCGAAGGGCACCTCGCGCAGGAAGAAGTAGCGCACCTGGTCGAGGCCGTAGTGCTCGACCATCGCGAACGGATCGACGACGTTGCCAACCGATTTCGACATCTTTTCGCCGCGGTTGAACAGGAAGCCATGCGCGAAAACGCGGCTCGGCAACTCAATGCCCGCCGACATCAGAAATGCCGGCCAATAGACCGCATGGAAGCGGACAATGTCCTTGCCGATGATGTGCGTGGCCGGCCAATAGCGCCATTGCTCGGCCTTTGTGTCGGGATAGCCGGCGGCGGTGATGTAGTTGGTCAACGCGTCGACCCAGACATACATCACATGTTTGTCGTCGCCGGGCACCGGCACGCCCCATTTGAAGGTGGTGCGGGAGATCGACAGATCCTTCAGCCCGGACTTGACGAAGCTGAGCACCTCGTTGCGGCGCTCGGTGGGACCGATAAAGTCGGGCTGGCTCTCATAAAGCGCCAGCAATTTGTCCTGATAGGCGGAAAGCCGGAAGAAATAGCTTTCTTCCTCGTTCCATTCGACGGGCGAGCCGAGCGGCTCGCGGCGCACGCCATCCTCGCCGAGCGTCGTCTCGCTCTCGTCGAAATAGGCTTCCTGGCGCACCGAATACCAACCGCTATAGCGGTCGAGATAGATGTCGCCATTGGCGGCCATCGCCTTCCAGATCGCCTGACAGGATTCGTAGTGGCGCGGTTCCGTCGTGCGGATGTAGTCGTCGTTCGAGCCGCCCATCGCCTCGGTCATCGCGCGGAAAATCGCCGAATTGCGGTCGGCCAGCGCCAGCGGCGTTATGCCTTCCTTCTCGGCCGTTTGCTGCATCTTCAGGCCATGTTCGTCGGTGCCGGTCAGGAAGAAGACGTCCTTGCCGTCCAGGCGCTGGAAGCGTGCCAGGGCGTCAGTTGCAATGACCGTATAGGCGTGGCCGATATGCGGCTTGCCGTTCGGATAAAAGATCGGGGTGGTGATGTAGAATTTGTCGCGTGACATGAAGGAACCGTCATGAATGTCTGAATGGAAAGGCGTGGCGGTGGATATCGTATCGAGGCGGCATTTGCCATCCCGATCCAGGAAACCCAGTCACATTCGCATTGCAGAATTCAGGCGATCGATCATGATCAAGGCGTGCTGCTTCTTGTCGAGATTGTAAGTATCGGTCTCAGATATAGCGTCCAGCGCCTCATGCCAAGTGTCCGACAGCGTTTTGGCTCGTGCGAGATCGCCCGCCAGTGCCGCCTGGCTTGCCGCGTCCGACAACAGGTCCAGCGCCCGGCGGTTGAAGATATCGAACTGGATCGCCTGATCGCGGCCGGCCACGGCTTCGGCGAGGCGAAACGCGCCGCCGACTTCGCTCTTTCTTCCCGTGACCAGAGCGTCCAGCGTGGAGGCGATCTCCAGCCCGCCATACTGCGTCAGCAGGATGGCGTTGCGGGCGCTGCCCCCTGCCCGCTCGACCAGTGCCGCGCGCGCCGTCGGATCGTCAGGCGGCGCCGGCTCGGTCGTTTCCAGCACCGTCATCAGGTCGTCGGCGTCGAGCGGGTTCAATCGCACCACCTGACAGCGCGACCGGATCGTCGGCAGCAGGCTGCCCGGCGCGTGGACAATCAGGATGAACAGCGTCCGTGCCGGCGGCTCTTCAAGGTTTTTCAGCAACGCATTGGCGGCATTGGCGTTCATGTCGTCGGCTGGGTCGACGATGACGACCCGGTAGCTGCCGTCATGCGAGGTCAGCGACAGGAAGCGGCTGACCTTGCGGATCTCATCGACGGTGACGACAGTCTTGAAGCTCTTGGTCTTGTCGTTCAGCGGCCGGGTCAGATGCAGCACGGAAGGATGCGCCCCGGTGGCGATCTGGCGAAACAGCGACGAAGCCGGATCGGGAGCCGCAAGGCTTTCCGGCGCCTGCGCAAAATCGGGGTGCTTCAACAGATGATGCGCAAGATGGAAGGCGAGCGTCGCCTTGCCGATGCCGACCGGTCCGGAGAAGATCAGCGCATGAGGCAGCTTGCCCGCCCGATAGGCAGCGGTGAGCACGCCTGCAGCCTGGCCGTGCCCGACCAGAAGGGGCGTTTCGGCGGGCTCCGGCACGCCGTCCAGCGTGTCGTGCTGTTCGGGTGCGATGCGTTCGAAGATCATGCCGGCGTCGCCTGCCTGTTGCGCGACGGCGTTCTTGCCTCCAGCGCCGCGAACACGGTGGCGGTGACGACATTCTCGACCGCATCCGGATCGGCGGCCGCGTCGATGACGATACAGCGTTCCGGCTCGGCCGCGGCGATCGCCAGGAACGCCTCGCGGCGCGCCTGATGGATCGCCAGCGTCTCTTTTTCGAAGCGGTCGGCGTCTGCGTCGGCACCGCGCCGCAGCGTTGCGCGCCTCAGGCCTTCGGCCGGATCGATGTCGAAGATCAGCGTCATGTCCGGCATCATGCCGTTGATGGCAACCTGCTCCAGCGCATCCATGAACGCCGGATCGATGCCACCGGTGACACCCTGATAGACCCGTGAGGAATCCAGGAAGCGGTCGCAAAGCACTACGGAGCCACGCTCGACCGCCGGCCGGATGACCTGCTCGACATGGTCGGAACGTGCGGCGGCGAAAAGCAGCGCTTCCATCTTCGGCCCGAACGGTTCGGCGGCGCCCGAAAGCAGCACATGCCTGACCGCTTCGGCGCCCGGCGAGCCGCCCGGTTCACGGGTAAGGAGGACATCGTATTTCTTGGCGCGCATCTTCCTGGCCAGCCGCTCGATCTGCGTCGACTTGCCTGCTCCTTCGCCGCCTTCGAAGGTGATGAAAAATCCGCGTGCCAACCGAGAGGCCTTCTTGTCCATGTATGAATGGGATTATAGCGCTCTAGATAGTCCGCGTTCGACGAAACGTCCATGCCGTCGATTTTTTGCTTTTATGCATGTCGTTTCCCCAAAACCGGGGCCATTTTGAGCGACATGCATTAGCGCAGCCAGCCGACCGCCAGTTCCTTGACGGCGTCGAGCGCGCGCTGCGGCAGCGTGCCGACGCCGATCGATTCGGCGGCGAAAAGCGGTGTCTCCTGGCTGAGCGTATCGCCGATCCAGACGCGCAGCGCACCCACCGGCTGCCCCTCCTCCACCGGTGCAGCAACCGGGCCGTTGTAGACGATCCTGGCCGTCAGCTTGTCGCGGTTGGTGATCGGCAGGAAGATGTCGATCGGACCCTTGGCCTTCAGCGTCACCCCGGATTTCGCTCCGCCGAAAACCTGGGCTTCTCCAACCACCTCGTCCTTGGCGAAAATTTCAGTCTTCTCGAACGAGCGGACACCCCAGTCGAGCAGCTTTCGCGCTTCCTCGGCGCGCTCCTTGTCCGAGGCCAGCCCGCTCATCGCCGCGATCACGCGGGTACCATTGTGGCTGAGCGAACCGACGATGCCGAAACCGGCTGCCTCGCTCGCACCGACCGCCAGGCCGTCGGCGCCGATGTCCATCGCCAGCAGCGGATTGCGGTTCCTCTGTGAGATCTTGTTCCAGGTGAAATCCTTCTGGCTGTAATAGCGATAGAAATCAGGATAATCGCGCCACAGGTGCAGGGCGAGCTGCGCCAGTTCGCGCACGGTCGTCTGCTGGCCATCCGCCGGCAGGCCGGTCGAATTGACGAAAGTCGACGTCTTGAGGCCGATCTGGCGGGCCCGTTCGGTCATCTGCGCGGCAAAATTGTCCTCGGATCCCGACATGCCTTCGGCGATGACGATGCAGCCGTCATTGGCCGCCTGCACGGTCACGCCCTGAATCAGGTCTTCGAGCCGGATCGACGACTTGAGCTTGGCGAACATCGTCGATGTTCCCGAAGGCGCGCCACCCTTGCGCCAGGCGTTTTCGCTGACAACGAACGTATCGTCGAGCTTCAGGCGACCGGACTTGATGGCGTTGAAAACCACTTCCATGGTCATCAGCTTGGCCATCGAGGCCGGCGGTATCGGCTTGTCGGCATCCTTGGAAAACAGCACCGTCCCGGTCTCGGCGTCGATCATGAAGGCCTGTGCGGCCTTGGTCTCGAACAGCTGCGCACCGGCCGGAGCCTGGAAAAACAGCAGCAGGCCAAAAACCAGAAGCCCGGCGAGCGGGAGCAAGCGAAATTGCATGATGTTCGACCCATTGGCCGGCACCGCCGGCAAGCCCGCGAAAAGCATCGGGCTTTTTGCACGGCGGATCAACCGCGCTGCGGAAATCCGAGCAGGCTTGCGCTCAGTTGCGCACAGCCAGTGCATCGGGCGCGCCATGCGCCCATGCTGCTTGCAGCAAGTCATCCAGATTGCGGTGGCCATCGGGATAGAGATTGACCGAATACCAATCCTCGCCGTCGAGTTCCGAACGCTGGATCTCGATCTTGCCGAAGGCGGCAAGCTGAGCGGCAATACGCTTGGCTTCTCCGGCATCCTCGAACGAACCAGCCGCGACATAATCGGTGGACAGACCGGCCGGTGGCGGCTGCCGCTTCCACGATTGGAGCACGTCGGCCGGCGACATGCCGTCGCCACCCATCGCGGCGAAGGCATTTGAGGCGCGTTCGACCCGCTCGTCGGCATAGGACAGCGAGGCCACGGCAAACGGCGATTGCGGCGGCAGATTGATCTGCGGGCGCTCCGGCACGATCGGACCGAAATCGGGCAGCGCCGGATCGCCGTAGGCCGGCGTCTGCGCCGACATGACCGGCTGGACAGAACCGGAATCGGTCAACTGGCCCGGAAACGGAACGGCGGCGCTGCCCGCAGGCAGGCTTGGCGACGGCCCGTTCATGGCGACCATGACGCCGGTCGGCAGTCCGTCCGACGGGTCGGGCACTCTGTTGCCGGGATGGTAGGAAGCCATCAGATATTGGTCGTCATCGCCGTCAAGCGGCGCGCGGCCGACATATTCGACCTTCACCTGAGCGGTGCCGGTGTTGGCATAGTCAAGCATCTGGGCAGCGCGCTCCGAGACATCGATGATGCGGCCTTCGTGATATGGGCCGCGATCGTTGACGCGAACGATGACCGAACTGCCGGTCTTGAGATTGGTGACGCGGGCATAGCTCGGCAGCGGCATGGTCGGGTGCGCCGCCGTCAGGTGGGTCATGTCGTAGACTTCGCCATTGGCGGTAAGCCGGCCATGGAAGGCATCGCCGTACCAGGAGGCCAGGCCGACCTTGGCGTAGCGCTTGTCTTCCCGGGGGTAATACCACTTGCCGCGGACCTGATAGGGTTTGCCGAGCTGATCCCTGCCGCCGCCACGTTGGATGCGCCCATTCTGGGAGATCACACGCGGGCTTGCCTTCACGCCATATTCAGATTCGGCGAAATATTCCTTGGAGCGGGTCTTCTTGTGGACCATCGCTTTCGGCTCGGGCTGCGAGGCACAAGCCGCCAGCACGGCGGCCGACATGGCGAACAACGCGACTGTAGCAGCGCGACGAAGACGCGGTTGCGTCACAGCCTGCATTTTCCTGATGTCCCCTTCAGTCTTGACTTAGACGTCGTGTCCAACCGTCGAAGAAGCCGAAACACTCACCCGACCAATACCAGCGACGCCTTTGAACCCCGATCCTTTGTGCGCAGGAATTGCTTATCACGGTATTAACCGATTGTGGCCGTAACCGGGCAAGTTTGTGGCGTCTCCACCGCGAGAGCCCTCTGAAAAGTAACGATTTTCGCGCTTCCACGCGAGAGATGTGATGCCCTCTGCCACAGAGAGCCTGGCTTCGCTCCTGCCGGCCCATACCTGCCGGTTGACAGGCTTTGTCGGGCAGCGGACCGACAGTCCGGAACAAAGAAATGCGCCGCTAGTTTCATCCGCAGGGCACTCGAACAGAAGGACGAGCATGATGAAAATGGCTTCATTGACAATCGCGATCGCAATGTCACTTTCCGCCGGGTCTGCGATCGCCGCATGCCCGGACAAGTCGGCTTCCAACGCCGGGACGGATGCCGAGCAGACCGCCGGTATTTCGAAAGATGGAACTCACGCGCCTTTAGAGACCCCGAAGGCATCGGACAGCACGGGCAAGCCAGCCGCCAAGGACGGCGCCACAATGCCATTGGCGGGCGCCGAAGGCGGCGGCGACAAAAATCTTGCGACCTCGCAGCAGGACATTGAGGCGCAGCAGCATGGTGATAAGGCCGCAGCGGCAAAGGCGGACGAAAGCTGCAAAGACTGAGGAACACGCAGGCCGGAGCCGATTTGCAGCTTCGGCCTTCCTCACGAGCAGCTGTTCCCTTGGCGAACTGAATTTTTTGGGGAAATGCCGCAGCTGTCCCAAGAGGTTGACCTGTAAGGATTAACCCGCCCCGCCCGGTTGCAAGGATGGTTCTGGTCGATAGCCGGATCGCACCCTTGGGCTCCTGCATGGAAGCACTCCAGGGCGTCAGGCTTCTCGTGTTCGCGCGCCCTGTGCATCGCCAATCGGCGGGCTCCTTCTTTATGCATCATTGGGATCGCGATAGTCCCGGTGTTCGATTTCGACAAGCTCAGAGCCTGCCAGGACGGCAGGAAGCGACGCAGCGGTGGTTGACGCAGCCCTCAATGCCGCTCTACAGGAATGAAGCGCGAACCAGCCGGGAACGCCTTCGGTACCAATCCGGTGCCAACAGGCCAAACGAGTTGGCCCCGCGCCGCCCAAGTGGTTGAAGAATCACCATGGAGGAATGGCCGAGCGGTTTAAGGCACCGGTCTTGAAAACCGGCGTGGGTGCAAGCTCACCGTGGGTTCGAATCCCACTTCCTCCGCCAACTGGCGCCCCTGCAACCCACCTTTTTAGCATTTTGAACCTCCTATTGACCTTGCTCGCGCAACATGCCCCTTAGTGTAACAATCTGTGTAACGCCAGGGGATGGAATGGCGCGGAAAGATCCGCCAAAGGCGCATAAGCGCGACGGCACCTGGTACCTCGTTCGCCGTGTTCCGAAGGAATTCGCCGAGCTCGATCGCCGCGTCCTGGTCCGCATCAGCACCGACATTCCGATCGTAAACGATCCCCGTGGCATTCGTGCCAAGGAAGTAGTGCAGCGCCTCCACGTCGAGCTCGATGCGTATTGGGGAGGGCTTCGCGACGGTCAATCTGGCGAAGCTCGCTTGCGTTTCGAGGCGGCCCAGCAGCGGGCGAAAGCCCTGAGGCTGGTCTATCAGACGAATGCCGAGCTCGCTGAAGGCGCGCGCGATGATATTGTCGACCGCATTAGACTGCTCCTCGACAGGAACGTCATTGAGGACGAGCGGGAGGTGGCGGCCGCCCTGGGTGGTGAGGAGCGGCCGGCGATCCGCCTCACGGGGCTGGTTGCAGAATTCGAGAAGATCGAGGCCCAAAGCCTCAATGCCATGTCCCCGAACCAGCTCCGAAAGTGGCGCAATCCGAAAAAGCGCGCCGTTGGCAACCTTATCGAGGTTGTGGGCGACATGAACATAGCCGCCCTCACCCGGAGCCACGCCATACAATTTCGCGAGTGGTGGCAGAAACGCATACGCGTGGAAAGTCTCGACATCGGCACCGCAAACAAGGACATCGGCCACGTGTCGAAGATGCTGACCACTGTCGACATGGCACATCAGCTGAATTTGCTGCCGGTGTTCAAGAAATTGCGGCTATCGGGACAGGTCGCGGTCCAACGAGCGGCTTTCGAAGCGGCTTTCGTCCAAGACAAGATCCTTGCCGACCGCGCGCTGGCGGAACTCAACGAGGAGGCCCGTCACCTTGTGCTGCTGATAGCGGACACCGGCATGCGTTTTTCGGAGGCGGCGAACCTTCTGCCGCACCGCATCTTGCTAGATCACGCGGTGCCACATGTGCAGGTGAGGCCCGATGGACGCGTGTTGAAGACAGACCACTCCCTGCGCGACATTCCGCTCGTGGGTTGCGCGCTCGCCGTAATGAAGCTCCACCCCAAAGGGTTTCCGCGCTATCTCGACAAGGCCGACTCGCTCTCTGCCTTGGTCAACAAGTTTCTTGACAATGCGAATCTCCTGCCGACTGATGACCACTCTCTCTACAGCCTGCGGCACACATACGAGGATCGGCTGACGTCCGTGGAGGCGCCCGAAAAGGTCGTGGCCATGCTGATGGGCCACAAATGGCATCGGCCAAAATACGGTTCTGGCCCGACGCTCGAGCAAAAGCAGTTCTGGCTGAAGAAGATCGCGTTCAAACCGCCGGCGCATCTTTGACCTCCCGCGCATCATTGCGGTGAGGACCGCCGCGTTATCATCGTGGCGCGCTTGAGCTCGACGGCGCGCTCCAGATGCTCGAACAACGGCACGTATGCGCTCTCAGGGGTACAGTCACGCTTGTATATGCGGTGCTCTCCGATTAATGGCCGTGAGCCGAGAACAAATCCGAGAGGCCGAAGGAGGTATGGCGATGTCGTTAGGGAAGAACTCAATCTCCAGCCTTCGGCCCTCATCCGCTCCGAAGCTGAGTACATCCTCGACTTCCGTGATGCTGACGCCCTCTGAGCTCGACTTGCTTCGGCAACAGTCGAAAGAGACGGGCGACTTCGCGCGAAAAGCCTTCGAGGGTCTACGCCCCAAGGCAGCGAAATCGGCCTATGCGGCTGGGGTGCCGTCGACGGTGACACCGAGCAGACGCGCCTGAGTTTGGAGCGACCGGACGGACACCGCCGGCGGCTACTACACGCCTAGAGACGCAATCGTACCGCGCTGGACAGCGGCCGGCCCAATGCGGCCTACCACGAGGCGTTCCACCGCCTGCAGGCGCTGTTTCTCACCGATGCCGAGCCTCGGCTAAGATTTCTACGACGCTGGACGGGATCGAAGCGGCCCGTGCTTTTGCCACCGTGAAGCCTGCATCTTTGCCTACCTGGCAAGATGCTCTGGTTGCATATGACTCCCCATTCGACTCAGTGCCCGACACTTGAGATCGTCCTGGGGCAATCGACCATTGCATCTCAATCAGCTCTCGTAACAGCGTTGCATCGATCGGGCATCAGAGTGCTCCTGGGAATTCTGGACGTTCCTCTACAGACCTGTCCCCTCAATCCAAAAACGTTGGAGGATTGATAGCTCCAATCATAGCGGCTTTCGAGCGCCCATCCAGCGAGCCCTTTCTATGGCGTCGGCCCGACGCGGGAACTGTGAACCGTTCACAGTGCCTTGAGGGCCCAGTCGAGCTTAGAAGGCCCTGCGTCGCGTTAGCTTGTCTCAGTCCCTTGGCCTGCTGCAACTGCGGCAGAAATGACGTTTGGTAAGTCCAGATCATCCGCCGAATCACTCATTCGAATCAGCGAATTTCCTAGGCAATCAGCCAAGAACCGCCGACCGAATTCTCACTTGATTGTTCATCGCGACGGAAATGGCTACCGCAAAAAAATCGATAATGTACTGCAAAAACAAATGGTTATAGGCTCTGTGAGCCAATTAATTCAGTGTTAACCTGCTACCTTTTCTACAGAGATCGTCCGCTAGCTTCCGGCTGTTCGCATTAAACGCCGGAGAGAAAGGAATGACCGTACGCATAGTGAGACTAAAGGAACTGGTTTTCCGATCGGGACTGGGGCGTAGCTCCATCTACGAGATGGTATCGACGGGGGACTTTCCAGCGCCTGTCCAGATTGGCGAGCGCGCCATCGGATGGATCGAAAGCGAATTCGAGACATGGCTCAACGCAAAGACGGCTCAACGTGACGCCATCCGTGCAAGCGCAGCCCAAACGCATGCCCAGCAACTCCGCGGAGCTAACCCTCAGAAAACCGGAGCTCCCAAAAATCTACTGATTTCCAGCAAGAAGAAGGGCTAAGCTGATGCGAAAATTCTCAAAATTAGTCCCTCAGATATGGCTCGCGCGTCGCATGAGGAACCTGGCTCTGGAGAGCCACCATTTTTACGTTTACCTGCTTACGTCTCCGTACCAGACCAGTGGGGGCTGCTGTCAGCTCCCCGATGCTCATGCCATTGCAGAGAGCCGCCTAAATGAAAAACAGCTGTCATTGGCTCGAACTGTCCTTATCGAAGATCGTTTTGTCATCTACGATCCAAAGACTGAAGAATATTTCATTATCGACTGGTTCAAAGATAACCCGCCGATGGGTGAAAAACATCGGCTTGGCGTGATAATGCAAATCGACAAGATTGTAAGCAAGCGAGTTCGTGGAGCGGCGCTATCCGAGCTTGAGCGGCTTTGCCCAGTAAAGCTAAAAGATGAATCAGAGGTACTCCCATTCAAATCGGGTATTCATAATACCGCAATCGTCCGAAATGCTGGGTCTTTGAAACGCTCTCAGTGAGCCATCCTATCGATACCCTGTCGCTGCCCTACCCTATCGATACCTTATCCATACCCCATCGATACCCTATCGACACAGAGACAGAGATAGAGACCATACAAGACGGAAATCCAACGAAACAAAAAATCTTACCTAAACCATTTTGAAAAATGTTTGCCGCGAGCGGCGAAGCTACCCTGTTCCGCGTTGGAGCGAAGGATCGAACATAGAGGACAGAACCAGTTGGCCCAAGACTACACCGAGACATGCGAAGCTAAAACTAGGAGGGGGACGGAATGCAGAAACGCAGCTGTGCCTGGAAAGCTCAGATGTCGGTTTCATGGTGGGCTGAGTACAGGCCCCACATCCCAAGGAGGAAAGGATAGGATAGCCGAAGCGCAGCGGTATCGTTGGGAGAGGTGGAGAGCTGCGGCTGATTCCTAGCAAATTGGCTTGGCAATCGTCGGCGCTCAACGAATGACTTGACTCCTCAACGGACATATTGGGACGGGTTTGAATGGGTCAACAATCCGCTTGAATGAATCAAGATGCAAACGGTGCCACTCCATGGGGTGTTACGATTATGTTGTCTTTTGTTGACCTGAAAATCGTTTCGGTGAACGGGTTTCCAGGCACATGCTGAAGCGCACGTAGTGGCCAGGGGGCATTGAGGCGCGTGAGGCTTGCCCGGCGCAGCCAGAGCAAACCAGGCTCACGGACGTTTTGCACGGCAGACCAGGTCGAAACTCAATCATCTGCTGCTTTCGCGCGCTATGCCTTTGAATTGACCAACGATGGGGTTGGGGGTCAAAGCGAGAGGGATCCCAAGCGAGGCCTTAGGGCCTCATAGAACTATCACCCTCATCTTTGTTGGGGTTTTGGCCAACTAAGCGAATCGGGCTAGGTCGAAGACGGCCGATCGAGGTCGACTCGCGCGACGGCGTAGGCGTCAAGCGAGATGAATTGGTCATCCAGCGGTCTTGCGGAAATTTCCATGAAGTTGGGATCGGTTGCCGCCTGCTCGAACTGCTCGGCGCCGAGAAGAGCAATACGG
>NZ_RZRT01000180.1:0-1177 GCF_003998295.1 Mesorhizobium sp. M7A.F.Ca.US.011.01.1.1
TGCTTGAACGGAGTCTAGGCGAGCTGGCACGGCGGATTCCGGGCAGGCGACACCATCGTGTGCTAAAGCCGCCTGAAGGGCGGCCAGGATGTCGGCCGTCTTGCGATACTGTTCCACGTCGATCCAGAAGACCGGACGTCCGATCTGCGATTGTCTGAGCGCCTGAACGAGCAGCTCCGTCTTTCCGATACCGCCAACACCAGTAATGACTGCCGAACGTCCTGAACGCAAAGCGTCGACCAATTCTAGCAGCTCCCGGTCACGGCCCGCAAAATTGCTTGCTGGACGAGGTAGGTGGGCAAGATCCTTCGTCGGCTGCATGCGCGCCATGAGATTGGCGCGGGTGCGATCGATGAGTCGGGCTTTGAGTGAAATCAGCTCTTCAGTGGACAGGCTGTGCTGAGCGTCGTGCTCGCGATGGCATTGAGAGCACAAGCGAATGAGGTTCGCATGGTGGTGCGATCGACTTTCAGCCCAAGGCCGGATGTGAGCGGTATCGACTCCGATCCCACTTCCACACCGCGCACATTGGTTAAGCGACTCCGCCCGAAGGTGATCAAGAACGGCCTTAGGGATGGGCGGCCGATCAGCGCCCCGCGGCCGCCATGCCCCGGCGAGAAGCGCATCAAATGTATCCAGTTCCTTGGTAGAAAAAAGCGTCGCTCCCGATCCCTCTACCGTCGACAGCGCCCTAAGCCTGCTTGCCTTGGCAAAGCCAGGCTTCGTGTACTGAAAGAGCAACTCCGACGTGATGCCTAGGCGATGAGCGGCAGCTAGCGGGCGTAATAGCGCCTCGGAACTATCCATGCCGATCATCGCTCCTCATGCGACCCGTTTGAACCAGCAGCACCTGGCTCTTCCGAGAAGTGATCTGTCTCGCCACCTGTATTGGCTTGGTGTCGTGGACGCTAGCTCGAAGTTGTCTTGAACCATTCGGCGTTCGTGATCTTGCCAGCGGCGTAGAGGTAGTTGGCCTTGAGGCGCGTCCGAGCCGCTTCTTCGGTCGCACCCGAGCCGGCGTCGACCCCGGCGCGAGTGATCGGTTGATGATAGGCGATGGACACCAGGACCAGGAGTTCGGTCCGGGTGAAGTCGATACGTCGGTTCGGCAGGGCCATCGAAGCGTTGATGGCGTCGGCATAGGCGGGACGGGTGCGCAATTGCCAGCCGCCCGCAA
>NZ_RZRT01000181.1:0-1155 GCF_003998295.1 Mesorhizobium sp. M7A.F.Ca.US.011.01.1.1
GTCGGATAGGATCATCGCCTCGTCTTGGTCATGCGTGACGTAGATGAACGTCGTCCCGGTCTCAGTATGGATTCGCTTGAGTTCCTCGAGCATGTGATGGCGGATTTTGAGGTCGAGCGCCGCGAGTGGCTCGTCGAGCAGCAGCACTTCGGGCTTGTTCACGAGGGCTCTCGCCAAAGCGACACGTTGCGCCTGTCCGCCGCTGATTTCACCGATCCAGCGGCTCCTGAAGTCCTGAAGCTGCACGAGCTTGAGCATCTGGTCCACTTCGTCGTTGACCTGATCCTTGGAATGACCTTTGAGGCGGAGGCCGAACGCGACATTGTCGAACACGTCGAGATGTGGGAACAAGGCGTATCGCTGGAAGACCATGTTGACGGGGCGGCGCTCCGGCGGAATGGCGGTGACGTCCTTTCCATTGATCACTACATGACCGACCGTTGGATTCTCAAAGCCCGCGACGATACGCATGAGCGTCGACTTTCCGCATCCGCTAGGTCCGAGCAACGTGAGGATTTCTCCCTTCTTCACGTTGAGATTTATGTTGTCCAGGGCGGTGAAGGTGCCCCATTTCTTGGTGATGTCATTGAGTTCTACGATGTTGTTCATCTGAATTCCCCTGTCATTCCGTTATGCGAGCGGCGACGGCGCGCTTGCGTTGCATCCACATGGCTGCGCCTCCGGCGGCCAACACCAGGATCGACAGAACCAGCGCCAGCACGCTGGCGGCGTTGATCGATGGGTCGACAGTCCGGCGCAGCATGGACCAGATGAAGAGCGGCAAGGTGGTGTCATTGCCGCTGACGAAGACCGTGATGATGAACTCGTCGAACGACAGCGCGAAAGTCAGGATCGCCGCGCCGACGATGCTCGGCAACAGGATCGGGATCGTAACCAGCCGAAACGTCTGGAACTGGTTTGCACCGAGGTCGCGCGCCGCTTCCTCCAACGACTCGTCAAAGTAGGTGATGCGGGAGCGCATCGTTTCCACGAAGAACGGCAGCGTGAACAACACGTGGGCGATGGTCACCGTCACGAGCGACCTCGGAAGCCCGATCTGGGCGAATAGCGTCACGAGCGCGATGCCGAGGAAGAGACCCGGCAGACCGATCGGCGCGAAGTTTAGCATCTCGAAACTCTGCCGGAAGGAACCCC
>NZ_RZRT01000182.1:0-1144 GCF_003998295.1 Mesorhizobium sp. M7A.F.Ca.US.011.01.1.1
GGACATCGCGAACAGTTTTGTCACTTATCGTCTGCAGAGGTTGAGGTCGACTGTTTCTATTTTCTGATGTCTGAAGAAGGCTTGGAAGACGCCGTCCTTGCCGGTGGGGGTGAAGGCCACGGCTTTCCCTCCAAATGCCTTGGAGAGGCGCAGGATGTAGCCGCACAAGGCGACGCGGCCCTCTTTCTGGACCTTGCGAACGATGGCGTCTTGTGGGTAGTCGAAAGCTTCGACGGCCTCGCAGAAGGAGCGCGGCGAGGGTGTGTATCTGTCGAGGGGGACGCAACCCTTGAGGCCATCGTGAGGTCTTTCGGTGTTGTAGAGGTCGCGCCAGGCATCGAAGGCTTTCTGCGCGCGATCGAGATTTTCGAAAGCAGGTCCGGCCATCGCTTCGGCCTTGAGCGAGCGGTGGAAGCGCTCTTCCTTGCCCAGCGTCTGCGGATGCAGAGGCCTGGAATGGGAGACGGCGACGCCGTGCTCGATCAGCCAGACGGTGAAGCGTGTGAAGTTGCTTCGTCCGCCATCTCCCCACGGTGGGCCGTTGTCGAAAGCCATGCGCTGCGGCAGTCCATAGCGGCGAAAGGCGACAATCAGGTGGGCTTTGACCGTTTCGCCGGTCTCGTTGATGCAAGCCTGCAGCACGACGGAGAAGCGCGAATGGTCGTCGAGCGCGGTCAGCGGATGCAGCCGGCCGCCCTGCCGCAATGCGACATGGCCCTTGAAGTCCATCTGCCACAGATCGTTGGGGGCGGCATGCTCGAAGCGCCCGAACGGCTTGGCTCCACCCCCGAGCAAACCCAGCTCGACGCCATTGCGGTGCAGGATCCCGGTCACCGTGGAAGGTGCAGGCGAACCGGTTCCCTCGCGCTGCAGGACCTTGGAGATCTTGCGTCCGCCCCAGGCCGGGTGCGCCCGGCGCATGCCAAGAACCGCCGCCTCGACTGCATCCGGGCTGCGCGCCGGGCTCGTCGCTGGACGGCGCGATTGCTCCGCAAGCCCGGCCTCGCCATGGGCGCGATACCGCGCGATCAACTTGTGACCACAGGTTCGGCCAATCCCGAAACGACGACAAAGCGCACTGACATTGCTGCCATCCTGCACCGCAAGACGCACAAACTCCAACTTCCCATCCATCACGCTGGTG
>NZ_RZRT01000183.1:0-1138 GCF_003998295.1 Mesorhizobium sp. M7A.F.Ca.US.011.01.1.1
CGCTTCCTCCCCATGCCGCTGCCACCGCCCCAGCCCCTTGGCGCGCAGGGCCAGCCAGCCGCGAAACGCGGCTCCCCTGAGGCCGCGCGTCGATTGTTCGCCATGTCGCAGCCGATCGCCGGCACGCTGGCCGAACGCTATCTCGCCGGTCGCGACATTCTGCTCTCCTGGCATGAGCACGCGCTGCGCTTCCATCCCGGCTGCTACTACAGGGATCTCGTGACGGGCGAGACGCAGACTCTTCCTGCTCTGATTGCCGCTGTGACCAACCTCAACGGGCAGATCACCGGCCTACAACGCACCTGGCTTGATCCTTCGGGTCAGGGCAAGGCGCAACTCGCGGATCCACGCCGCTCGCTGGGGGATCTCCTTGGCAACGGCATCTGGCTAGGCCACCAGCCCGGTGCAGCAGTCCCGGTCATGGCCGCCGGCGAGGGCTTCGAGACGATGGCGTCGCTCAGGACTATGATGCCGGTGCTGCCGGTGGCCGCCGCCACCTCGGCCAATCACCTTGCCGGCCTGAGGCTTCCGCCCGGCTGCCGCCGGCTCTACATCGCAGCCGATGCCGACGCCGCCGGCCGGCACGGCATCGAACGTCTCAGCCAACGCGCCGGCGAGGCCGGGATCCTCGCCTTGGTGTTGCGGCCGCAGCTCGGCGATTTCAACGACGATCTGCGTCATCTCGGCCCGGCCCATCTCGCCGCATGGCTCAGCGGTCAGTTCGTCCCAGAGGATGCCCGTCTCTTCCTGCCGCCCGGATAAACGGGTCAGGCCGGCAGGCAGGCCGGCGCGGCGTCGCCGGGCAACTGCAGGCATGGCGGCGGTCCACCGGAGAGGCCGCGCCCTCGGCCTGCCCGAGAGGCGACCCCTGCCACCCCCCGGTCACGGCCGCAACGGCTGCGCCGTCCTTCGCTCGCGCTCCGGCCTTCGGTGCGGCCGCGTCCGGGGCGCGGCCGGGATGCGCTGTCAGGCCGCGATAGGCGCGGCCACAACCGACGGAGACACGCCATGACCTACGAGCTTCCTTTCGACGACGGCTACGAGCCCTACCACGCCTCCTCGCCGACCGATCGCGTCATCCTCGAACTGCAGATGTACGGCCATCGCCCGCATCAGGACGAACCTGATCCTCGGCCCC
>NZ_RZRT01000184.1:0-1125 GCF_003998295.1 Mesorhizobium sp. M7A.F.Ca.US.011.01.1.1
GGATCCTGTGTGTTGTTCCCATGCTATGTCTGAAGTGGGAAGGAGACCGAGGGGATCCTGGTCGTCCTTTCGAGGACAGGCCGTGGCATGGCTCGGTCCCTTCCCACCGGTGAACCATCAACCTGAACAGTTGCACGGGGCTGTAACCAGCAGACCCCGCACCACAGGAAGAGGCGTGGACATGATAATGCAGAACTATGTCGGCTGCGACATCTCCAAGCAGTGGCTCGATTTTTTTGATGAGGCAAGCAGCCGTTGCCAGCGCATCGACAACCATGTCGACGCGATCACGGCCTACGTGGCAGGCCTTCAGCCCAGTCGAGACTTCGTCGTCATGGAGGCGACAGGGGTCCATGACCGGTTGCTGCGCCATGCGTTGGCCAAGGCAGGCGTTGCATTCTCGCGGCACAATCCGGCACACACCCACCACTATGCGAAGTCGACGGCGCGGCGCGCCAAGACCGATCCTCTCGACGCCAGGATGTTGAGCGGCTATGGCCGTCGCTACCACCCTGAAGCCGAGCCGGCGCCACGCGAAGAAGGTGAGCACCTTCAATCGCTTGCCCGCCACCGCGACCAACTGGTCGATATCAGGGCAAGATTGAAGAAGCTTCGCAGCGAGGCCTTCGATGAGATTGTCATCGCCGAACTCGAAGAGCTGATCGCCAGCTTCAACACACGCATTAAGGCGCTCGAGAGCCGGATCGCCGAAACCATTCGTCAAGTCGAGGATACTGCCCGCGACAACGCGCTGATGGTCTCCGTGCCCGGTGTTTCCAAGATCACCGCGCTCTCTTTGCTGGCGCACCTGCCCGAGCTCGGCCAGCGTTCACCCAAGTCGATCGCAGCACTGGCCGGCCTTGCCCCTTTCGACAACAAGAGCGGCAAGCTCAATCGCAGGAGCCAGATACAGGGTGGCCGACCGCGCGTGCGCCGTGCCCTCTACATGGCAGCGCTGGGCGCCATCCGAGCCTGTGATCGCTTCAGAGCTTTCTACAGCGCCATCGCAGCTCGCTCAGCGTCAAAGAAGAAGGCTATCATCGCCGTCGCAAGGAAGCTCCTCGTCGTCCTAAACGCCATCATCCGTGATAAAAAAGCTTTCGCATGAACACAGTTGCCATGCCG
>NZ_RZRT01000185.1:0-1123 GCF_003998295.1 Mesorhizobium sp. M7A.F.Ca.US.011.01.1.1
GTCCAGATGATCTGCAAGCGTTCTCCACGCACGCTCGCGCTTTGCGCGCGGCGCATAGACGGAGTCGATACCGAGCAACGCGACACCTCGCAGGATATGCGGAAAGACCGTCGACGGGAGCTTGACCCCACCGGCCATCCCGCATGCGGCGACCGCAGCGCCGTATTTCATCTGAGCGATGACGTTGGCGAGCGTGGTGTCTCCAACGGAGTCTACGGCCCCCGCCCACCTCTCTTCCTGTAAGGGCTTGCCTGGTTCCGAAAGCGTTGTCCGATCCACGATCTCGGTCGCACCGAGAAACCTCAAATACTCTGCCGTCTCCGGTCGCCCCGTCGACGCCGACACCTTGTAGCCCTTAGCCGACAGGAGGCTCACGGCAACGGAGCCGACGCCTCCTGCAGCCCCAGTGACGATAATCGGCGCGCTTATCTCAGCCACCGATCCCCAGTCTTCGAGAGCGTCCACGCATAAGGCCGCCGTATATCCCGCCGTACCGATGGCCATCGCTTCCTGCGGGGAGAAACCGTCCGGCAACCGGACAAGCCATTCACCCTTTACGCGCTGGAAGCGGGAAAACGCACCCCACTCGGTTTCGGAGAGGCCCCAGCCATTCAAGACAACCTTGTCGCCCGGCGACCAAAGCGACGACTTTGACTCGACGACCGTGCCCGCGAGATCAATCCCGGCGACCATCGGAGTGCGCCTTGCGATGCGCCCCTTGCCCGTGATGGCGAGACCGTCTTTGTAATTCAGGCTCGAGTATTCGATCTCGACGAGTACGTCGTGGGCGGGCAGATCGGCCAGTGAGATATTGCGGAACTCCGCTATGTGGTTACCCTGATCGTTGTCGATCACGAATACGCTAAAATCTTCCATCAATAGAACTCCTGAAATCGGTCTCGGCTCAGTGCGCCGAATTAATCATGATCGCGTCTTCCGGCTTCCAGGAGAGCACAACGGCCGCCCCGGGAGCGAGAGAGTTCATCAGGTTTAAATCCCGTGTTCTGACTTGGAGGGATTGCTTTCCGATGTCAGCGATTATCTTGCATTCGACGCCAAGATAGACGATGTCGCTGACGACCGCGGACACGCTGTTGGGACCGACATCCCCCGTGCTCTCGAC
>NZ_RZRT01000186.1:0-1087 GCF_003998295.1 Mesorhizobium sp. M7A.F.Ca.US.011.01.1.1
GTCTCGAAGACTCTCTCCCCATGATCCGCGATATGGCTGGAAAACTGCAGAGCGTCATCCGGGTCGCGTTCACCTAAAAGCGCCGCAAGCCGTTCCTTGCGCTCGAGGAGCGGTTGGCCCGAGAGATCGCCGCCGTTCAGTTCCAGCAGGTCGAAGGCGTAGAACTTGAGCGGCATGCCGGCAGCGATGCCAGTCTTGAGCATGGAGAAATTCGTGCGGCCCTGGCTATCGATTGCGACGATTTCACCGTCGATCAGAGCCGAGCCTTTGGTGAGCTTCCGCAGCGGCGGCAGGACCACCTTGAACTGGCGGGTCCAGTCGTGCCCGTTGCGGGTGTAGACGACGACTTCCGATCCGGAGATGGCGACCTGCGCCCGATAGCCGTCGAACTTCATCTCGAAGAGCCAGTTCGTTCCCACCGGAATGTCGTCAGTCAGGGTGCAGAGCTGGAAGGGGCGAAACCTTGGAAGCGGGTATTTGGAGGTAGATTCTGAGTCCCGGCGCGGTGCGCGCTTTTTGCTGAGGGCGGCCTCTACGGCCGACATGCCGAACTCGAATACATGGTGCGATTCAATACTCTTCCTGGGGATTTTGTTCCACACGCGCGTCGATGAATTGAACCGGAAGAGTCCGGCCGCGTTGTTGGGAACTAGAACGCAATCCTTGGAGGAAGAAATGGCCACTGCTCAAACAACCCGTGGACGCAGTCAGGACCGGGCAAAGGTCGCCGGTGGGCAGGATCACGAGGTGAAATATGAGGCGGGCAAGACTGGAGCCAGCAAGGCCGAGGTTAAGTCGGCCGTGAAATCGGTTGGCAACAGCCGCAAGAAGGTCGAGGACAAGCTCAAGAAATAGCTGGCCACCCAAGCGATGGTCCGCGTCGCCACCTTCAATGTGAACGGTGTTAATGGTCGCCTGCCGGTCCTGCTCGCGTGGCTCAAGGCCACGCACTATGACGTCGTCTGTCTTCAAGAACTCAAGACCTCGGATGAGAAGTTTCCGGCCGAGGCGATCGGCGACGCTGGATATGGTGCAATCTGGCACGGCCAGAAATCCTACAACGGCGTCGCAATTCTGGCTCGCGGAG
>NZ_RZRT01000187.1:0-1086 GCF_003998295.1 Mesorhizobium sp. M7A.F.Ca.US.011.01.1.1
GGGTGGGTGAGCAGCCGCGGGGGGCGCGGCCATTCCCCCGGCCAACTCGTCCCATCATCGGGGGCAGTCGGGGCGATGCGGCGGATGGAGCGTTCGGGAACGTCGCTTTCGACCGGGGCGAAGCGATAGAGGCGTTGCTCGCCGATGCGGTTGGTGAGCGTGTCGATGAGATCGCTGATGTCCGGCTCCGGCTCCTCGACCAGCGAAGAGATGATCTGCTTGGCTCCGAAGGGCTCAGCGAGGGTTGCGGTCAGCGTCATCAGTTCGATGCCGAAGCCGGGGTCGACAGTTTCGATGCGGTCGGTGAGAAGCCGGGTCAACCGTTTGACGTCCCGTACCGGCACCGCGGTGCCGATACGAATGGCCTCGATGCGGTTGTCGACGCGGTGGAACAGCAGGTCGAGCCGGCGAGCGCCGAGCCCCCGTGTCTCGAGCGCCTCGCAGAGCATCACGACGAGCTTGCCGGCATAGCGGGCGATCGTCTCGGCGGCGCTGATCGGCTCGCCAAAGGCGCGACGAACGGCGATCAGTTCGGGGGAGCGGATGGGCTCGAAGGGTTCGCTGCGCCCGCCCACGGCCTGGTCGAGGCGGCGGCCGAGCTCAGGCCCGAAACGCAGCGTGCGGGCAGCCCGGGGGGCGGCTTCGACTTCGCCGACCCGTTCGAAACCCAACGTATGGAGGCCGTCGACAATGTCGTGCGGAAGACGCAGAGAGCTGATCGGGAGATCGCGCACGATCGCGGCGGCTTGGCCGGCGGGCGCGACGAAGGTCGGCCGGGCGAGAAAGCGCGCACAGGCATGGGCAGCGCCCCAAGAATCGGCAACGGCCGCCCGGGCCTCGATACTGGACGCCGCGATACGCGAAACCAGGCCCTCGAGCATCGCGTCCTCCCCGCCATGCAGATGGTCGGCGCCCGTGGTGTCGATGATGAGGCCATCGGACGGATCGGCGGCGACGATTGGCGCGTAGCGCAGCGACCAGAGCGCCATTCTATCGAGAGCCTCGGCGTCGCCCGCTGGATCAAGATTGAAGCTCTGCAGCCCCGGCACGAGGACTTGGGCCTTGCTCGCCGACATGCCCACCCCC
>NZ_RZRT01000188.1:0-1073 GCF_003998295.1 Mesorhizobium sp. M7A.F.Ca.US.011.01.1.1
GCTCGATGCTGCGGACCAAGCCATCGAGGAAATCCGTGCACTCAATCGGGCGTCCGTAGACGAACTTCTCCCATTTGGCGCGCAACTGCCTGTTGGCCGCCAGATCCTCCCGATGAGCTTCGAAGAACTCGCGGTCGTCCTCTCGCGATTCCTTGAGGGATCGACCCTTGAGATCGCTGAGATAGGCCTTGTCTGGATCGCTTAGACGATCGGGACGCTCGTAGTCGAAAAACTGAGCGGTCTCTTCCGGAAGCTTCAGTTTCTTGAGCTTAAGGCCCGAGAAGATCAGAAGAATATTGTCCTGTTCCCACTCGAGCTCGGCGAGCTTTTCGGTCGCCTCACGCCATCCAGCAGGCGAGTCGACGAATGCTTCGATCGTCGGGTGCAGCTCGGCGGCGATCTCGTCTCGAACCGTCTCGAACTGGTCCCGCAGCTCGTCGGCTTCGATCGGCTGGCGATTGGGCCGCTGCTTGGAAAGCAGTGGCCTACGGTCAGTGATGAGTTTGTCGTAGAGGCGCCTCCAGCGGCTTTGCTGCTGCAGGTCCTTGGGCCGCTGCGAGCGGAAGTATCCTGTGTCGCGCGGCAATTGCAGTGCCGGCAGCGCCCAGCCCAGTGCGTCCGCCACGGGCAGCGACATGCTGTCGATCGCGGCTCGCGTCATGGCGACATAGGTGCTGAGCTGCGCGAGTGGCCAGTCATCGACACTGGACAGGGCCTTGAGGGCAATGTGCCATGCTTCGATGTGCTCTGCCGGCAGCCCAAGACCATCGGATGCGGGAAGCACCCAATAGGCGGGTCCTTCCTTAAGTTCCTTGGCACCGATCAGTGCCACATCGTGCAAAGATGCGCCCTGGTCATCGTCGGTGTTCGCGATAAGAAGCGCGGGACGGTCGCACTCGGCATGACGCCACGCCACGGTTCGCTCATCGGTGATTACGATATCCGGCAGACCCTGGCCATCGACGAGTGCGCGGGGCACAGCAATCTTGACCTGGGATTGGATCGTAGCGTCAGAAACCAACTGCCTGACGATCGCGGCAACCTGCGGGCCGGTGAGGCGATCGAGCATGAAA
>NZ_RZRT01000189.1:0-1050 GCF_003998295.1 Mesorhizobium sp. M7A.F.Ca.US.011.01.1.1
CTAGAGCGATTCCTATTTTGAGAGAATCGTAGGATTCCCAAAGCCGGATGTTTGTGATTCAAGATGCTGGCTGGATTGGAGGCCAGCATCTGATGACGCGAGCGCTTTCAAATGATCTTCGTGAGCGTGCAGTAGCGGCGGTTGGCGACGGGGAGACCTGCCGTGCGGTTGCCTCGCGCTTTGGCGTTGCGGTTTCCTCTGTAGTGAAGTGGTCGCAGCGTTACCGTGCCACTGGCTCGGTGGCGCCGGGCAAGATGGGCGGACATCGCAAGCGCGTCCTTGAGCCGCATCGGGCCTTCATTATGGAGCGGCTTAATCAGACCTCTGAACTGACGCTGCATCGGCTGAAGGACGAGTTGGATGCTCGCGGGGTCAAGGTCTCGCACAATACGGTGTGGCTGTTCCTGCGCCGCGAAGGCCTGAGCTTCAAAAAAAACTCTGTTCGCCCTTGAGCAGGCGCGTGCCGATATTGCCCGCAGGCGCCAGCGATGGCGCTCTTGGCAAAGCGGTCTCGATCCACAGTGCCTGGTCTTCATCGATGAGACCTGGATCAAGACCAACATGGCTCCACTGCGAGGTTGGGGGCCGAAAGGCAAACGGCTGCGCGGCTTGGCTCCACACGGCCACTGGCGCACGCTGACCTTCCTCGGTGCACTACGCTGGGACCGGCTCGCAGCACCTTGCGTCTTCGACGGACCGATCAACGGCCAATGCTTCCGTGCTTATGTCGAGCAGCAGCTCATCACCGTGCTGAAGCCCGGCGACATCGTGGTCATGGATAACCTGGGAAGCCATAAGTCGGCGGCCATCAGGCAGACGATCAAAGCTGCCGGCGCCAGGCTTTGGTATCTGCCGCCCTACTCGCCGGACCTCAATCCGATCGAGCAGGCCTTCGCCAAGATCAAACACTGGATGCGACAAGCTCAGAAACGCACCGTCGAGGACACGTGGCGCCACATCGGCCACCTCGTCGAAACCATCGAGGCAGCCGAATGCAAGAACTACTTCGAAAACGCAGGCTACGCTTCCGTCAAAATATGAAACGCTCTA
>NZ_RZRT01000018.1:0-104214 GCF_003998295.1 Mesorhizobium sp. M7A.F.Ca.US.011.01.1.1
ACCTTGGTGAAGTTGCCGGTGGCGTTTTCGGGTGGCAGCAGCGAGAACACGGCACCCGAAGCCGGCGCCAGCGACGAGACGGTTCCCTCGAAGTCCTGGCCGTCGGTCGCATCGACCGAGATCTTGACCTTCTCGCCGGGAACCAGCCGGGCAAGCTGCGTCTCCTTGAAGTTGGCGACGATGTAGAGCTTGTCCATCGGCACGATGACGGCGAGCTTCTGGCCGGGGCTGACAAGGTCGCCCTGTTCGACCGAGCGGTTGCCGACGATGCCGTCATAAGGCGCCTTGAGCACGGTGAAGGAAAGATCGCGCAGCGCCTTGTCATGGCTGAGCTGCAGGGACGCCAGCGTGCTCGCCGATTCCGCGCGTTGCGCCTGCAGCACGCCGATATTGGCCTGCGCGGCGGCGATCTGTGCGTCGGCGCCGACAAGGGCGGCATCGGCCTGCTGGACCGCCGTTTGGGCGTCGTCCAGCTGCGCCTGCGTGCCGACATGGGTCTTGAGCAGCTGCAAGGCGCGCGCCGCGACCTTGGCTGCATTGTCGGCCGCGGCCTGGTCGGCGACCTTCTGCGCCTGCGCCTGCTGCAGCGAGGCGCGGGCCGCGTCGGTCTGGGCGTCGATACGGTCGAGCGTCTTGCTCAAGGTGGCGATCTGCGCCTCGGCCTGGGCGACGGCAATCTTGTAATCGCCGTCATCGACGACCAGCAGCGGATCGCCGGCCTTGACCAGCTGGTTCTCGCTGACCTTGACCTGATCGACATAGCCGGAAATCTTGGGCGATATGAACGCCATGTCCGCCTGGACATAGGCATCGTCCGTCGAGATCATGAAGCGGCCCGTTGTCCAGTAATCGTAACCGTACCAGGCGCCGGCGCCCAGCAAGGCAACGCCGATGATCGGCAGCAGAAAGGAACGCACCGAGCGCTTCTTCTTGACCGGGGCCTCTGCCGGCGGCGACGAGACGGGCTGGACAGGCATATCCGGCGCTTCCGTCGCCGGCGCAACCTTGGCGTTGGGGAAGGGACGGACTTCGGCTGTGGTCGGCGCGTTCGAGGACATGACATCTCTCTAAAGTTATAATATGATACTGAACCGTTCGGTTCGATCCGGCCGTTGACATAGCGCGTAAAGAGGACCATATCAAGGGCAATCGAACCGCTTGGTTCGAATTATTTTCGAGGTGTGACTTTCATGGCCGAGACCCCGCCCAATGTCGAAAACGAGTCGTGCGACGACCTGTTGGAAAGCTTGCGCCGTGGCCGCCCGGCCGCGGGGCAGGATCCGGTCAAGCGCAGCCAGATCATCGACGGCGCCCGTCGTGTCTTCATCGACAAGGGCTTCGAAGCCGCCTCGATGAACGACATTACCCGCGAGGCCGGTGTTTCCAAGGGTACGATCTACGTCTACTTCGCCAACAAAGAGGAGCTGTTCGAAGCGCTGATCGAGGAAGAGCGCGGCACCATCTTCAAGAACATGTATGACGTGTTGGACAACGCCGACAATCTGCGCGAGACGCTGGTGAAGTTCGGCAAGGTGCTGGCCCTCAAGATCACGTCGGCCAAGGTCATCCAGGCACAGCGCACGGTGATCGGGGCATCCGACCGGATACCCGACATGGGCGCGCGTTTTTACGAGCGCGGTCCCAAGCGTGGCCACGACAAGGTCGCGGCCTTTCTCAATGCCGCCATCGAGCGCGACCTGCTGCGCATCGACGATGTCGATCTTGCCGCCTATCAGTTCACCGAACTGTGCCTGGCCGGTCTGTTCCGCCAGTGCATCTTCGCCTACCGCACGAAAGCCCCGACCCAAGACGAGATCGATCACATCGTCAGGTCAGGCGTCAGCATGTTCCTCAAGGCATACGGCACCGAAAGGCTTGTGGCGGAAGAAGGCCATCACACGATTGCTATCGAGGCCAAGCCTTAACCCAGTTCTAAGGTGTGTTGAGATTCAGGTCAGGCCGAGCCGAAAACGGTGGCTTTCGAGAACCGGAGCGGAGCGGACATTCGGGTCCGTGAGCACCGGAAGCGCAGAAAGCCGTCGTTTGCAGGCCGGCATCACCTGAATATCGACATAGCTTAGCCGCCATTGGCGGCAAGCACGATGGCCGCCTGCAATTCCTGAAGGCCCTCGCCTTTTTCCGAAGACGTCGCCAGCACGAACGGGAACGCCGCCGGCCGCTTCTTGATCTTTGCCAGCGTCTCCTCGATCAGCCGCGGCACGCCGGCAGTCTTGATCTTGTCGGTCTTGGTCAGGACGATCTGGTAGGACACCGCCGCCTTGTCGAGCAGCGACAGCACTTCATCGTCCTTGGCCTTGATGCCGTGGCGGGCGTCGATCAGCACATAGACGCGCTTCAGCGTGACGCGGCCCTTGAGATAGTCGAAGACCAGCTTGGTCCACTCGTCGACTTTCTCCTTCGGCGCGGTGGCGTAGCCGTAGCCCGGCATGTCGACCAGCGCCAAGGGCGGCAGGTCGGCGCCCTCACCCGAAAATCCATCCGGCACGAAATAGTTGAGCTCCTGGGTGCGCCCCGGCGTGTTGGAGGTGCGCGCCAGCCCCTTCTGGTTGACCAGCGCGTTGATCAGCGACGACTTGCCGACATTCGAGCGGCCGGCAAAGGCGATTTCCGGCGGCCCTTCCGGCGGCAGGAATTTCATGGCCGGCACGCCGCGGATGAAGATCCATCCTCGCGTGAACAGTTCGGTGCCGATTGTGCTGCTGTTCAGAGCGTTCAAGCTGCTGCCTCCAGAAGAGAAATATTGGCACCCCGGATAGCATCGAGGTTGCGGCTGACCTTGTCCACCGGCCAGTCCCACCACGCCACCGCCAGCAGCCGCCTGATTGTCCGGTCGTCGAAACGCATCTTTACCACCTTGGCCGCGTTGCCGGCGACGATCGCATAGGGCGGCACGTCGTGCGTCACCACCGATTTCGCGGCAACGATGGCGCCGTGGCCGATTTCCACCCCGGGCAAGATCACCGCCTCCATGCCGATCCAGACGTCGCTGCCGACAATGGTGTCGCCGCGCACTTCCCTGGACCAGGTCGCCGGGTCAAAACCCTTTTCCCAGCCATGGCCGAAAATATTGAACGGATAGGTCGAAAAGCCGGACATAGCGTGGTTGGCGCCGTTCATGATGAAGCGCGCGCCCTCGGCGATGGCGCAGAACCTGCCGATGATCAGCTTGTCGCCAATGAACGGATAATGGTGCAGGACGCATTTTTCGGCGAATTTGTCCGGACCGTCGGGGTCGTCATAATAGGTGAAGTCGCCGACCTCGATGTTCGGCGCGTTCACCAGCCCCTTAAGGAAGCCGACGCGGGTATGCATCGGGATCGGGTGCTTGATGTCTGGGTTGGGTCCGTCCATGTCGAAATCCGTCAGAGAAATGGCAGCCAGGCGCATCCGAAACTCGAATGCGCCCGTTCAAAATAGCGTGATCCGCCCTATAGCACCAATCGGGCGACGAGCGAGCTTTCCTTGACGGCCTTGCTCATTTGCTGCCGCGGCAGATCACGATCGGATCGGACAGCGCGCTGTCGAAACCGCTGCCCTGATAGACGGTGACGTTCGCAGCACCGGGCGGCAGCATGAAGGTTCCTTCGACGATTTTCTGGTCACCGGCCGGCATGTGGAGAGCCCAGCTATAGGTGCAAAACTGAGGCGGCGCCTGGGGTTCGACGTGGCTGCAGTTCAATTGCGCGCCACCCAGCATCGCGGCGCCGCCGCAGCTGACGGCGTCCTTTGCGAGCGCAATTCCGGGCCATCCCGCAATGGCCGCCACGGTCGCGATCTTCAGCCAATTCATCGTCGTATCCTTGCCCGGCAACTGCCTGCTACCTGAGGCTTTTGTGGCGTCGCAGCCCATGCGTCATTTTTTCCAGGCGGGCTTAGTCCGTCTTGCGCACTGCGTCCAGCGGGATTATGTGCATGATGATAATAAGCATGCTCACTAAAGTCGCGCCGAAAAACTCCAGTGCCTCCCATGCCATCGTCACCCAACATCAGCTTCGTGCTGCACGATGTCGCGCGCCTGCTTCGAAAGCGGTTCGAGCAGAGGTCGCGGGCATCGGGGCTGACCCGCGCCCAGTGGCAGGTGCTGGCCTATCTCTGCCTGCATGAAGGCATCCACCAGAGCAAACTGGCCGATCTTATCGAGATCACGCCGATCACGCTCGCCCGGCTGCTCGACAAGATGGAAGCACGTGGCTTCATCGAGCGCCGGCCCAATCCTGCTGACCGCCGCGCATGGCTGCTCTACCTGAAGCCGCATGCCCATCCGCTCATCGAAATCATGCGCAGCAATGGGCAGAAGACGCGTGACGAGGCCTTTGTTGGTCTTTCCGCGGATGCCCAGCTGCATCTGCTGCAAACCCTATCCCTCATCAAATCCAATCTGCTCGCGGCTTGCACCCAGCCTGCCGCCGACCGGGAGAAAACACATGGCTGAATCAACCTCACCAAAGAAGCCTGTCGAAGAAGACGGATCCGCCGCCGGCGGGGCGCGCGACCGGGTCATCCGACTGGACAGCGAACGCGAGCAAAGGCGAGCCGGCACCCTCATCGACAATGACGAGCTCGAAGCACCGGTCGCCCTGGAGCCGGTGGCGCTCGAGGCTCCGTCCAAGGAGCCACGCCAGGCCACGGTTGTGGTGGCGCCGCCGGCGCCGGTCAAGCCGAAGCGCGGGCGGGCACGGCCGATCCTGTTTGCCCTGCTTCCGGTCGCGCTGGTCGTCGGCGGCTATTACTACGTCATCGGCGGTCAGGTCATGACGACCGACAACGCCTACATCCAGGCGCAGTCGCTCGGCGTTTCCACCGATGTCTCCGGCACTGTGTCCGAGATCGACGTGCACGAGAACGAGGCGGTGAAGAAGGACCAGGTGCTTTTCCGGCTGCGGCCGGCCTCTTTCGAAACCGCTCTTGCCGCCGCCCAGGCGCAGCTCGGCACGGTGCGCAACCAGGTGCTGACCCTGCAGGCGAGTTATCAGCAGTCGCAGGCGCTGATCGAGCAGGCGCAGGCCGACATCCCCTATTACGAGGCCGCTTTCCAGCGCCAGCAGGATCTGCTCAAGACCTCCACCTCCTCCAAGGCGACCTTCGACAGCGCCCAGCACGACCTCGTCGCCGCCCGCCAGAAAGTGTCCGTTGCCCAAGCTCAGGCACAGGCGACGCTTGCCCAGCTCGGCGGCGACGCCAGCCAGCCGGTGGAGAAGAACCCCTTCTATCTCCAGGCCCAGTCGGCGGTGGACGACGCACAGCGCAATCTTGCCGATTCCATCGTCAAGGCGCCGTTCGACGGCATCGTCACCAATGTCGACGCGCTTCAGGTCGGCAAATACCTGCCGGCTTCGCAGCCGGCCTTCAGCCTGATTTCGGCGACCGATCTGTGGATCGCGGCGGAGCCGAAGGAAACCGAACTGACCTATGTGCGGCCGGGACAGACGGCGACGATCAGCGTCGACAGCTACCCCGGTGCCGTCTGGCAAGGTAAGGTCGCCTCGATCAGCCCGGCATCGTCGTCGAGCTTCTCCTTGCTTCCGGCGCAGAACACCACCGGCAACTGGGTCAAGGTCGTGCAACGCATTCCGATGCGCGTGACGTTGGACGATCTCCAGGGCAAGCCGCCGTTGCGCGGCGGGATGAGCGTGGTGGTCGGCATCGATACCGGCCATGCGCGCGGCCTGCCGGACTTCGTGACGGACCTCCTCGGCCGGTTCGGACAAAAGTCATGACCGGCGCGTCCGCGACAGGTGGCGTGGTCGCCAATCGCGGCGCCATCACCGCCTGCGTGATCCTGGCCGTGATCATGCAGGCGCTGGACACGACCATCGCCAATGTGGCGCTGCCCTATATCCAGGGCAGCGTTTCGGCGAGCGCCGACCAGATAAACTGGGTGCTGACGTCCTACATCGTCGCGGCGGCCGTCATGACGCCGCCTTCGGGCTATCTTGCCAATCGTTTCGGCCGCAAGCGCATCCTTTTGATATCCATCACCGGCTTCGTCGTCGCATCGGTGCTGTGCGGGTTCGCGCAGTCGCTGCCGCAGATCGTCGGCTTCCGCCTGCTGCAAGGCCTGTTCGGCGCGGCCCTGGTGCCGCTGGCGCAGAGCATCCTGCTCGACATCTACAGCGTCGAGGAGCGCGGCTCGGCGATGGCGCTGTTCGGCGTTTCGGTGATGGTCGGGCCGGTGCTCGGACCGGTCATCGGCGGCTGGCTGACCGAAAATGTCAGCTGGCGCTGGGTGTTCTACATCAACGTCCCGATCGGCGCGCTGGCTTTCGCCGGCGTGTCGATGTTCGTCCAGGAAACCAAGACGGACCTCAAGGCGAGGCTGGACTGGCTGGGCTTCGGCATGCTCAGCGTCACCATCGCATCGCTGCAGATGTTCCTCGATCGCGGCGAGCAGCTCAACTGGTTCTCGTCGTCCGAAATCATCGTCGAGGCACTGATCTGCGCGTCGGCCTTCTACATCTTCCTCGTCCACACCTTCACCGCCAAAAACACGTTCGTGAATCCGAGGCTTTTCCTCGACAGGAATTTCGCCGTCGGCATGGTCTTCATCTTCATCATCGGCATCACCTATCTGGCCTCGCTGGCCCTGATGACGCCTTATCTGCAGACGCTGATGGGCTATCCGGTGGTGACGGCCGGCATCGTCATGGGGCCGCGCGGTCTCGGCACCATGGCTTGCATGTTCCTGGTCGGCAGGCTGATCGGCAAGGTGGACACGCGCTGGCTGCTGTTTACGGGCCTGCTGGTCACCGCCTGGGCGATGTACGACATGACCGGCTGGACCCCTGATGTCTCGCAATGGACGATCATCAGCACCGGCTTCATCCAGGGAGCGGGCCTCGGCTTCCTGTTCGTGCCGCTGACCACCATCACCTTCGCCACGCTGGCGCCGGAGCGGCGCGCGGAAGGCACGGGGCTGTACAATCTGTCGCGAAACATCGGCTCCAGCGTCGGCATATCCGTCGTCACCGCGCTGTTGACGGAGAACGTGCAGATCAACCACGCCAACATCGCCACGGATGTGACGCCCTACAACCAGGCGTTCGGCAATCCGGCGATCTTCCAGGCGATGGATCCCTACAGCGCCGTAGGCCGCGCCGCGCTCGACGGCGTGGTGACGCTGCAGGCGACTGTTATCAGCTACATGAACGACTTCAAGCTGATGATGATCCTGTCGCTTGCCGCCATTCCGCTGGTTCTGTTGCTGCGCAAGCCGGCGACTCCGGCCAAGATTGACCACAGCGCCGTGATGGAGTGATGACGGTCGAGGCTCATCTGGCTGGACAAGCAACAGTCAAAAAGAAACCGGGGTCCTGTGAGGGACTACAGGACCCCGGCCGATGCCGATACGACTTCCCAGGAAACATGGCACCTCGTCATGAGGCGGGACGGCAGGCCGAGAAAGCCCCAACGGACCTGCCTTGATCCCCTTTGCCGAAAGCCGTTACTTCGGCAACAGCACCTTGTTGACGACATGGATGACGCCGTTCGACTGGTTGACGTCGGCGATCGTCACCCGCGCCTCGCCGCCTGACTCATCCATGATGTAGAGCTTGCCCTTCTTGAATTCGGCGGTCAGCGTGTCACCGGAGACGGTCTTCATCTCGTACTTGCCGCCCATCGCCCTGGCCTTCTTCATCATCTCGGCGCCCGAAATCTTGCCGGCCACGACATGCGCGGTCAGCACCTTGGTGAGCTTGTCCTTGTTCTCCGGCTTCAGCAGCGTGTCGACGGTGCCCTTGGGCAGTTTCGCAAACGCTGCATTGGTCGGGGCAAAGACTGTGAAAGGGCCGGCGCCCTGCAGCGTGTCGACCAGGCCGGCGGCCTTGACCGCGGCGACCAGCGTCGTGTGATCCTTCGAATTGACGGCGTTCTCGACGATGTTCTTGGTGGTGTACATCGGCGCGCCGCCGACATTCGGGTTTTTGGCATAGGCGGGCGCGGCAATCGCCACGCCGGCGATGAGCGCGGAAAGGGCGATGGTCCTGAATGACGGCAAGCGCATATGGTCTTCCTCCGGGTGAGGGCTGATCGGAATTGATAGCCTTTGGAAACGCACAGGCAGTCACGCCGCCGGCGGGTCGCAAGTTTCGCCGATCACGGGAACGTGATCCCGGAGTTGCTTAAACGGAAAAAGCCCCGCGCGAGCGGGGCTTTGAAGGCTGGAGAAAGCGCTGCGCCTTCTATTCGGCCGGCGATGGTTTCTTTCGGAACAGCGCGACCAGATTGTCCCACAGCTCGATCTTGGCGCCCTGGCGCTTCATGATGATGCCCTGCTGGAGGATCGACAGCGTGTTGTTCCAGGCCCAGTAGATGACGAGGCCGGCCGGGAAACCCGCCATCATGAAGGTGAAGATGACAGGCATCCAGGTGAAGATGGCGGCCTGCGTCGGATCCGGCGGCGTCGGGTTCATGCGCATCTGCAGGAACATGGTGACGCCCATGATCAGCGGCCAGACGCCGATCATCAGCATGTGCGGCAGGGTGACCGGAATCAGGCCGAAGAGGTTGAAAAGCGACGTCGGATCGGGCGCCGCCAGATCCTGGATCCAGCCGAAGAACGGCGCGTGCCGCATCTCGATGGTTATGTAGAGCACCTTGTAGAGCGAGAAGAAGACCGGGATCTGCAGCGCCACCGGCCAGCAGCCGGCAAGCGGGTTGATCTTCTCGGTCTTGTACAGCTCCATCATCGCCTGCTGCTGCTTCATCTTGTCATCCGCGTATTTCTCGCGGATCTCGAGCATTTTCGGCTGCACCTTCTTCATGTTCGCCATCGACGCGTAGGACTTGTTGGCGAGCGGATAGAAGATGGCCTTGACGATGACGGTGGTGGCGAGGATGGCCAGGCCGAAATTGCCGAAGAACTTGTAGAGCGTGTCGATCAGCCAGAACATCGGCTTGGTGATGAAGTGGAACCAGCCCCAGTCGATCAGGAGATCGAACCGCTTGATATGACGGTCTTCCGCATAGGCGTTGATCTTGCCGACTTCCTTGGCGCCGGCGAAGATTTCGCTCTCCACCGTCGCCGACTGGCCGGCATCGACGGTGATCGGGTCGGTCAGGAAGTCGGACTGGTAGCGATGGCGGCCGTCCTCGAAATAGGCGTAGCGCGGCTGGAACGGCTGCTTCTCCGTCGGCACCAGCGTCACCGCCCAGTATTTGTCGGTGATGCCGAGCCACCCGTCGGTCGACTTGCCCGGCGTGAACTGCTTGTCCTTCTCGATGGACGCGTATTTGTGCTCCTGCAGGCCTTCCGTGCCGGTGAAGCCGATCAGGCCTTCATGCAGCACATAGGTGCTGGCAACGAGCGGCTTGTCGAAGCGGGTGACGCGGCCGTAATTGGACAGCGAAACGGCGGCCGTGCCCGCATTCTGCACCGTGTCGGACACCGTGAACATGTAGTTGGTGTCGACGGAAAAGGTGCGCTTGAAGGTCAGGCCCTTGTCGTTCGAATAGGTCAGCGTGACCGGGGTCGTCGGCGTCAGCGTCGCATTGCCGTCGACGGCCCACACAGTCTCGGGACCAGGCACCGCGCCGGTCTTGTCGTTGCCGACGAAGCCGATCTCGGCATAGTAGCCATTGGGCAGTGCCGCCGGGTTGAGCAGGCTGATCTCGGGTGAGTTCTTGTCGACCGTCTCGGTGTAGTGCTTGAGCTTGAGGTCGTCGAGACGGGCGCCGGTCAGGTTGATCGAACCCTCGAGGCTCGGCGTGTCGATCCTGGCGCGGGTCGTCGTGGCGAGTGCCTGTTCGCGGCCGGCCGGCGTCACGGCGTCTGTTCCCGGTGCATTGGGAATGGCGCCAGGGGCGGCGGGCGTTCCGGTGTCGGTACCGGGATTGGTGCCGGCGGCCTTCTTCTGCTCCTCGACGCGCTGCTGTTCGACGCGGGCCGCTTCGCGCTGGGCTTCGCTGCGCGGCAACACGTAAAAATATTGCCATACCGCCAGGATCAGCACCGACAGCGCGATGGTGATGAAGAAGTTCCGGTTGTTTTCCATCGAAAGCCCTTGGCCTATCGTGTTCCGCGCAGTCGGCGGGAGAGTTCGGCCTTCAACTGGCCGAACGGAGTGGTAAGCACGTCTTCGCGCCCGACGATGACATAGTCATTGCCAGGTGCCATGTCACTTGCAGCATGCGTACGGACGGCTTCTCGCAGCCGCCGCCGGACACGGTTGCGGACAACCGCATTGCCGACCTTCTTGGTGACGGTGTAGCCGACGCGCGGCGACAGGCCGTCGCCGCGGTCGAGAACCTCAACGAGAAAAAGCCGCCCGCGTCGTTTTTCACCACGACGGACAGCCAGGAATTCCGCGCGCTTCAGAAGCCGCTTGGGATTTGGTCCCACTGGCTTGCCGGATGCGGGCAACGATCTCGTCTTCCGTTCAGGCGCTGAGCCGCTTGCGGCCGCGGTTGCGGCGAGCTGCGACGACGCCGCGACCACCCTTAGTGGCCATGCGGGCACGGAAGCCGTGCCGACGTTTGCGGACGAGTTTAGACGGTTGGTAGGTACGCTTCATTTGTTTTAATACCGCGGGGTGCGGCCCTTCTTGATTCTGTCACTGTGTAACAGGAGCTTTGCCGGGCCGGCTTTGGCGCGATCGAAACCGCGCCGGGACGAATGGCCCGAGCGTGTGCGGGCTTATAGAAAGAAGGCTTTTGGAAGTCAATCCGGAGTCGTCGGGCGCAATCCGGCTCCGTTCAGGCCGGTTTATGTTTGCGACCAAGGATGAAATTGGCAAGAAAGCCGTAATCGCCTAATCTGCGTTGATCAAGTGATCGTGAAGACATTAGCCGCATGAGCGAAACCATACAGGCACAGGAAGGGATCGGCACGGCGGGGTCCACCGAGGCGCCAGCCACCGTGCGCACGGTTCCGCTGTCGCGCGGCCTGTCGACCAAGCTGCTGCTGCTGACCATCGTCTTCGTGCTGTTGGCCGAAGTGCTGATCTTCCTGCCCTGGATCGCGAGCTACCGGCTGAACTGGCTGAAGGAGCGGCTGAGCACGGCGGCGGCGGTGTCGATCGTGCTGGTGCAAGGTGAATCCACCTCGCTGTCGCGCACGGCCCAGAACGACGTGCTGATGGCGATCGGCGCCAAGGCGATCGCGGTGCGCGACGGCGGCGTCTCGCGGCTGCTGGTGGTGGCCGAAATGCCGCCGAAGGTCGACGAACACATCGATATCGCTTCGATCGGCATGATCAAGGGCATGACAGGCGCGCTCGACACGCTGTTTTTCGGCGGCGACCGGATGCTGCGCGTCTTCGGCCCGGTCGGCGAGTCCGACAAGGAGTTCGAGCTGATCATGCCCGACAACAGCCTGCGCAATGCGATGCTGCGCTATTCGCGCAACGTCGCCTTTGTCTCGCTGCTGATCTCGCTGTTCACCGCCATGCTGGTTTATGCCGCCATCGACCTGATCATGATCGGGCCGATCCGGACCATGACGCGCTCGATGCTGTCCTTCTCCGAAGCGCCCGACGATCCCGGACGGATCATCCATCCGGCTGCCCGCGCCGACGAGATCGGCGTTGCCGAGCGCGAGCTGTCGCAGATGCAGGAGCGGCTGCAAAAAATGCTCTCCGAGCAGAAGCATCTTGCCGACCTCGGCCTCGCGGTCTCCAAGATCAACCATGACATGCGCAACATCCTGGCCTCGGCGCAGCTGATGTCGGACCGCCTGCGTCAGGTCAAGGATCCGACCGTGCAGGCCTTCGCGCCGAAACTGCTGCGCGCACTCGACCGCGCCGTGTCTTATTCCGAAGGCGTGCTTCACTACGGCCGCACGCAGGAGCCGCCGCCCGCGCGGCGCCGGCTCCGGCTCCGGCAGCTGGTCGAGGACGTGCAAGGCCTGCTCGACATCGAGCAAGGCATCGAGTTCGTCAATTCGGTCGAGCCGGCCTTCGAGGTCGATGCCGATTCCGACCAGTTGTTCAGGGTGCTCACCAATCTGTGCCGGAATTCCGTGCAGGCGATGGCGGCCGACAGCGAAAACGCCCTGGTGCGCCGCCTGGCGGTGTCGGCCGTGCGTCTGGGCAGCGTCAGCCGCATCGCCGTCAGCGACACCGGACCCGGCCTGCCGCCCAAGGCGCGGGAAAACCTGTTCGCGGCGTTTCGCGGCTCGGCGCGCAGCGGCGGCACCGGCCTTGGCCTGGCGATCGCGCACGAACTGATCCGGGCGCATGGCGGCACGGTGGAGCTGGTCGAGAGCATTGGCGGACGCACCACATTCGCCGTCACCATCCCCGACCAGCCGGTCCGGCTCGACCAGGCCCGCAACGGCCTGCGCCGGCCGGCTTGATCGTTTGAGCGCTGTTTTGCCCGGTGCTCTTGCTTCCAGGCCAGGTGCTCTTCCTTTCAAGATCGGCACCTTTCCCTTGAAGGATGAGTTCGAGGCTTGGCTTCGCGGGCGTTTCGAGCGCAAGGATCCGGATTGCGATCATAGGTCGAGGTATCTGCGACAAAACTTTTGCAGGATCGGCTTGCTTTTCGGAAATTCAGTCGCTAGGGAACACGTCTCGTCGCGACCGGTCGTTCACGATCGGATTGCGGGGTCATGGAAAGCATGGCCTGTTGCGCGCCCGTAGCTCAGCTGGATAGAGCACCAGACTACGAATCTGGGGGTCAGGAGTTCGAATCTCTTCGGGCGCGCCATTACCATCCATGGACTATGGTTCGTTGATTGAGACCGCTACTGCTCGACGGCGCAGACAAGGCGGAAACCAGCGGAGCCTGATTTGACCATGTCTCCTACCAGCATCAAACGCGCACTTATCACCGGGGCCGGTGCGGCCGACGGCATCGGCTTTGCCATTGCCCGGCAACTCGGCCTTGCCGGCCATGCCGTTTTCCTCACGGGCGCCAGCGGGCGTGTGCTCGATCGCGCCGCCGAGTTGTGCGCCGAAGGCATCAATGCCAAAGCCGTGGTCGCCGATCTCACCATCGCGGCTGATGTCGCGCGGCTGCGGGCTGATGTCGGCGCGGTCGATATCCTGGTCAACAATGCCGGCATGGGCTCGCTGGCATCGCCCTCGGTCGACAAGGCGTTTCTCGCCATGACCGAGGCCGACTGGGACCAGGGGATCGACGTCAGCCTTAAGACCGCATTCCTCGTCACGAAGGCCTTTCTGCCGGCGATGGTCGAAGCGGGCTACGGGCGCATCGTCAATGTGGCGTCGGTGACCGGACCGCTGGTCTCTTTCGAAGGCACATCAGCCTATTCGGCCGCCAAGGCCGGCATGGTCGGTCTGACGCGGACACTGGCGCTCGAAGTGGCGAAAAGCGGCATCACGGCCAATGCCGTGGCTCCCGGCTGGATCGAAACGGGTTCGTCGAGCGAGATGGAGCGGCAAGCTGCCCTGAACACGCCGCCGGCGCGGGCCGGACGGCCGGATGAGGTGGCCGCAGCGGTGGTGTTCCTGGCCTCGGAAGGTGCCAGCTATGTCAATGGCGCCCTGCTGGTGGTCGACGGCGGCAACAGCCTTCAGGAGCGCAAGGGCTGAAGGCTCAAAGGCGCTTGTCGTCAGGGGTATTCGGCGGGCACGCCTGGCCCAAGCTCCTCGCCCCTCACGACGCCTTGGCCAGGAAATTCCGGTAGTCCGACTTGGCCTGCAGCAGGCGCAGCACGTTGTCTCGCGATCCGCGCACATGGGCGCGTGCCAGCGTGCCGGCTCTGGCAGCGTCGCCGGCACAGATGGCGTCCACGATTTCGGCGTGCTCATCGCGGGCGATCTTCCATTCGTCCAGCCACAGAAGTTCGGTCCAGACATAGTGCTGGCACTTGTCGAGGATGCCGCACAGCATGTTGTGCAGCATGACGTTGCCGCTGATTTCGGCGATGACGCGGTGCAGGTCGATGCCGACCTCCAGTTCCTGGAATTTTTCCCGATTGGTTCGTTCCGGAATGGCGGCCAGACGCTCGCATTCGGCCAGCATGGCGCGCAGCCGCACCTTGTCCTGTTCCGTCGCGGCCTCTGCCGCAAGTTCCGTCGCATGGCCGTCGAGCAGCTCGCGGATCTCGAAGGCTTCGCGGAACATGTTGATGTCGAACTCGGTGACGACATAGCCCTGGCGCGGCCGGCCAGTGACCAGCCCGTCACGCTCGAGACGGTTGAAGGCCTCGCGCACCGGGGTGCGGCTGACAGTCAGCTTCGCGGCGATGTCGTTTTCGGTGACGCGCGAGCCCGGCGGAATCTGGCCGGTCACGATCATCGCCTTGAGCGCGGAGTAGACCGAGTCGCGCAGCGTATTTTTGGTTTCCTTGGCCAAGCTTCCCTTCCCACTTCTCCGGCCTTCCAGCCGAAACACGCATAGCTGTAGCCGCAGTCGGCGCAATTTGCCACGCCTCCGGCGAAGCCGTCCCTCACCAACCTGGTCCGGCACGAAGCGCAAATTTCGAGCGCGCCGGCGGTGTTGACAACATCGATCCCTAGGCTACACTCAAAATTGTATACAAAATAGCATGCCAAATCAAAAACAATGGGAACACCGGTTGGAGAGCCGAAAAATGAACAGAACCAGAAACGCTAGTATCGTTGCGATGGCGGGCCTCATCGCCTCGCTTGCAGCCCCCGCAATGGCGGGCGACACCATCACCGTCGCCTCATGGGGCGGCACCTACCAGGAAGCGCAGACCAAGGCGTTCTTCAAGCCGACCGCCGACGCGCTCGGCATCACCATCAAGGAAGACACCACCAACGGCCTCGACGACGTGCGGCTGCAGGTGACCGGCAATGCGGTGAAATGGGACATCACCGAACTTGGCGCCGACGAGTGCGCGCGCGGCTCGAAGGAAGGGCTGTTCGAGAAGCTCGACTACGGCATTATCGACAAGAGCGGCATCAACCCGAAGCTCGTCCATGATGACTGGGTCGGCATTTCCTACACCTCTGTCGTGCTCATCTACCGGACCGATGTGTTCGGCGACAAAGGCCCCAAGACCTGGGCCGATTTCTGGAACGTGGAAAAATTCCCGGGGCGGCGCGCGCTGAGCGGTAGCCAGGCGACCGAGACGCTCAGCGTCGCGGCACTCGCCTCGGGCCTGCCGATCGACAAGGTCTATCCGGTCGATATCGATGGCGCGCTAAAATCCGTCGACAAGATCCGTGGCCATGTCGACGCCTGGTGGACTTCCGGCGCCCAGGCCATGCAGTTGGTGAAAGACGACGAAGTCGACATGGCGAGCATCTGGAACGGCCGCGCCGGCACTTTGAAGAAGGAAGGCGCGCCGGTCAGCTTCTCGTTCGACCAGGGCGTGCTGACCGCCGACTGCATGGTCATTCCCAAAGGCTCCAAGAACAAGGACGCGGCGATGAAGGCGCTGGCGATGTTCGTCAGCCCGCAATTGCAGGCCAATCTGCCGCTCTATGTCGACAACGGGCCGGTCAACGAGAAGGCTTTCGAGACCGGCAAGATCCCGCAGGACAGGATCAAGGACATCAATTCGGCGCCCGAAAACGTCAAGAAGCAGGTGTTGCAGGACGCCGAATTCTGGCGCGACAATCTGGTCGAGGCGACGGAAAAGTTCAACAATCTGGTCCAGCAATAGGCTGCGGCCACCAGTTGAAGGCAGTGCGTCTAAGTCGGCGCCCTGCCCCGCCGACTCTTATTTGTCGCCCAAGGAGAGAAAAATCTTGTCCATTGCGCCATCCGCGTTGCCGATCGGCATGCGCGGGATCGAGAAACGATTTGGCAGCGTGCCTGTGCTGCGCGATCTCAACCTCGACGTTGAGGCTGGTGAATTCCTGACCCTGCTCGGGCCTTCCGGATCGGGCAAGACGACGCTGCTGATGATCCTGGCCGGCTTCGTGCGAGCCAATGCCGGCTCGATCAAGGTCGGCGGCGACGAGATCATCACCACGCCGCCGCACAAGCGCAACATCGGCATGGTGTTTCAGAACTACGCGCTGTTTCCGCATATGAACGTCTTCCACAACATCGCCTTTCCGCTGAAGCAGCGCGGCGTCGCCGCCGCCGAGACAGCCGAGCGTGTCGAGAAGGCGCTCGATCTGGTGAAATTGCGGGGGCTGGGCGAGCGCCGGGTCGACCAGCTCTCCGGCGGCCAGCGCCAGCGCGTGGCGCTGGCGCGCGCCATCGTCTTCGAGCCGCGCATCGTGCTGATGGATGAGCCCCTGTCGGCGCTCGACAAGGGCCTGCGCGAGCATATGCAGATCGAGCTGCGCAGCCTGCACCGGCGGCTTGGCATGACCACGGTCTATGTCACGCACGACCAGCGTGAAGCCATCACCATGTCGGACCGCATCGCCGTGATGAACGCCGGGCGCATCGAACAGCTCGACAAGCCCGAAAGCCTCTACGCCAGGCCGCAAACGCAATTTGTAGCCGGCTTCATCGGCGAATCGAATTTCATTCCGGTCGAGTGCCGCAACGGCTCCGTCTGGTACGAGGACCGAAGAATCCATACGGCGGCGGCGACGCCGGCGGCAGGCCAGTACCTGATGGTGGTGCGGCCGGAAAAGCTGCGGCTCTTGGCAAACGCCGAACCGACAAGCGGCGTCAACGTGCTCAACGTGACGCTCAGCGACATCATCTATCAGGGCGACAGCTTCGTCTGCTATGCGGTGCTGCGCGACGGCCGGCAGCTGACTTTGCGCGACTATTGCCGCAGCGATGTGCTGGCCAAAATGCCGGCGCCCGGCCAGCCAGTCTCGTTCGGTCTCGATGCGCAGGACACGATCCTGGTGGCGGCGGACTGATGAGCGCGCAGCCCGCCCTCATGGAAGAGATCGGCAGCGCCGCAGGCCGGGAGCTCAACAAGCAGGCACTTCGCGCCGACGCCCGGCGTGAATCACTACGGCTGCTGGCGCTGTTGTCGCCAAGCCTGCTTCTGGTCTTCGCCATCATCATCGTGCCCATCGGCTGGCTGTTCTGGCTGTCGCTGTTCGACGAAGCCGGCGCGTTGAGTGCCGCTAATTATGCGCGCTTCTTCGAGCAGGCCTCCTACATCAAGACCTTCGTCACCACCTTCAAGGTCGCCTTCATCGTCACCGGCGCCTGTGTCCTGCTCGGCTATCCCCTGGCCTATATGCTGTCGCAGCTGCCGCGCCGGGCGGCGTCGATCTGCCTGATCTTCGTCATCCTGCCGTTCTGGACATCGGTTCTGGTGCGCACCTATGCCTGGCTGGTGATCCTGCAGCGCAAAGGCCTGATCAACAGCTGGCTGATCGATCTCGGCGTGATCAGCCAGCCGCTATCGCTCGCCAACAATTTTTCCGGCGTCGTCATCGGCATGACGCATATCTTGCTGCCGTTCCTGGTGCTGCCGCTCTACGCCTCGATGAAGACCATCGACACCGACTGCCTGCGCGCCGGCATGAATCTCGGCGCCGGCCCGGCCGCCACCTTCCGGCAGATCTTCTTTCCGCTGTCGCTGCCCGGCCTCGCCTCGGGCGTGGTCATCGTCTTCGTGCTGTGCCTGGGCTTCTTCGTCACGCCTGCGCTGATGGGTGGCGGCAAGGTCATCATGTGGGCGATGCGCATGGAACAGACCACCAGCCTCTATTCCAACTGGGGTGCGGGTGCAGCACTCGGCGTGGTGCTGCTGGTGGTCACGCTGGCGCTTCTCGGCCTGTTCCAGTGGCTGCTCGGCGCGCGCGCCACAGGTGTGTGGAGTTCGCGATGAACGAGGATTTTGGCCTGCCGATTTCGCACCGGCAACGGCTGTGGCTCTATTGCCTCGGCGGCCTCGTGCTTCTGTTCCTGATCGCGCCGTCGATCATCATCGTCATCATGTCGTTTTCGGATTCGACGCTGCTGCAATTCCCGCCGCAGCAATGGTCGCTGCGCTGGTACCAGACCTATTTCGGGTCGCTGGAGTGGTGCGATGCCACGATCGTCTCGATCAAGGTGGCTGTCATGACAGTGCTGGTGGCGACCCCGCTCGGGACCGCGGCCGCCTATGCCATCAACCGGGGCACGCTGCGCTTCAACGGCACCATCAATGCGCTGCTGACGGCGTCGCTGATCGTCCCGGTGATCCTGATCGGCATCGGCACCTTCTTCCTCTATGCGCGCATCGGGCTCAACAACACGCTGACCGGCCTGGTCATCGCGCATACGGTGCAGGCGCTGCCGCTGGTGGTGCTGACCGTGCTGTCAGGCTTGCGCTCCTACGACATGAACCAGGAGCGGGTGGCGCGCAGCCTCGGCGCCGGCCGTGTCGCCGCCTTCTGGCAGGTGACGATGCCGCAGATCCGCTTCTCGATCGTCTCGGGCGCGCTGTTTGCCTTCATCATCTCCTTCGACGAAGTGGTGGTTTCGCTGTTCATATCGGGCGGCGAGACCACGACATTGACGCGCCGCATGTTCAATGCGCTGCGAGACCAGATCGACCCGACGATCGCCGCCATCTCGACCTGCCTGATCGTGCTCTCGGTCGTGCTGTTGTCGGTTGCGCAGATCTTCGGCCGGCGGCATTGATTTCACCAGACGAATTCGCAGAAGTGACCAATTTGCAGACGTGAACAGGGGATATCCAGACAGAATGCGTGATTTCCAGTTTCCAGGCCGCTCGCCGGTTCGTGCCACGCAGGCGGTCGCCGCGACGTCGCATCCGCTTGCAACGCTCGCGGCCATCGAGATGCTGCGCTCCGGCGGCAATGCCATGGATGCCGCGGTCTGCGCCGCCGCCGTGCAGGGCGTGGTCGAGCCGCAATCGACGGGCATCGGCGGCGACTGCTTCGTGCTCTATTCTCCCGGGGGACAAGGCAATGTGCTGGCCTTCAACGGCTCGGGGCGGGCGCCGGCCAAGGCGACGGTCGACTGGTATCTGGACAAGGGTTTTAGCGAGCTTCCGAAACAGGGGCCGCATGCGGTCACCGTGCCGGGCGCCGTCGATGCCTGGAGCCGGCTGCTGGAGGACCATGGCCGCAAGGGCCTTGCCGAGGCGCTGGCACCGGCCATCCATTATGCCGAAAACGGCTATGTCGTGCATGACCGCGTCGCCTTCGACTGGGCCGAACCGGAAACCGACCTGTCGGCCGACGAGCATGCCGCGCGCATCTTCCTGCCCGGCGGCAAGGCGCCGAAAGTGGGTGACATCCACAGGCAGCCGGAACTGGCGGCGACGTTGCGCATCATCGCCAAACACGGCCGGGCCGGTTTCTATGAAGGCGCTGTCGCCGACGATATGGTTAGCCGGCTCAACGCATTGGGCGGACTTCATACGGCCGAGGATTTCGCCGCGACCAGAGGCGATTATGTGGCGCCGGTCAGCACCTCCTATGGCGGCCATGACATCCACCAGATGCCGCCGAACAATCAGGGGCTGACGGCGCTTTTGATGCTCAATTTGCTGTCGGGCTTCGAGCTTGGCGGACTCGACCCCAATGGCGCCGAGCGCCTGCATCTGGAGATCGAGGCCGGGCGCCTGGCCTATCGCGACCGCGACCGCTATCTCGGCGACCAGGACCATGTCCCAGTGCCGGTCAAAGAGCTCCTGTCCGGCGCCTATGCCGACCGGCTGCGCGCCGAGATCGACCGCGACCGCGCCATGACGCATCTGCCGCGTGTCGACCTGCCCGGCAGCGATACGGTCTACATCTCCATCGTCGACCGCGACCGCAACGCGGTCTCCTTCATCAACTCGACCTATTATTCGTTCGGCAGCGGCGTGGTCGGCCCGAAGACCGGTATCGTGCTGCAGAACCGCGGTTCCAGCTTCCGCCTTGAGCCTGCGCATCCGAACGCGATCGCGCCGGGCAAGCGGCCGATGCACACGATCATGCCGGGCATGGCGACGAAGAACGGCCGCGTTGTGATGCCGTTCGGCGTCATGGGCGGCGGCTACCAGCCCTTCGGACATGTCCATCTGCTGACCAACATGATCGACTTCGGCATGGACCCGCAGCAGGCGCTGGATGCGCCGAGGGTGTTTTACAATGACGACACCGTGGAGACCGAGCGTGGCGTTCCCGCCGAGGCAATCGAGGGCCTGCGGCGGCGCGGCCACCGCATCGCCGAACCGCATCACCCGCTGGGCGGCGGACAGGTGGTGCTGATCGACTGGGAGAGGGGGACGCTGACTGGTGCCTCCGATCCGCGCAAGGATGGTTTGGCGCTTGGCTACTGAGGCGATCCGTTGTCCAATGGCGTATCCAAATCGAGGCAAGCCCGTCAGAAGGGCTCCCGCAAATAGTCGTTCGAAATCCAGTCGGTGATCATGACCAATATTGCAAATCCCAAGGAGCTTTCCCGCCGTCTCGCCGCCGGCGTCGACGATGCGCCCGCCATTCTGGCACCCGACAGGGCGACGCTCAGCCATGGCGGATTGCGCAGCCTGATCGCCGACACCGCAAAACAGCTGCATGCGCGCGGCATTGGCCGGGGCGACAGGGTGGCAATCGTGCTGCCGAACGGGCCGGAGATGGCCACTGCCTTCGTCGCCGTAGCGGCCGCCGCTTCGACGGCACCGCTCAACCCCACCTACCGGGCCGACGAACTCAATTTCTACCTGACCGACATCGGCGCCAAGGCGATCCTTGTCGCGGAGGGCGAGACCGGCCCGGCGGTGACGGTGGCCGAGCGCCTCGGCATCGGCGTGTTGCGGCTTGTCGTGCAGCCGGACACACCGGCCGGCAGCTTCACGGTCGAGGGCGCGGCGATCGGACCGCCGGCATCACCCGACATGGCGCAAGACAGCGACATTGCGCTGCTGCTGCATACCTCGGGCACGACATCGCGTCCAAAACTGGTGCCGCTCAGCCACGCCAACATCGCGGCCTCATCAGCCCATATCGGCGGCACACTTGGCCTGACGGCCGATGACCGCTGCCTCAACATCATGCCGCTGTTCCACATTCACGGCCTGATCGCGGCGGTGCTGTCGTCGCTGGCATCGGGCGGCAGCATCTACTGCACGCCCGGCTTCAACGCGCTGCGCTTCTTCCAGTGGCTGAGCGACGCGCGGCCGACCTGGTACACGGCGGTGCCCACCATGCATCAGGCGATCCTGCCGCGCGCGGCACGCAACATCGAGGCGCTGGCGGCTGCGCGGCTGCGCTTCATCCGCTCGTCCTCGGCATCGCTGCCGGCGCAGGTGATGACTGAGCTGGAAGCGACCTTCGGCTGTCCGGTGATCGAATCCTACGGGATGACCGAGGCGGCGCACCAGATGGCGTCGAACCGGCTGCCGCCGGGCCAGCGCAAGCCGGGCAGCGTCGGTGCCTCCGCCGGTCCGGAAGTGGCTGTCATGGCGCCCGACGGGCGGCTGCTTAATGCCGGCGAGACCGGCGAGATCGTCATTCGCGGGCCCAATGTGACGGTTGGCTACGAGAAGAACCCGGATGCCAACGCCACCGCCTTCGCGCATGACTGGTTCCACACCGGCGACCAGGGCGTGCTCGACGAAGACGGCTATCTCAGGGTTACCGGACGGCTCAAGGAGATCATCAACCGCGGCGGCGAAAAGATCTCGCCGCTCGAGGTGGACGATGTGCTGATGGATCATCCGGCGGTCGCGCAGGTCGTCACCTTCGCCATGCCGCATGACAAGCTTGGCGAGGAGGTGGCGGCAGCGGTTGTGCTGCGTGAAGGCATCAGCGCCACCGAGGGTGACATCCGCACCTATGCCGCGACGCGGCTTGCCGACTTCAAGGTGCCGCGCAAGATCCTGATCCTGGACGAGATCCCCAAGGGCGCGACCGGCAAATTGCAGCGCATCGGCCTCGCCGCCAAGCTCGGGCTTTGACGATGAAGATCACCATCTTCGGCGCCGGTGCGATCGGCGGCTATCTCGCGGCCAAGCTCGCCATGACTGGGCGGACCGATCTTTCGATCGTCGCGCGCGGCGCCCATCTGGAAGCGATCAAGGCAGACGGCCTGCGCCTGATCGAGGATGGCCAGGAGATTTCGGTCCCCGTCCGGGCCGCCGCCAAAGCCGACGAGCTTGGCGCCCAGGATTACGTCGTGCTGGCGCTGAAGGCCCATTCGCTCTCCCCAGCCCTTGACCAGATCGCGCCGCTGCTCGGGGACCACACATCAGTCGTCACCATGCAGAACGGCGTGCCCTGGTGGTATTTCCACGGCGTCGGCGGTCCGCTCGAAGGCACCAAGCTGAACGCGGTCGATCCGGGCGGCGCGATCTGGCAGCGGATCGGACCGCAGCGCATCATCGGCTCGGTTGTCTATCCCGCGGTCGAGGTCGATGCGCCGGGCCTCATCCGCCATGTCGAGGGCAAGCGTTTCTCGCTCGGCGAACCCTCCGGCGAGCGCAGCGAACGGGTCACGCTTCTGGCCGAGGAGATGGTCAAGGCCGGCTTGCAAGCGCCGGTGCGCGAGGACATCCGCAGCGAAATCTGGGTAAAACTGTGGGGCAATCTCTCCTTCAACCCGATCTCGGCGCTGACCGGCAGCACGCTGGCCGCGATTGTCGCCGACGATGGCACCCGCGCGCTCGCCCGCACCATGATGCTGGAAGCGCAGGCGATCGGCGAAAGCCTCGGCGTGCGTTTTCCCATAGCGGTCGACCGGCGCATCAAGGGCGCCGGCGATGTCGGCGAACACAAGACCTCGATGCTGCAGGACCTGGAGCGCGGCCGGCCGATGGAAATCGACGCGCTGGTGAGCGCGGTGCAGGAACTTGGCCGGCTAACGGACAAGCCGACCCCGACCATCGATGCCGTGCTGGCGCTGGTGCGGCGGCTGGCGGTGGAACGCGGGTGTTATGGGTGAGGTGGAAGGACAGGGCAAATCGGAGCCGTGGCGCGCGACGATCCAGGCCTTGAAGCACCTTGGCCTCATATCCCAGCTTGACCAAGGTTAGCAGCATGCTGAACGCCATTCACCACGTCGCGCTCATCTGCACCGACTATGACCGGTCGCGACGGTTCTACGTCGAACTCCTCGGCCTCGATCTGATCCGGGAGGTTTATCGGGAGGAGCGGCAGTCATGGAAGGCAGATCTGCGGATCGGGTCGGCCCAACTGGAATTGTTCTCCTTCCCTGCACCGGCGATGCGGCCGTCCCACCCAGAGGCTACAGGCCTGAGACATCTGGCATTTGCTGTGGCTAATCTTGAGCCCGTAATTATCCGCCTGGAAGCCGCAGGCGTTGCCGTCGAGCCAATCCGGATCGACCCATACACAGACCAACGGTTTACCTTTTTCAGAGACCCGGATGGATTGCCGCTGGAACTCTACGAGACCCCATAAGGAACGCTTCGCTTTCACGACGGGCGCTGTGTACTGACGGTCTCGGTATCGGCGGACCGCGAATCTGTGCTAAGCGCCGCCCAACCAACCAAAGGACGAGACCAATGAGCGAACTGACCGTGGCCGAGGCGACCGAGAGCATCTATGCCTCGCTCCGGGCGGACAATGCCGACATCGACACACATATCGCGGCGCTTAAGGCGGCGCTGACGCGAGAGGGGATCAAACAGGCGGTGTTCGATCCGACCAAGCTGGCGCAGAACAACCGCTCGGGCCGCAAGTTGATGCAGGCTTATTTTCGGCAGCGCGGCGTGAGCGTGAAGTTCTCGGACTAGAGCCGCGCGCGGGCGATCTCAACCGCGTCGTTGGGAGTTCTCAGCCGGGACATGCGCCGCACGCAGGTTCCAATCGTATGGGAGCTGTTTCAAGGCCGATCCTGGATCGCGGAGGGGATGTGACATGGTGGATTCTGACCGGATCGACAAGCTGATCGCAGCGGTGCCCCCCGCCTTGGCGCTTCGCGCCGGATTGGACCTTGGCATCTTCACCCGGCTCAGTGAAAGCGCGGTGACTGCTGACAGTCTCGGGGCCACGCTCAAAGTCGAACCCGATCGTCTGTCACGGCTCCTCTACGCGCTCGCCAGCATCGGCCTCCTTGAAGTCGAGGACGGTCAATTTCGCAACGGAGCCGAAGCGTCGGCCTTCCTCGATGCGTCCAAGCCAACCTATCGCGGCGGCGATCATGCGCTGCTGCGCGAGCTCTGGGGAGCCGACCTTTTGACCGCTGAGTCGCTGCGGCAGAACCGGCCGGCTGCGCTGCACGACTTTTCCGAAGCGGGACCTGAGGCCGCGGCCGCCTTCAGCCGCATGCTCGCGCCGGGCGGGGTGATTTTCGGCCGACATCTGGCGCAGGAGATGGACCTCTCTGCGGTCGGTTCGGTGATCGACATCGGCGGAGGCGCCGGGACCATACTGGTCGGGCTTCGCGAGCGGTGGCCGCACATTGCGGCGACGCTGATGGAACTGCCGACGGTCGCAGCGGTCGCGCCAGCTATCCTGTCGGAATACGGTGCCGACGACGTGGTTGTCGAAGAGGGAGATATAACCGCCGCGCCATCGATAGGTCGGCACGATCTGGCGATCCTGAAGGCCGTCGTCCAGGTGCTTCCGCCGGACCAGGCGCGCAGTTCGATCCTGAACGCGGCGCGTTGCCTTACACATGGCGGCGAGATCGCAATTGCGGGGTGGGGTGTCGTCGATGACGACCGCCTCGGCCCGCCTGAGGGTGTCTTTCTCAATCTCACCTTTCTGAACCTCTATCGCCACGGCGAATCGTACACTGAAGGTCAGTATCGCGCGTGGATGACCGAGGCTGGATTCCGCGATATCTCCAGGTCGCGCCTGACGGACGGCTGCACGTTGTTTCGTGCGCGACTCTCGGGCTGACTCAATAACAGCGATCTGCCGCCGCAAGGGCTTCGACGCGGTGAGCTTCGTCCAGTGCGCCAATCCGCCGGACCGATGCATAGAACCTGACATAGTCGCCCGAACACAAGTCGAACAGGCGCAGAAACGCGGTCACCCGATCGCTATAGACGGAAGTCGCGGCGAGCTTTGCATTGTTGATCGGGGACGCGAACCAGGCATCGTATCCTCGGTATCGGCCCCAGCGCGTGTCGCGCATGTGTCGGTAGCGCATCCGCAGCCGTTCAATCGCGGCCGTCTTCGCGGCCAGTTTTTGCTCCGAGGTGCCGGAGTTGGAATAGACTTGCGCCAACTCGTCCCGGGTCCGCGACACCAGCGAAAGAAATTCAGCCTTGCGTCCCCGGGCGGCTTCGTAACGGCGCAATGCGGCGGTATCGCCAGTCGCGCGCAGCCATTTTTTCACGCCGGTTGTTTCGACGGCGACAGCGAACGCCTCGTTGAAAGCGGAATCGTCGTGCACATAGACGCGCTGGTGGGCCAGCTCATGGAACACCAGCGCTGCAAGATAGGTTTCATCCTGGCCGAACATCGTGCTGAGCAGCGGGTCGCTCGACCAGCCAAGCGTGGAATATGCCGTGATGCCCGTCACATAGACGTCCATGCCCTGTCCTTGAAGTTCGACAGCGGTTTCAGTCGCGGACTTCCTGGAGAAATACCCCCGGTAGGGAACACAGCCGAAAACAGGAAAACACCATGTTCGCGGCGTCAGCGAAAATGCCGGCGCGGCGAAGACAGCCCATGTCACCGAGTCCCGACCAATGTCGACATAGCTGCGGTAGCTGTTGTTGTCGGGCAGCGCCAGTTCATCCGTTGCGAACTGTCGTATAGCGCTCGCCGATGCCATTCGGGCGCGCAACGCCTTCGGCGTCGAAGGATCCTCGATCAGTTTTCCGACATCCTGGCGTGCGGTCATGATCTGCAGATGACCCTTCATGGATTGCGCGTAGTAGGAAATGCTGGTGCAGCCGGTCACGCCGGACACCACGGTCATAACCGCAACCAATCGAAAGAATGCGCGCATCACGATTTGTCCACAGCAGTGCTCACCCGTTCCGATGGGGTCGCGATTGCCCCAGGTCGCAAGCAGTCGCATCGATTGATCGAGGTCTATAGTTTTCTGAAGAATCCGGACAGGTGCTCATTGTGTGACGCATGTCACCACGCGCAAACCGCGTCCCACCAACCTGCAGCTGATCAGTCCTTTCCCGCCCGCCCGAAAAACCGCGCGTAAAATTCGCCGACGATGCCGCGCCGGAAGATCAGCACGCACACCATGAAGATCAGGCCGGTGGCGATGGTCACCGGAAAGCCGGAAGTGGCAAGCGTGTTTTCCAGGCCGATGACAAGGCTGGCGCCGATGATCGGCCCGACCATCGTACCGATGCCGCCGAGAAGCGTCATCAGGATCACCTCGCCCGACATCTGCCAGGTGACGTCGGTGAGCGTGGCGAACTGGAAGACGATGGCCTTGAGCGAGCCTGCCAGCCCGGCCAGTGCCGCCGACATGACGAAGGCGCCGAGCTTGTAGTTGGCGACGGAATAGCCCAGCGAAATGGCGCGGTTCTCGTTTTCCCGGATCGAGCGCAGGATCATGCCGAATGGCGAATTGACGATGCGCCAGATGGCGAAGACGCCGATCAGGAACACCGCCAGCACGAAATAATAAATGTTCAGCGAGACGTTCAGGTCGAGGACGCCTAGCAGCATGCCGCGCGGTATGCCCTGAATGCCGTCCTCGCCTTGCGTGAACGGCGCTTGCACGCAGAAGAAGAAGAACATCTGCGACAGCGCCAGCGTGATCATGGCGAAATAGATGCCTTGCCGGCGAATGGCGAAGAAGCCCATGACGAGGCCGAGCAGGGCCGCACCCGCCATGCCGAGCAGAATGCCGGCTTCCGGCGGCCAGCCCCAGACCTTGACGGCATGCGCGGTGAAGTAGGCGGCGCCGCCAAAGAAGGTTGCGTGGCCGAATGACAGCAGCCCGGTGTAACCAAGCAGAAGATTGAACGCGCAGGCAAACAGCGCGAAGCACAGCATCTTCATCAGGAAGATCGGATAGACCAGGAAAGGCGCCAGCAGCAGCGCCAGGATGCCGAGCCCGACCAGCGTCCATTCAAGCCGTGCCGAGGTTTTGGCCGATGTCTCGCGAAGCGTCAGTTCCGACATGTCAGGCGTCCCTTCCGAACAGGCCGGCCGGCCGGACCAGAAGCACAATCGCCATGATGACGAAGACCACGAGGTTGGAGGCCTCGGGGTAGAAGACCTTGGTCAGGCCTTCGGCGAGGCCAAGCATGTAGCCGGTGACGATGGCGCCAAGGATCGATCCCATGCCGCCGACCACGACGACGGCGAAGACGACGATGATGAGATCCGACCCCATAAGCGGGCTCACCTGATAGATCGGCGCTGCCAGAATCCCGGCAAGCCCGGCCAGCGCGGAGCCGAGGCCGTAGGTCAGGGTCAGCAGCAAGGGCACGTTGACGCCGAAAGCCTGGACGAGGCGGGGATTCTCCGTCGCGGCGCGCAGGTAGGAACCGAGCCTGGTCTTCTCGATCAGCGCCCAGGTGCCGAAGCAGACGATCAGCGAGGCGACGACGACCCAGCCGCGATAGTTGGGCAGGAACATGAAGCCGAGATTGGTGCCTCCCGAAAGCAGCGGCGGCACGGCGTAGGGGTTTCCCGAGACGCCGTAATAGTAGCGGAAGATGCCTTCGAGCACGAGCGCGAGGCCGAAGGTGAAGAGTAGCCCGTAGAGCGGGTCGAGGTCGTACAGCCGCGACAGCGCCAGGCGCTCGACCACGATGCCGAAGACACCGACGATCAGCGGTGCAAGGATCAGCGCCGGCCAGTAGCCGATGCCGAGATGGGTGAGCAGCAGATAACCGACGAAGGCGCCGAGCATATATTGGGCGCCATGGGCGAAATTGATGACTCGCAGCAGGCCGAATATGACGGCCAGGCCCAGGCTCAGCATGGCGTAGAACGAGCCGTTGATCAGGCCGACCAGCAACTGGCCGAGGAAAGCCTGAACGGGGATGCCGAAGATCATCGTCATGGCGCCATCATACACCCAGGACTTCGTGGAGCAGCGTCATGCGGTCCGGCAGTTCGCCGACCGGAAACCCCGCCACCAACTTGCCGTGCTCCATCAGATAGAAACGGTCGGCGACACGACTGGCGAAGCGGAAGTTCTGCTCGACCAGCAGGATCGTCATGCCGCGCTTTTTCAACGTCGCCAGCAACGCGCCGATGCGCTGCACGATGACGGGGGCCAAACCCTCCGTCGGCTCGTCGAGAAGCAGCATTTTTACGCCGGTTCTCAGCATGCGCGCGATCGCCAGCATCTGCTGTTCGCCGCCCGACAGCCTCGTGCCGGGACTGTTGCGCCGCTCCTTCAGATTGGGGAACAGATCGAATATCTCCTCGACGCTCATGCCGCCCTGCGCGACGACCGGCGGCAGAACCAGGTTCTCGTCGACGGTCAGCGTCGCGAAGATACCGCGCTCCTCCGGCACGAAGCCGATGCCTTGATGCGCGGTGCGGTGCAGCGGCAGCCGCATCAAATCCTGGCCGTCGAAGGCGATCCGGCCGGTCCGCTTGCGGATCAGCCCCATGATGGCGCGCAGCGTCGTCGTCTTGCCGACGCCGTTGCGGCCGAGCAGCGTGACCGTCTCGCCGGCAAACACCTCCAGATCGACGCCGTGCAACGCATGGCCCTCGCCATACCAGGCGTTGAGGCCGCTGACGGCAAGCAGAGGTGCGGCACTAGTCATCGGCGGTGCCCATATAAGCGATCTTGACGCGCTCGTCGCGGCTGACCGTGGCGTAGTCGCCGGCGGCCAGCACCTCGCCGCGCTGCATGACCGTTATCCAGTCGCAAAGGTCGGCCACGACGGTCAGATTGTGCTCGACCATCAGCACGGCGCGATCCTTGGCCACCGAACGGATGAGGCTGGAAACCGTGGCCACGTCCTCATGCCCCATGCCGGCCATCGGCTCGTCCAGCAGCAGCACTTTCGGGTCGAGCGCCAGGGTCGTGGCGATCTCGAGCACGCGTTTCCTGCCATAGGAAAGGTCGCCGGCGAGCCTGTTCCTGGCGTCGTCGAGACCGACCGAGCGCAGCAGTTCCTCGGCGCGCGGCGTCAGCCGGTCGAGCGCCGCGAGCGAGCGCCAGAATTGAACGGCAAGACCACCAGGCCGCTGCAGGGCGATGCGCACATTGTCGAGCACGCTGAGGTGCGGAAAAATCGCCGATATCTGGAACGAGCGCACCAGACCCATCCGCGCAACCCTGGCCGGCGAGGTGCGGGTGATGTCGTGGCCGAGCAGCTCGATCCTGCCGCTGGTCGGCGCCAGGAACTTGGTGAGCAGGTTGAAGACGGTCGTCTTGCCGGCGCCGTTGGGTCCGATCAGAGCATGGATGTTGCCACGGCGAACATCCAGATCGACGTTTTTCACGGCGATGAAGCCGGCAAAGTCACGCCGCAACCCGCGGGCGGAAAGCACCACAGGCGGCTCGTTCGCGCTCAGGTCAGTCGGCGCCATCGGCCGCGCCGATCACTGGCCGGCCGTCGGACAGCCGCTTTCCTTTTCGCTCAGGAAGGCCTCGTTGCCAGGAATGGTGGCGAGATATTTGTAGTAGTCCCACTCCTTGGTGCTCTCGGCCGGCGACTTGACCTGATAGAGGTACATGTCGTGGACCATGTTGCCGTCCGCCTGCACTTTGCCGTTGGTTATCGCGGCGTCGTCCACGGGCATCGAATGCAGTTGCTTGGCGACGGCTTCGGTCTCGTCCGTGCCGGCCTTGTCGATCGCTTTCAGGTATTGCGTCACCGCCGAATAGGTCGAGGCCTGGATCATGTTCGGCATGCGGTTGGTGCGCTTGAAAAAGCGCTGCCCGAATTCGCGGCTCTTATCGTCGCGATCCCAGTAATAGCCTTCGGTCAGTACGACGCCCTGCGCCGCCTGAAGGCCAAGCCCATGCACCTCGGCCAGCGTGAACAGGAGCGCCGCCAGACGCTGGCCGCCCTGCACGATGCCGAATTCGGCCGCCTGCTTGATCGAGTTGGAGGTATCGAGGCCGGCATTGGCCAGGCCGATGACCTTGGCGCCCGACGATTGCGCCTGCAGCAGGAAGGACGAATAATCGGTCGACCCCAGGGGGTAACGCACCTCGCCCAGCACCTTGCCGCCATGGCCCTCGACGAACTTGGTGGTCTGTTCCTTCAGCGAATAGCCGAATGCATAGTCGACGGTGACGAAGAACCAGCTGTCGCCGCCCTGCTGCACGAGAGAGCCGCCGGTTCCCACCGCCTGCGAGTGGGTGTCATAGGCCCAGTGGAAGCCGTAGGGCGAGCACTGTTTGCCGGTCAGCTCCGTGGTCGCCGCACCGGTGACGATATCGATCTTCTTCTTTTCCTTGGAAATCCCCTGGACGGCGAGTGCCACCGAAGAGGTGGTCAGTTCCATGATGGCATCGACCTGCTCGGTGTCGTACCACTGCCGGGCGATGTTGGAGGCGATATCCGGCTTGTTCTGGTGGTCGGCGCTGATGATTTCTATCGGCGCTCCCTGCACCTTGCCGCCAAAATCCTCGACCGCCATCTTGGCCGCCTCGACCGACCACTTGCCGCCGAAATCGGCGTAGACGCCCGATTGGTCATTGAGGATGCCGATCTTGACCTTGCCGTCGGAAATTTCAGCGGCCGAGGCGGGGATCGCGGATGCGGCGAGAAGTGCCGCGGAAACGAAAAGGCTTACCTTCATGGTTGACTTCCTCCCATTACGATGAATCCGGCCGCCCCCTACGGTCGATCATCGGCAATGGTATTGAACATGAGGAAGAAGCGGACATAGGGCAAGAGGCCGTCCCGGATTTCGTGATCGAAGCGATGCGCTTTGGCGGCGGAACGCCACCTTGAGCCCTGGATGGAAACACAAACACGTGAGCCGCGACCTGTGGCAGTCCTTACCTCAGCCCTCGGCGGCGACGAGGTGGCCGTTGCCGACATCCCTTAGCGCCAGTTTCAATGGCGCCTCGCCGATCCTGCGGGTGGCGCTCGGGATCTCCTGATCGAGGCGGGCGAAGCGGCTTCTTCGCTGCGCGGGATCGGGCACCGGCACGGCTTCGATCAGCCGTCTGGTGTAGGGATGGCGCGGGTTGGAAAAGACCTGGTCGCGCGTGCCCATCTCGACGATCTGGCCGAGATACATGACGGCGACGCGGTCGGAGATGTTCTCGACCACGGCCATGTCGTGCGAGATGAAGAGATAGGCGACGCCGAATTCGCGCTGCAATTCCTTCAGCAGGTCGAGCACGCGCGCCTGCACCGAGACGTCAAGCGCCGAGACGCTTTCATCGGCGATGATCAATTTCGGCCGCAGGGCCAATGCCCGTGCGATACAGACGCGCTGGCGCTGGCCGCCGGAGAATTCATGCGGGTAAAGCTCCATCTGATCGGCCGACAGGCCGACGCGCTCGAACAGTGCCGCCACACGCTCGCTGCGCTCTTCCTTCGAAGCGATGCCGTGGATGACCAGCGGCTCGGCGACGAGGTCGCCGACGCGCATGCGTGGGTCGAGCGAAGCATAAGGATCCTGGAAGATCATCTGCACGTCGCGGCGCACCGCCTTGCGCTCGTCGCGGCCAAGGCCTGACAGGTTGCGCCCGCCAATGGCGATGTCGCCGCTGTACGGCACCAGTCCGGCCAGCGCCTTGGCGGTGGTCGACTTGCCGCAGCCGGATTCGCCGACCAGCGCCAGCGTCTCGTTGGGCGCTATCGAAAAGCTGACGCCTTCGACGGCGTGAACGCGGCGGGTGACCCGGCCGAAGAAGCCGCCATGCAGGTCGAAGCGGACATGCAGATCGGTGACTTCGGCGACATTGGCCGGCGCCACCGCCTCGGCATCCCTGGATACCTGGCGGCCGACACCGCTGCCGATGCGCGGCACGGCAGCGAGCAGTTCGCGCGTGTAGTCGGCTTGCGGCCTGGCAAAAATGTCAGCGGTTCTCCCCTCTTCGACCATGCGGCCATGCCGCATGATGATGACGCGGTCGGCCATTTCGGCGACCACGCCCATGTCGTGGGTGATCAGGATGACGCTGGTGCCATGCTGTCGCTGCAGGTCGCGCAGCAGCTCCAGCACCTCGCCTTGCACGGTGACGTCGAGTGCCGTCGTCGGCTCGTCGGCGATCAGCACGTCCGGCTCGAGCGCCAGCGCCATGGCGATCATCACCCGCTGGCGCATGCCGCCGGACAGTTCGTGCGGAAACTGCTTCAGCCGGCTTTCGGCTTCCGAAATGCGCACCGCCTTCAGTGCCTCGATGGCGCGTTGGCGGGCTTCGCCCTGCGACAGGCTGGTATGCGCTTCGATGGATTCGGTCAGTTGCCGGCCGATCGACAGCACCGGGTTGAGCGAGGTCATCGGCTCCTGGAAGATCATGGCTATGCGGTTGCCGCGAATGCGGCGCATCCGGCGCTCGTCGAGCGTTGTGAGCTCGGTATCGCCGAGACGGATCGAGCCCGACGATATTCGCGCCGCGGGCTGCGGCAACAATTGCATGATCGCCAGCGCCGTCATCGATTTGCCGGAGCCGGATTCACCGGCAATGCAGAGCGTCTCGCCACGCGCCAAAGTCAGCGACAGGTCGGAGACGACCTCGCGCTCGCCATCCTCGCCGCGCACGCTGACGCAGAGGTTGGCGATGTCGAGGATGGGTTTGGGAGTTGAGGTCATCGCAAAAGCAGAGTTCTGAGGGGTTTGTTCCGGCACGCCCCCCTCTGTCCTGCCGGACATCTCCCCCTCAAGGGGGGAGATTGGATTTCACTCTGGCTTTCGCCACTCACCAACGTTTCAAGAAAAGCGGAACGGCGAAGCTGCCAATCTCCCCCCTTGAGGGGGAGATGTCCGGCAGGACAGAGGGGGGTGCGGCGCTGACCCAACCTCATTCAAACACGCAGCGCGGGAAGTAGAACGACACCACCCAGTTTGGCATGTCGACGATCTCGCTGATCCTGAGATCACCGCACACAGAGGCCAGCATATAGGCTTCGACCGGATCGATCTTGTAACGGCCGGCAAGCAGGTCGACCATCTGCGCAACCGCTTCCCTGGCGCCGGTCATCAGGTCCGGACCGATGCCGGTCGTCACCTCATAGCCCTTGGCGTCGAGATGGCGCGTCACCGGGCCTGGCGTGGTGAAGCGCGGCGTCTTCAGCCTGGCATCCTTGACCAGGTCGAGCTTGAGCACGACGTCCATCGGACTTTCGATCGCCGTGCCGCAGACCTCGCCGTCGCCTTGCGCGGCATGGGTGTCGCCGACCGAAAACAGTGCGCCCGCCACTTCCACCGGCAGGTACAGCGTGGTGCCGGCCGCTAGATCGCGAATGTCGAGATTGCCGCCAACGCGCCTCGGCGGGACCACCGAGTGGTGGCCCTTTTCCGCCAGCGCGTTGCCGATGGTGCCGGCGAAGGGTTTCAGCGGCACACGCGCATTTTTGCCGAACAGCGCCGGCTCGAGCGAGGCAGCGTCGTATTTCCAGATGTTCAGCGCCGGCTCCTTGAAGTCGTCGGCGAGCAGCCCGAAACCGGGAATGTTGGCCGTCCAGCCGAAGCCGGACGGTTTGAACATCTCGATCGTCACCTTCAGCGCGTCACCTGGCTCGGCGCCCTCGACGAAGATCGGCCCGGTCACCGGATTGACGGTGGCGAAGTCGAGCCTGGCGACGTCGACGACCGTGCTGTCGGCCTGCAACTGGCCGCCGGAGGAATCGAGGCACTGGAACTCGATGGTCGAGCCGGGCGCCACCCGCTCGGCCGGGGCAAACGAATTGTCCCAGCCGAAATGATGTTGGCGCCCGTGGATGGTGTAGTCGCAGTTATTGCACATCTTTTACGTACACATTGTCATAGTTGATCGGGATATGGACCGGGTCGACATAGAGGTTGTCGGCGCCGCCCATGCGCGCCGATTTCATGGTGAAGCGCTGCTCGTTGAAGACCGGCGCCCAGGGCGCGTCTTCCATCACCTTGTCGTAGATGGCGCTCCACATCTTGTCGCGCTCGCCGGCCTTGGCCGGGTCGACGACCGAGTCGGCCTCGGCTGCCTTGGCATCGAGATCCTTGTTGCAATACCACGACCAGTTCCAGCCGCCCGGCACCGCACCGGCGCAACCGAGGATCGGGCCGTAGAAGTTCGACGGATCGGGGAAGTCGGCGATCCAGGCCATGCCGCCCGACCAGATCATCGGTGCGCCGGCCTTGTCGCCGCCGGCTGCAATCACATTGGCTTGCGCCAGCGACTGGATGCTGGCCTTGATGCCGATCGCCGCCAGATCCTGCTGAATCGCCTGGGCAATGCGCGGGTTGGGGTCTGTGTTCATGGCGAACAGTTGCGTGTCGAAACCATCGGGATGGCCGGCCTCGGCAAGCAGCGCCTTGGCCTTGGCGACGTCATAAGGGTAGCCTTTGTATTCCTTGTCGTAGCCCGGCATCGACGGCGGCAGCGGCTGATTGGCCGGCACGGCGCGGCCGTTGATGATCTGGATAATGCGCGCCTTGTTGAGCGCCATGTTGACCGCCTGGCGCACCTTCACATTGTCGAACGGGGCCATGGTGGTGTTCATGGTGACATAGCCGGTGTGCAACTGGCCGCCTTCGACGACGCGCGCCTTCTGCTCCGGATCGGCCATCACCTCCTGGAATTTTGCCGGCGGAATGCCGTCGCCGGGCACGTCGATCTCGCCTTTCTGCAGGCGCAGCAGCGCAACGATCGGCTCCTGGCCGATCTCGAAGGTGATCTTGTCCAGATGCGGCAGGCCCTTGTGCCAATAGTCCGCATTGCGCTCGAAGACGATGCGCTGGCCGAGCGTCCACTCGGCGAGCTTGAAGGCGCCGGTGCCGACCGGATGCTTGCCGAAATCGGCGCCGTATTTCTCGACCTCTTCCTTCGGCACGACATGGGCGAAGTTGATGGCCATGACATGCAGGAAGGTGGCGTCGGGCCGGGTCAGCTCGAACTTTACCGTGTAGGGGTCGACAACGGTGACGCCGGAGAGGCTCTCGGCCTTGCCGGCGGCGACATCGTCATAGCCCTTGATCGAGCCGAAAAAGCCGGCGCCGGGGCTCTGGGTCTTCGGATTGGTGACGCGGTCGAGCGAATATTTTACATCGTCAGCCGTCATCTCGCGACCATTGTGGAATTTCACGCCATGGCGCAGCTTGAAGGTGAAGGTCTTGCCGTCGGGCGAGATCTCGTAGCTTTCGGCGAGGTCGGGTTTCAAATTGGTGGTGCCCGGCTCGTAGTCCATCAGCCCGTCGAACAGGCTCTTGATCATCGACCAGTTCTGCCAGTCATAACCGATCGCCGGATCGAGCGTGGCGACATCGTCCTTGTAGGTGATGGTGATGGCGCCGCCCTGCTTGGCGTTCGGATCGACGGCGTCTTCGGCGCGAACACTTGTCATGCCGAGCATCAGCGCCAGCGCCGATGCCGCTACCGTGGATGCGAGAAACTTTTTCATTTTTATGTTCCCTTTCTCTGTCTGGTTTTCATTTTCATCTGAGCTTGATGCGGGGGTCGATGAAGGGCGCGATGACGTCGGCCAAGAGATTGCCGAGCACGATGGCGAAGGCCGAGACCAGCGTGACACCCATGATGATCGGAATGTCGACCCGCTGGATGGCCTGCCACGCGAGCTGGCCAATGCCGGGCCAGCCGAACACGCTTTCGACGACGACGATGCCACCCATGAAGATGCCGATGTCGATGCCGATCATGGCGATGACCGGCAGGATGGCGTTGGGCAGCGCATGGCGGAAGAGGATGGCGCGGCGCGCCAGGCCTTTGGCGCGGGCGGTGCGGACATAATCCTGGCGCAGCACGTCGATCATCGACGAGCGCATCATGCGGGCGTACCAGCCGGCGCCGAGGATGCCCATGGTCAGCGATGGCAGCACCAGATGGCGCCAGGTGCCGTAGCCGCCGATCGGGAACCAGCTGAGCCGCACGGCAAAGACATAGAGCAGCAAGAGGCCAACGACGAATTGCGGCGCCGAGACGCCGACGAAGGAGGCGACCATCAATGTCTGGTCAGTGGCGGTGCCGCGCTTGACGGCGGCGATCAGGCCCATGCTGAGGCCGAGCAACAGCTCGCACAAGATGGCGCCGACCATCAGCAACAGGCTTGCCGGCAGCCGCGAGACGATCAGCTCGGTGACCTCGGAGCGCTGGATGTAAGAGCGGCCGAGATCGCCCCTGACGAGCTTCGTGAGATAGCGCCAGTACTGGACGACGAAGGGCTGGTCGAGGCCGAGCTGCTGGCGGATGTTTTCGACCGTCTGCGGCGTGGCGCTGCGACCGGCGATCTGGCGCACCGGATCGGCGGGCAGGAGATAGAGTAGCGCGAAGGTGATCAGCGAGACGCCGAGCAGGATCAGCAGCGACTGGATGAGGCGGCGGCCGAGATAGGCGATCATGCCCGGCCCCTTTGCGTCGGATCGAGGATGTCGCGAAGCGCATCGCCGATCAGGTTGAAGGCGAGCGCCAGCGCCAGGATCGCGGCACCGGGGAAGAACACCAGCCAGGGTGCGGCCTGGAAATAGGTCTGGTTCTCGAAGATGATGTTACCCCAGGACGCCGTCGGCGGCTGCACGCCGATGCCGAGGAAGGAGAGTGTCGCCTCGAGCAGCACCGTGGTCGAGATGCCGAGCGTGCCCCAGACGATGATGGTCGGCAGCAGATGCGGCAGGATGTGGCGAAACAGGATGCGCGGTGCGCTCGCCCCAATGGTGCGTTCGGCGTCGATGAATTCGCGCTCGGCCAGCGAAGAAGTTTCGGTGTAGATGACGCGGGCGGTCTGCACCCAGTTGACCAGCGCGATGACCATGGCGACGATCCACAGGCTCGGCTCGAACACGGCCGCGAGGCAAATGGCGAGCAGCAGTGCCGGGAAGGCCATCATCAGGTCGGTGAAGCGCATCAGCGCGCTGCCTATCCAGCCACGGAAATAACCGGCGACAACACCGACCAGCGTGCCGATGAACAACGCCACGCCGTTGGCGACGATGCCGATGATCAGCGAGGTGCGGGCGCCGTAGAGGATGCGGGTCAACAGGTCACGGCCGAGCAGGTCGGTGCCAAGCCAGAATTTTGCATCCGGCGGCAAGGGCGAGCCCTCGATGGTCAGGCCGTCGAACATCTGTTCGTTGGGGTCGTAGCCGGTCAGCCATGGCGCCAGAACGGCGCCGGCAACGACGATTGCGACGATCACCAGCCCAAGCAGTGCCAGACGGCGCCTGACCAGCCGGCGCCAGACGCCGGCGCGCGGTTTGACCGGCATGCGCCCTGGCGCGGTGAGATCAGGCGCGATGGGACTGGTCATCGCCGCCTTCTTCCCTCGTTACTTCTTCACTTGTCATTGCCACGATCCGCCGCGCGGCATCCTCGACGCTGATCTGCCAGCTCATCGCCAGCGAGCGTAGCTGCGCATAGGCGCGGCCGTCGTCGGTGCCTTTCGACAGTGCGGCCACCGCGCGCACGATGGTCTGGCGCTCGGCGACGCGCTGGCGAAGCGAGGCAATCTCGCTAGCCAAGTGCTTGCGCGCCTCGAAACTTTGCCTTGCGATCAGCAGTGCGCTGTAGACGCCGGCATTGCCGACCGGCTTCAGCAGCTGGGCGTCGGCCTTGTGCGACAGCGCCCATTCGATGCGGCCCGGCGCCTCGGAACCGATCAGCGCCACCAGCGGCATCGGCGCCTCGCCCGGCTTCCAGGGGAACTGCTCGTCGAAACCGAGATCGGCGTCGAAGAACACGAAATCGGCCGCCAGCGCCTCGGGCGGCAGTTCCGGCCAGCAATCCAGCGTGATCAGGCCGATGGCCGACAATTGCCTAGTGATCGCCTGCACTGTCGGATGCGGGCGATGCAGGATAAACGCCTTGGCGCCGCCGAGATTGGGGATGCGCGGGGCTCTCGTCACGACACCACCCTCAGGCGTGGGCGGCCGAATGTTTTTGCCGGGTCGTAGCGCGACAGATAGGGATCCGGCGCGACTTCGTCCTCGCGGCTGACGACCTCGAAGAAGCCATCCGCGATGCGCCCGATGATCACCGGCAGCGTCGCGTGCTGGGAATGGGCGTCGATGGCTATCGGCCCGAGCCGGGTGGAAAAGCGGCGTTCTGCGAAGGTTTTTGAGAATTCCGCCGGACCGGCTTCGGGATTGCTGGAGAGCACGTCGGCCATCACTTGCACCGAGGCATAGGCGGAGGCCTCGAAAGACGAGGCGAAGGCGGCCGGCCGCGGCGCGAAGTACGGCCCGACCGACAGATGTCCCTTGCCGGATTCACCGATCGCCGGCAGCTCACCTTCGGTGAGGTTGCAGGAGATGATGGGGCAAGTCTCGGGACTGAAGGCGGCATCCTCGTGACCCAGGTCGCGATAGGCCGCGAGGAAGGCGTAGGACGAGGTGCCGATCAGGTTGTTGAGGATGAAGTTCGGCCGCGTAGCCCGGATCTCAGCGATCAGGCGCGATACGTCGGTCTCGCCAATGCGCAGATAGCGCTCGCCCAGCACCTTGCCGCCGGCATCGGCGATCAGGTCGCGGGCGACGCGGTTCATCTCCCAGCCCCAGATATAGTTCGAGCCGAGCAGGAAGCCATTGGCGCCGAAACGCGGCACGACATGCGCCATCAACGGCACCAGATGCTGGTTGGGGCAGGCGTGCATGTAGACGACGTGCTCGTTGGCCTCGAAGCCTTCATAGGGGCAAGCGTACCAGAGCATGCCGCCCGCCTTCTCGAGCACCGGAATGGTTTCCTTGCGGCTCCACGAGGTGACGCAGCCGACGACATGGCGCGCGCTGCTGGTCCTGAAAATATCCTCGCACAGCGTTGCGTAGCGGTCCGCATTGCTTTGCGGATCGCGCTCGACCGGCACCAGTTCGATGCCTGAGCTGCGATCGGCGTTGATGTCGGCGATGGCGCGCATGGCGCCGATGCGGCACGCATCGGAGACGAGCTGATAGCTCCCCGAGCGGGAATACAGGATGCCGATCTCGATACGCCGTTTCAAACAGATCCCCAAAATGACAATGCCTCGCAGCCAGCGCCGGAGGGCGAGGCATACGAGGCATTCTTGCCGCCCGGCGATCAGAGCCGGTATTTTGCGCTAGCGTATTCTGTCCGGCGGGTCAGTCAAGCCCTCAACGATATTTGCGTGACCGTCATCGCCGTTTCGCTGCCGCCGGCTATCTGGCCGATCTGGCCGCCGGCCTCTGACCGTGTTGACGCGCATAGGTCACGCAGGCGTCCACCGTGCTGACACAAAGCGCGTCGCGCCTGTTCGGCAGATTGTTGTCGCCGGCATAGGCAACTTCGGCGACGCGGCCGTCGATCATGCGAATTTGCGTGTCGCAATAGCCGCCGGGAGCGACATTGACGGAGCCACCGACCGCCGGGATCGCGCCTACCGCTAGAGTCGGAACCACAATGCTGAGATTGCCGCGCTGGACGATGCGCTTGTAGGTCCATATCTGGCCCGATCGGCCGGCGTCGGCGGTGGCGGTCGGAAACCCGGCGCACATTCGAACATCGGCTTCGCTGAGACCGACCATCTCCTTGCGGGCGGCCGCCGCCGTTGGATCAACCTTGGCGATACGCGACGTATCGTCGGGAACGACGCAGGAAGACTGGATGCCAACGAAGAGAACAGGAAGGGCAAGCTTTTGAATGCAGGAAAATATCATGCCGACCGTCAGATTGGTCCGATGTCAGATTTGCGTGGCACCCGCCGCTCCTTTCTACCTAGGCAGGCAGGCGAAGGGATCAACCCGTTCAGCTTCACGAAAAAGTGGCTGTGGCTGCAACATCGAGAGGATTGCGCGTCACGGGGTCTGCATTTCACTCAGGATCAATGGCCCTGCAAGTGCTTCCGGCGCCAGGCGGCGGGCGCTTCGCCGACCCGCGCGCGAAAGAACCGTGAAAAATACGCCGGGTCGTCGAAGCCGATCTCGTAGGCGATGTCCTCCACCGTGCGTACGGTGAACAGCAGCAGGCGCTTGGCCTCCAGCAGCCGCCTTTCGCTGACGACCCGCTTGACGCCGGCGCCCAGAACCGCATGGGCAGCCTTGTCGAGAAGATGCGGCGTGGTGGCCAGCGCCTCGACGTAGCGATCGACCGGCCAGTTGTCGCGGAAATGCGCGTCGGCGAGCCGACGCAGGCCCCGCGCCAGCGAAGCATCGGAAGAGGCGGCGGAGGCGGTCACGCCGGGGCTGAGGCGCGCAAGGTGGGAGAGTGCGACGGCGATCAGCGCCGGCAGGACCCTGTCATTGCCGGCTTGCGCCTCGGCATATTCGGTGGCGATCATCTCCAGCACCGCCGCCAGTCTCGCCCACGCTGCGTGTCGTGGCAGACCGTCGGCAAAGACCGGCCTGTCCAGCGGCAGCAGGCTGTGAGCGGCGATGGCCGCGAGCGCGCCGTCGGCGACCGAGACGACGATGGCATCGGTGCCGGGTCCGATCGAGAAGCCATGCACGACAGCGCTCGGCACGAAGCTGACGGCAGGCGCCGAAAAGTCCCAGGATCGGTCTTCGATACGGTAAGTGCCGGAGCCGCTGGTCCAGTAGGTGATCTGGCCCATCTGCGGATGCTTGTGCGCCGCAACCTGACCAAGATGGATATTGCTGCGCGCAAGCACCGTCTCGACATGCAGGAAACCGACATCGAGCGGCCGCACAGGCTCGCCATAGACGAAGAAGTCGGGGATGGAATTCTGGCTCATGGCGCCTGAAAAAGTCCAATCGGTTTTGCCGTTCCGTCCATAACCGATGCATGCCCAAGGCGCTAGTGTTGCGACTCAAGAGGAGGACCATCATGCGATCAGAAGACTTCCGCGCCGACAAGGCACGGCCGTTCACCGGGGCCGAGTATCTGGAGAGCCTGCGCGACGGCCGCGAGGTCTATATCAATGGCGAACGCATTGCCGATGTCACCACGCACCCGTCGATGCGCAATTCGGCGCGGTCGCTGGCGCGCCTCTACGATGCGCTGCATGATCCCCTGCGACGGGACACGCTGACCTCACCGACCGACACCGGCTCGGGCGGCTACACCCACAAATATTTCCGCGTCGCCAAATCCTCTGGCGAACTCGCCGCCCAGCAGACGGCGATCGCCGAGTGGTCACGCATGTCCTATGGCTGGATGGGCCGCACGCCCGACTACAAGGCGGCGCTGATGAACACGCTCGGCGCCAACGCAGACTGGTACGGGCCGTTCAGGGACAATGCCCTGTCCTGGCACAGGCGTGCCCAGGAAGCCGTGCTGTTCATGAACCATGCCATCGTCAACCCGCCGATCGACCGCCACAAGCCGGCCGAACAGGTGAAGGACGTCTTCGTCCACATCACCAAGGAGACGGATGCCGGCATCTACGTCTCCGGCGCCAAGGTGGTGGCGACGTCCTCGGCGCTGACGCACTATAACTTCCTGGCGCAGGGATCGGCGACGGTCACCGAGGATCCGTCGCTGTCGGTGATGTTCATCGTGCCGATGAATGCGCCGGGGATAAAGATGTTCTGCCGCGTCTCCTACGAGCAGACGGCCAACACGGTGGCGGCGCCCTTCGACTATCCGCTGTCGTCACGCTTCGACGAGAACGACGCGATCCTGGTGCTCGACAATGTCTTCATCCCTTGGGAGGACGTGCTGGTGCTGCGCGATGCGCAGAAGATCCTGTCCTTCCACCCGGCGTCCGGCTTCATGCATGGCTACTGCTTCCAGGGCTGCACGCGTTTCGCCGTCAAGCTCGATTTCCTCGCCGGCCTGCTGGCCAAGGCGCTGCGCGCCACGGGCGGCGATGCTTTCCGCGGCAACCAGGCGGCACTGGGCGAGGTCATTGCACTGCGGCACATGTTCTGGAGCTTTTCCAACGCCATGGCCTACAACCCGATCCCGTGGGCGAATGGTGCGGTGCTGCCCAATCTGGAAGCAGCACTCGCCTACCGCACCTTCATGTCGGAAGCCTATCCGCGCGTCATCGACACCGTGCGCCGGGTGATCGCGTCCGGGCTGATCTACCTGCCGTCGTCGGTGCGCGACTTCAACAACCCCGAGATCGACAAGTATCTGGCGCAATATGTGCGGGGCTCCAACGACATGGGCCACATCGAACGCATCAAGATCATGAAGCTTTTGTGGGACGCGACCGGCACCGAGTTCGGCGGCCGTCACGCGCTCTACGAGCTCAACTATGCCGGCGCGCCGGAAGAGGTGCGGCTGCAGGTGCTGAAAGGAGCTGAACGCGGCGGGCGGCTGAAGGCGATGGAAGAGCTCGTCGACACCTGCATGGCCGACTATGACGAGAATGGCTGGGCGGGCGATACCTGGTTCAATCCGCTTGTCTCAACGGCCGAGTGAAACCAGATGGCCACGCAGATTTCGAAAACCGATTTCCGCGACGCCATGGCGAGGGTCTGCGCACCGGTCAACATCGTCACCACCGATGGCCCGGCAGGGCGCGGCGGCTTCACCGCCACCGCCATGTGCAGCGTCTCCGACGAGCCGCCGACGCTGCTGGTGTGCATGAACGGGCGCTCGACGCAGGCCGCCATGTTCCTGTCCAACCAGCGCTTCTGCGTCAACGTGCTGACGCATGACCACATGCATCTGGCGGGAAAGTTCGCCGGCGCGACCAGGGACATGGAAGCGCGCTACTCCGCCGCACGCTGGCAGACGCTGACCTCCGGTACGCCGGCGCTGTCGGATGCGATCGTCAATTTCGATTGCGAGATCGAGACTGTGCATGTCGTCGGCACGCACAATGTCATGATCGGCCGCGTCATCGATGTCCGGCACGGCAGCGGCGGCTCGGCCCTGCTCTATGTCGACCGCAGCTATACGCAGCCGACGCGGCTTGGCAGCTTTGGCGGGTGAAGCCGGGCGTCAGACGGTTTGGTGGCGGGAAGGCCTCCGCCTATCCCGTACGCGGCCGTGCCATCAGCCAGTCTTTCACCCCCTCCGGTCCAGCCTCGCCACCAGCCGGTCCCCCGCCCACTGGATGCCGCAGACCAGGATGATCAGCACGATGACCACCGCGATCATGACGGACGTCTCAAATCGTTGATAGCCGTAGCGGATGGCGAGGTCGCCGAGGCCGCCGGCACCGATGGCGCCGGCCATGGCTGACGCCCCGATCAACGTCACCAGCGTTACCGTGAAGCCGGCGACGATGCCGGGCAGGGCTTCGGGCACCAGCACCTCTCGGATGATCGTCCAGCGGTTGCCGCCCATGGCGCGCGCCGCCTCGATCAAGCCACGGTCGACCTCGCGCAGCGACACTTCGGCGATGCGTGCATAATAGGGCGTGGCGGCGATCGACAGCGGCACGATGGCTGCCCATGTGCCGATCGAGGTGCCGACGATCAGCCGCGTCACCGGGATCAGCGCCACCAGAAGGATGATGAAGGGCACCGAACGGAAGCCGTTGATGACGGCGCCGAGCGCCCGGTTCACCCACAGGCTTTCGGCAATCCCGCCGCGTTCGGTGGCGATCAGGGCCAGGCCGAGCGGCAGGCCGAAGATCAGCGAGATGAGGCCGGAGGCGGCCGTCATCAGCACCGTCTCCCAGATCGAACGCAGCAGAAGTTCAAACAGGATCGGCGACATGGCCAAGCACCTCCACCCGCGCCTGGCGGGCCTTCAGGAATGTGATGATGTCAGCGAGATGATTTGCATCGCTGCCGGGAACCGAAAGGAACAGCGTGCCGACTGGCTGCTGCTGGATATGGTCGATGCCGCCATGGACGAGGCGGAAGGCGCCTGGAACAGCAATGGCAAGGTCGGACAGCAGCGGGCTGCTTGCTGCCTCGCCGGCCACGTCCACGCGCAGGATCGTTTCCGCGCCGGCCGCCGGCAGCAGCCGGGCCGCCAGTTCGGCCGGCAGCTGCGGCCGGATGGCGCCGAGCAGGCTTCTGGTGATGTCGGAGCGCGGGTCGGCGAATACGGACCAGACCGGGCCTTGCTCGACGATGCGCCCGGCGTCGATCACCGCAACGCGGTCGGCGATCGAGCGGATCACCTCCATCTCGTGGGTGATCAGCAGGATGGTCAGGCCGAGCTGCCGGTTGATATCCCTGAGCAGCGCGAGGATCGACCGCGTCGTCTCCGGGTCGAGCGCCGAGGTGGCTTCATCCGACAAAAGCAGCGCCGGGCGCGCGGCAAGCGCCCTGGCGATGCCGACGCGCTGCTTCTGGCCACCCGACAGCGACGCCGGATAGGCTTTTGCTTTCTCCGACAGGCCGACGAGGTCGAGCAATTCGGCGGCGCGTCGCAGTCGTTCGGCTTTCGGGCGCCCCTCGATCTTGAGCGGTAGCGCCACATTGTCCTCGACGGTCTTGGCCGACAGCAGGTTGAAATGCTGGAAGATCATGCCGATGCGTCGCCGCAACGGCTGCAGGTCGCGCTCGCCTAGCCGGCTGATCTCGCGGCCCTCGATGAACACCTCGCCGGAGTCAGGCCGTTCCAACCCGTTCAGGCAGCGGATCAACGTCGATTTGCCGGCGCCGCTGCGACCGATGATGCCGAGGATCTCGCCCTTGCGCACGGTCAGCGAGATGCCGTCGAGCGCCGCTGTCACACCGAAGCGGCGCTTCAGGTCGACGAGGCGCACGACGTCCTGAGACGCGTCGGGCCGGGCATGCGTCGGATCGGCGGTTTCTCCGGATGCCGTGATATGCTGGTTCATGAATGTTCCTGTTCTCCGAAAACGCAATCGCGGCCCGCGCCTGAGCGCGGACCGCTGTTGCTCTCGAACCGGGGTTCCGGTCGACGATCGGATCAATAGGCGCTGAGGCCGGTGCCCTTGTAGACCTTATCGAACTCGGCCTTCACCGCCTCGTTCTGATAGGAGGCGACCAGCGTCTTCACCCAGGCCTCGTTCTCGTTGCCGGCCTTCACCGCGATGAAATTGCGGTAGGGATTGTCGGCGATGGGCTCCTGCGCGATGCGGTTTTCCGGCGTCAGGCCGCTTTTCAGCGCCCAGTCGGTGTTGACCACGGCCGCGTCGAGATCCTCGACCGAGCGGCCGACGATGCCGGCGTCGAGTTCCTTGATCACCACCTTCTTCGCATTCTCGGCGATGTCGGCGGTGGTGGCCAGAATGCCGGTGCCGTCTTTCAGCTTGATCACGCCTTCGTTCTGCAGCACGCGCAGCGCCCGGCCTTCGTTGGATGGGTCGTTCGGCACGCCGACGACCGCGCCCTCGGGCAGGTCGGCGACTGCTTTGTACTTCTTCGAGTAGAGGCCGATCGGCCAGACGCCGGTATAGCCGACACGCACGATGTGGTAGCCCTGAGTCTTGATCTGGTTGTCGAGATAGGGCTGGTGCTGGAAGGCGTTGGCGTCGATCTCGCCGCGCTCCAGCGCCTCGTTGGGCTGGGTGTAGTCGTTGAACACCACCGTCTCGATGGCGAGGCCCTTTTCGGCCGCCTGGGCGACGACGACGCGCCAGACATCCTCGTCCTCGCCGCTGATGATGCCGACCTTGATCGCCTTCTTGTCCTCGGCGAACGATGCGCCGGGCGCCATCAGGCTACCGATCGCTACGGCCGATGCGAACAGCAGAGCCAGGCCGCTGCGCCGGTTGATGGTTGACCCTAAGGAAGATGGCAAAGTGTTTTTGAAGTCGGACATGATTGATCTCTGCGGTTGTGAAGTCATGCGGCCAAGCGGACTGCCTAGCCTTGATCATATCGTCAGGAATTCTATTGATTTAATCAAAGAACGCGTTTCGCCGTTCTCGCCAAAGCCAGGAATATTCTCTCAAAAATTCCAACGAAGAGAGAACAAGACGGCGCTCGGCCGACCGCCGCCGGATCTAAGGCGATCCTGGGCATCTCCGTGGGAAGGTCAGATTCGGAGGCAGGCCAGCGCCACGGTTGGTCTCAAAGCGCGATCCATGCCGTCTTCAGTTCCAAATATTTCTCCAGCGCGTGCAGCGACTTGTCGCGGCCGAAACCGGACTGCTTGACGCCGCCGAGCGGCACGGTGATGTCGGCGCCGCCATAGGTGTTGACGTGGACGACGCCGGCATTGATGGCGCGCACCATGCGATGCGCGGTGGAGAGGTTGGCGGTCCACACCGCGGAGGCAAGCCCGTAGACGGTCGAATTGGCAAGCCGAACCGCCTCCTCCTCGGTTTCGAAGCGCATGACGCCGAGCACCGGCCCGAACACCTCCTCACGCGCAAGCTGCATGTCTTGCGTGACGTTCTCGAAGATCGTCGGCGCCATGTAACTGCCGCCGGTCTCGGTCAGTATCCGTTCGCCGCCGGTGACCAGACGGGCACCTTCTTCCGTGGCCCTGGCGACGAAACCGAGGTTCTTGTCCAGCTGTTCGGCGCTCGACACCGCACCGATGTCGCTGGAGAGATCGAGCGGGTCGCCGACTTTCAGCCGGGTCGTTGCCAAGAGAAGCTCGTCCATGAAACGGTCATAGACCGACGCCTGGACGAGCAGGCGCGAGCCGGCGACGCAGACCTGGCCGGAATTGCGAAAAATGCCGTTGGCCGAGACGCCCGCCGCCTGTTTTAGGTCGGGAGCATCGGCAAAGACGATGTTGGGCGACTTGCCGCCGAGTTCGAGGAAGACGCGTTTCAGGTTGGAGCGAGCGGAATATTCGAGCAGCCGTCGGCCGACCGGGCCGGAACCGGTGAAGGCGATGGCGTCGATATCCATATGCAGGCCGAGCGCCTCGCCGGTAACCGAACCACGGCCGGTGACGACATTGAGCACACCGGCGGGAAGTCCGGCCTCGCTTGCCAGTTCGGCCAGCCGCAGCAGCGTCAGCGAAGCGATTTCCGGCGGCTTGACCACCACGCAATTGCCGGCGGCAAGTGCGGGCGCGATCTTCCAGGCGCCGATCATCAGCGGAAAATTCCACGGCACGATGACGCCGACGACGCCGAGCGGCTCCTTGTGGATCAGCCCCAGCACATTGTCGGCCGTCGGCGCGATCTCGCCATAGACCTTGTCGATCGCCTCGGCATAATAGCGGATGGTGCCTGCCGCCGACAGCGGTTCGGCCTTGTAGGCCATGCCGATCTCGGTACCATTGTCGCGCACGCCGAGCACGGCGAGCTCGTCGGCATGCTTTTCGACCAGCTCGGCGAATTTCGTCAGCACCTTCTTGCGAAAGGCGGGTGCTGAGCGCGACCACGAGCCCCTCTCGAACGCCTTGCGCGCCGACTTGACGGCGCGGTCGATGTCGGCGGCGTTGCCATCGGCGATACTGGCAAACGGGCGGCCATCAACCGGCGACGTCACCGGCAGGGTTTCGCCGCTTGTAGCCTCGGTCTGTGCGCCATCGATGAACAGCCCCCGCGCGCCGATCTCCGTCTTGCGCAGCGTGTCGATGGCATTCTGACTGATCATGGATGACGGACTCCCAGGGACACATGCAATGTGGTGGGCGCGCGGAATTCCCAGCCGCGAAACACCGGTTCCTTGCCGTGCACAAGGCTGAGATCGGGGAAGCGTTGGAGCAACAGCCTTACCGCAAGGCACATCTGCTCGCGTGCGAAAAACCGGCCCGAGCAGAAATGATGGCCGAAGCCGAAGGCGGCATGATTGCCTTCATCGCGGTTGATGTCGAAACTGTCGGGATTGGCAAAGCGGCTCTCGTCGCGGCTTGCCGAAGAGACGAGGGCGGCCACCGCGGCGCCGGCGGGGATCGTCACGCCGCCAAGCTCGACCGCCCGCGTCGTCTGCCGCGTCTGCGTGCCGATCGGCGCCACCCAGCGCAAACCTTCATCGACAGCCTTTGGCACAAAGGTCTCGGGACCGGCGAGCACCTGCCGCAATTGTTCGGGATGCGAAAGCAGCCCGGCCAGGATCGAGCCGGCGCCATGTCCGGGCTCCTGCATGCCGCCGAGCAGGATCACCTTGATGCTCGGCATCAGGAAGCCGATCGGCCGCGTCGTGCCTTCCGGCATGCCGTCATGCAGCATATGCGACAGCGCCGAGTCATCTGGCTGGCGCGCAAGTCTTTCCAGCGTCGGCAGGATGGCGTCGCCAACCTCGGCACTGATTGCGTCGGCGATCTCCTGCCGTTTCGGGTCGTTCTCGAAATTGATGGCGCCCTGGGCAAGGCCGTAGAACCACCGGCGCAGCGTCGGCATGTCGATGTCGGCAAGGCCGAGCGAGCGCGCCAGGCTGAGCGTCGACACCGGCTCGAAATAACCGGCCATCAGCTCGGCCGAGCCGAGCTCCGCAATTTGGTCGAGAAAAGGTTCGGCGATCGACCGCACGAGGTCGCCGGCATAGGAAGCGACGGTGCGCGGCCGGTATTTCGGGTCGACGCCCTGGCGCAGTTGCTTGTGCGTCTCGCCATCGGTGGTCAGGATGGTCGGCTTGCCGAAGGAGCGCTCGACCGGTGACGAGCCGACGACGGCGGAGAAGATGTCGGGAGACTTGGCGACGCTCTCGACATCCTTCCAGCGGGTGACGAACCACAGATTGACCGCCGGCACGAAGGTGACCGGCGCACTGCGCCTGAGCTCTGCATAGATCGGGTAGGGATCGGCTTCCAATGCCTCGACAGTGATATTTTCGGCAAAGCTCAAATCCGCCACTCCCCTTTGTGTAAGGGGCGGCGTGGCACGCCGCCCCGTTGCTTTCCTCAATCTTTCAGCGGCTGGCCGAGGTTTTTGAACGCGACCGGATCGCGGCTCTTCAGCGCGCTGGCCAGCAGCAGGCCGACGATCGCGGCGATCAGCACCAGCCCCGGCAGGAGCACGCCAAGGAAACCGCCGGCCCCGGACAGGCTGCCGAAATTGATGACGATCAGGTAGATGATGATGACGAAGGCGATGAAGGTCAGCCCGGGCAGGATGGTGGTCTTCAGCGCGTTCTCCTGCGTCGATGGATTGGCGCGGAAGAACATCACCACGGCAAGCGAGGCCACCGCCATCATGACGATGACGCCGAGCGTCGCGACATTGGTCAGCCACGAAAACAGCGCCAGCACCGGATCGAGGCCGAGCACGGCGAACAGGCCGACGACGACCGCGGCGAGCACGCTCTGGATGACCGAGGCGACATGCGGGCTCTGGTGCTCCGCATGCGTCACGCCGATCGTCTGCGGCAACAGCTTCTCGCGGCCCGAGACATAAATGTAGCGGGCAACCGCATTGTGGAACGCCAGCACGCCGGCAAACAGGCTCGACACGAACAGGATGCTCATCGCCTGCGACAGCATCGTGCCGGCGTAACGATCCGACAGGCCGAACAGGAAGGTCGTCGGATCCTGCAGTCCTTGCAGCGTCGGCAGCAGCTTGTCGACACCGGCGCCGACCGCCATCAGCCATGCCGTGAGCATGTAGAAGACACCGATCAGCACGACCGAAAAATAGGTGGCGCGCGGAATGGTGATCTTTGGATCGCGTGCCTCCTCGGCATAGATCGTCGTCGCCTCGAAACCGATGAAGGCGGCAAAGCAGAACAGGATGGCGATGGCCGGCGAGCCGCTGACGATCTGGCTCCAGCTGAATGGCGCCGCCGACAGGCCGCTGTCGCCCCCGGTCTTGAGGATAGCGATGTCGAGGACCAGCACCACAAGATATTCGCACAGCACCAGCACCGTCAGGATCTTGGCGGAGAGGTCGACCTGTCGGTAGCCGAGCACGGCGACCAGCGCGATGGCGATGAAGCTCCACACCCACCAGGGCAAATTGATGCCCCAGCCGGTGAACAGGCCTGACGTCGCGGCGCCGAGCAGGCCCATGACCCCGATCTGCATGGCATTGTAGGACAGGATGGCGATCAGCGCCGTGGCGCCGCCGGCCATGCTGCCGAGGCCGCGCGCGGCATAGGCATAGAAGGCGCCGGCATTGCCGACATGGCGTGACATGGCGACATAGCCGACCGCGAACAAAAGCAGCAGCAGCGTCACGATCAGATAGGTGCCGGCAAAGCCGGCGCCATTGCCCATCAGCATGCCGAGCGGCGTGCCGCCGGCAACCGCGGTAAGGGGTGCCGCCGCCGAAATCACCATGAAGGTGATGGCGCCGACGCCAAGACTGTTCTTGCGCAGCCTGTTGGCCGGCGCCTGTTCTGCAACTGCTGTCATTGATCCCTCCTTTTGCAAACCCTCAGGCTCGCCCGGCCGAATGGCCTGTCCCATGCACTCTGGTGATCGGTTCATTATTTGAACCGTTATTTTGAATATAGACTTGCAAACAATGCCGATGCCTGTCAAGTTAATTCACACGTTAAATGATTGCCCGGAACCGGGAGGCAAATTTGAGTACGGTCGGAAAAGCGATCTCGCTTCTGGAGCTGTTCAGCGTCGACGAGCCCGAGCTCGGCCTGTCCGATCTGGCGCGCCGCTCGGGCTTCGACAAGGCGACGACACGGCGGCTGCTGGTTGCGCTGGCCGGCCATGGTTTTGTCGAGCAGGATATCGGCACGCGGCACTATCGCCTCGGCGCCGGCCTGTCGCGGCTGGCGCGCATCCGCGAAGCGCGCTTTCCCTTCCTGCAGACAGCTGTTCCGCTGGTGCGGGACCTGGCAGCATCGACGGCCGAGACCGTGCATTTGTCGGAATTCGGCGTCGACAGGCTGGTCACCGTCCATGTCGAGCATCCGGCATGGGCGAACCGGGTCAACATCGACATCGGTCAGTTGCTGCCCCTGCATTCGACCGCGTCGGGCATCGCCTATCTGGCCTTCGCCCGCGACGAGACCGTCAAGGCGTGCCTGACGGGTTCGCTCGACGCTTTCACGGCCCATACGCTGATCGAGCCGGCCGCCATCTCCCGATCCACGGGCGAGGCGCGCGAGCGCGGCTATTCGATCTGCGACCAGGGCTATGAGGAAGGCGTGATCAGCGTCGCGGCGGCAATCCGCGGGGCGGATGGCTTTGCGCTCGGCACCATCGCGGTAGCGGCGCCAAAGGCCAGAACGACGGCAGCCGCGATCACGGAGCGGGGACTTGCCGTGAGGGCGGCGGCACGGGAGATATCCATGCGCCTCAACGGCGAAAACCTGCAAATCTTGAGGAGGCAGGCCTGATGCGCTCGGAGACTGCGCCCCGCATCCTGGTCATCGGCACGGGCGACACAAAGGCCGAAGAGCTGCTGTTCATGAAACAGTGCATCGAGCAGTCAGGCGGCAGCGCAGTGATGATGGATGTCAGCGTGCTGGGCGACCCGCCCTACAGCCCGGATCACGACAAGCATGCCGTGGCGCGGGCGGTGGATGTGACGATCGCCGAGATCGTTTCGAGCGGTGACGAGAACACGGCCATGACGCTGATGGCCGGCGGTGCAGTGCAACTGGTGCGTCAGCTTCACCAGCGCGGCGAGATCGACGCCTTCGTCGCCATCGGGGGTTCGATGGGAACCGACCTGGCGCTCGACGTGGCGCTTTGCCTACCGCTCGGCGTGCCGAAATTCGTCGTCTCGACCATCGCTTATTCGCACCTCATCCCGCCCGAGCGCGTCGCGCCCGACCTGATGATGATCCTCTGGGCGGGCGGGCTGTACGGCCTTAACAGCATCTGCAGGCTGGTCCTGTCACAGGCCTGTGGTGCGGTCGTCGGCGCGGCCAGGATCGTGCTGGAGACCCGCATGTCGGCTCCGGCAATCGGGCCGACCATCGGCATGACCTCGCTTGGCAGCAGCTGCCTGCGCTACATGAAGGCGCTGAAGCCGGCGCTGGAACAGCGCGGCTATGACGTCGCCGTCTTCCACACCACTGGAATGGGCGGCCGCGCCTTCGAATCGATTGCCGGTCAGGACCATTTTTGCGTGGTGTTCGACTTCAGCCTGCAGGAAATCACCAATCATCTGGCGGGCTCCGTCGTCAGTTCCGGCACCGACCGGCTGGAGAATGCCGGCGCTCGCGGCACTCCGCAGATCGCCGCCCCCGGGGCGGTCGACATGGTCGATCTGCCGACCTGGCAGGATTTGCCGGCTAAATTCTCGACGCGGCCGTTTCATGCCCACAACAGGCTGATCGCTTCGGTCACCGTCGATGCCGACGATCGCCGCCAGGTCGCCAGGACCATCGCCGCCAAGCTCGGTGCCGCGAAAGGCCGCTCCGCCTTCATACTGCCAACCGGAGGCATCCAGGAATGGGATACGCAGGGCGAGCCGCTCTATGAACCCGAGGCTCTCGCGGCCTTCACTGACGAAATGCGCAGGGCTATTCCCGCCGGGGTCGAGTTCCACGAGATCGACGCTCACATCAACAGCGACGACTTCGTCGGCAAGGCGCTCGAGATATTCGACCGCTGGGTCGAGGAAGGCATCGTCCCGCGCGGCAAGCCGGCCAAGGGAGTGGCAGCGTGAGTGCTGTTCCCGCCCAGGCGCTTGTCCTTGATTTCGGCGGCGTCGTCACCCGCACACTGTTCGAGACCCACGCCTTGACCGAACAGGCGCTCGGCCTCACGCCGGGGACGCTGCAATGGCGCGGGCCGTTCGATCCGGACAGCGATCCGCTGTGGCGCGCCATGCAGGCCGACGAGATCAGCGAGCGCGACTATTGGCGCACCCGCACAAGCGAGGTTGGCCGTCTCGTCGGCGAGGACTGGCAGGCGATGGAAACCTTCGTCCGGCGCGCGCGTGGCGCGGAGCCGGAAAAGGTAGTGCGGCCCGAAGCTGACAGCGCCATTCGCACGGTGCATGCGGCCGGCTTTCGACTGGCCATCCTGTCCAATGAACTCGACCTATTCTACGGCGCCGACTTCCGCCAGCGGCTGCCGTTGCTCGGCTTCTTCGATGTGATCACCGACGCCACTTACACCGGCATCCTCAAGCCCGACCGCCGCGCCTATGGCTTGGTCACCGAGGCGCTCGGCCTGCCGGCCGGCGCCTGCGTCCTCGTCGACGACCAGCGGCGCAATGTCGATGGCGGCTGTGCTGCCGGCATGCGCACGGTTCATTTCGACGTCGCTCGCCCGGCTCATTCCTATGCCGAGGCCCTCGGCCATTTCGACCTCGTTTCAGCTGTCTGAGATTTTTGCGGAGCCCTTTCATGCGCGACATCAATTTCCTCACAGAGACCAACGCCAAGCCGATCTGGCACCCAATGGCGCATCCGGCCGAGATGCGGGCCAACCCGCCAAAGGTGATCATGAAGGGCGAGGGCGTCATGGTCACCGACATCGCCGGCAACACCGTGCTCGATGCCGTCGGCGGCCTGTGGAACGTCAATCTCGGCTACAGCTGCGCCCCGATCAAGAAGGCGATCGCCGACCAGCTTGGCGCGCTGCCCTATTATTCCGGTTTTCGCGGCACCTCGACTGGACCGTCGATCGAACTCGCCTACGAACTCTGCGAATGGTTCGAGCCTGAAGGCATGGTGCGGACCTTCTTCACCTCGGGCGGCTCGGATTCGGTCGAAACGGCACTTCGGCTGGCGCGGCAGTACTGGAAGATCCGCGGCCAGGCCGACCGCACCAAGTTCCTGGCGCTGAAGAAGGGCTACCACGGCACCCATTTCGGCGGCGCGTCGGTTAACGGCAACGCCAATTTCCGTCGCAACTACGAGCCGCTGCTGCCCGGCGTCTTCCACATTCCCGCGCCTTGGACCTTCCGCAATCCATTCGATGAGACCGACCCAGTGCGGCTGGCGAAACTGTGCGCCAAGGCGCTGGAGGACGAAATCGCCTTCCAGGGCGGCGACACCATCGCCGCTTTCATCATGGAGCCGGTTCTCGGCGCCGGCGGCGTCATCGTTCCGCATGAGAGCTTCATGCCACTGGTGCGTGAGATCTGCGACCGCCACGAGATCCTGCTGATCGCCGACGAGGTGGTGACGGGGTTCGGCCGCACCGGCGCATGGTCGGGCTCGCGTCTGTCCGGCGTGAAGCCGGATTTCATGACCATCGCCAAGGCGATCACGTCAGGTTATTTCCCGCTCGGCGCGACCTTGATCGGCGCCAAGGTGGCCGAAATCTTCGAGGCGGATAAAACCAGCTTCGGCGCCATCGGCCATGGCTATACCTATTCCGGCCATCCGGTCGGCTGCGCGGCAGGGCTGGCGGCGCTTGCCGAGACCAAGCGGCTTCGCCTGAACGAGAACGCGGCCGCGCGTGGCATCGAACTCGCGGCCGTGCTGGAGGGGCTGAAGGCCAGGCATGCGATCGTCGGCGATGTCAGGTACAAGGGCTTGATGGCGGCGCTGGAGCTGGTCTCGGACCGCACGACGAAAAAGCCGGCCGACAAGAAGACCATGGCCGTGGTTTCGGAGGCCGCCTATGAGGCCGGCGTCATGCTGCGCGTGTCGGGCAACGCCATCATCCTGTCGCCGCCGCTCATCATCACCGCCGCCGACGTGACGAAGATCGGTGAGGCGCTGGATGCCGGCCTGTCGAAGGTCTGACGATTAGCTGGACACAACGGAGTTTCGAGACGCAATGAGTCAATCGCAAGAAGCACTGGTTAGCCGGCGTTCCCGCCTGCTTGGCGCGAAATCGCAATTGTTCTATGACGAGCCCGTGCATCTGGTGCGCGGCGAGGGCGTCTGGCTCTACGATGCCGACGGCCGCAAATATCTCGATGCCTACAACAATGTCGCGCATGTCGGCCACTGCCACCCGCATGTGGTCGAGGCCTTGTGCCGGCAGGCAAGCCTGCTCAACACCCACACACGCTATCTGCACACCGCCATCCTCGATTATGTCGAGCGGCTGACCGCGACCTTCGATGCCAGCCTGTCGTCCGCCATCCTGACCTGCACCGGCAGTGAGGCCAACGACATCGCGTTGCGCATGGCGCAGGCCGCCACCGGCCGCATGGGCATCATCGCCACCGACGCCACCTACCATGGCAACACCACGGCGGTTTCGCAGCTCAGCACCCGCATGCCGCCGGTCGGCGGTCGCGCCCGCAATGTCAGGCTGGTGCCGGCGCCCGACAGCTATCGCCATCCGGATGCGATGGCCAACGGCAAAGCCTTTGGCGACGCGGTGCGCGAAGCCATCGCCTCGCTGGAAGAGGACGGCATCGGCCTGTCCGGCATCATCCTCTGCCCGCTGCTCGCCAATGAAGGCTTTCCGACGCTACCCAGCGGCTTCTTCGACGATGCCATGCGCGCGGTGCGCGACGCCGGAGGGCTGGTCATCGCCGACGAGGTGCAGCCCGGTTTCGGCCGAACCGGCAGCCATTTCTGGGGCCACCAGCGCGCTGGCTTCGTTCCCGACATCGTCACCATGGGCAAGCCGATGGGCAACGGCCATCCGGTCGCCGCCGTGGTCACCACTGGGGAGATCCTGGCGACCTTCCGCAACGCTTTCCGTTACTTCAACACCTTTGGCGGCAATCCGGTTTCCTGCGCGGTGGCCAATGCCGTCCTCGACGTCATCGAGCAGGAAGATCTCGTCGCCAACGCACGCGATGTCGGCGCCTATGCGCTCGGTCTGCTGCGCCCGCTGGCCGAGCGCCATGAATGCATCGGCGAGGTCAGGGGCGCCGGCCTGTTCTTCGGCGCCGAACTGGTTCACGACCGCGAGACGCGCGAGCCGGCGCCCGACATTGCCGAGCAGGCCGCCAACCGCATGCGCCATCGCGGCGTGCTGATGGGCAAGACTGGCATCCACGGCAATGTGCTGAAGATCCGCCCGCCAATGCCGTTCTCGCGCGACAATGCCGACGCAATGATCGGCGTCCTCGACGAGGTGCTGGGTGAAGTCGGCGGAGTGAAGGCGTGAACGCTGTTTCCGCGCAATCCGGGCCCGAGACGGCAGCGGACGTCACGGCGCTCGCCAGGCGTGCGCTCGCCCATTGGGGTATCCGTGAGTGTGAGCCGGAGCTGCTGAAATTCCGCGAGAACGCGGTCTTCCGCATCCGCTTATCCAACGGCCAGCCGGCCGCCATGCGCATTCATCGGCTTGGCTATCACACGGATGCCGCCCTGCGCTCGGAACTGCAATGGATGGGCTTTCTGCAATCGGCCGGCATCGCCACACCCTCGCCGGTCGCCACGCAGGCAGGCGATCTGTTCGTGCTCGTCAGCACAGCCGCTTCTACGCAGCCCCGGCAAGTCGATTGCTTGAGCTGGCTGGAAGGCCGCGCCGTCGGCGCGCGAGGCGTGCCGCTGGATTTTACGCCCGAGGAGGCAAGACAGGTCTTTACCGCGAAGGGCCGAACCATCGCCCACATGCACAATGTCACGTCAGCCTGGACGCCGCCCGCCGGCTTCGAGCGCCATGCCTGGGATTTCGACGGCTTCTTCGGCGCGGACCCGACATGGGGCCGTTTCGAGACCTCGCCCTTCCTCGACGGCCCTCGCCGCGAGCTGGTTTTCCGGGCACGGGAAAAGGCCGTGAAGGCGCTGTCGGAGCATGAACGCAGCGCCCGCAATTTCGGCATCATCCACGCCGACCTGGTGCGCGAGAATGTGCTCGTCCATGACGGCGCGATCCGCATCATCGACTTCGACGATTGCGGCCATGGCTGGCACATGTACGACCTTGCCGTCGCGCTGTACCAGAACCGCGAGGAGGCGATCTATCCGCTGATCGAGGCCGCTCTGCTCGACGGCTATCGGCAGGAGCGGGAGCTGACGGCGCGCGACATCGCCGCGCTGCCGCTGTTTTCGGCCTTGCGCGCCTTCGCCTTTCTTGGCTGGGTGCAGAGCCGCGTCGAAGGCGACATCACCAGGGATGTCGGCATGCGCATGTCGGCCATCGCGGCCGATGTGGTGATTGCCTATCTGCGTGGGGAATAGGGCCGATCGATAAGAACTGGCGGGTCATCAGCCCTTCGCGAAATGGATGCTGACCGTGCCCGAACTGCCGAAATCGGCGACGATTGTGTCGCCGGGCCGCGCCTCGACCGGGCGCACGAACGATCCCGAGAGCACCACCTCGCCTGCCGCGATCGACATGCCGTAGCGGGCGAGCCTGTCCGCCAGCCAGGCGATGCCCATCGCCGGATGGTTGAGCACGCCGGCACCGAGCCCGGTTTCCTCGACCTCGGCGTTGCGCGAGACGATGGCGCCGATCCAGCGCATGTCGGCCTCATCAGGACGTTGCGGTCGGCCGCCGATGACAATGCCGGCATTGGCGGCATTGTCGGAAATGGTGTCGAAGAAGGTGCGTGCCTTCTTCGTCTCGGCATTGATGCGTTCGATGCGCGTGTCGAGGATTTCCAGCGACGGGGTGATGTAGTCGGTGGCGTTGAGCACATCGGAGATGGTCACGCCGGGGCCTTTCAGCGGCGCCTTCATGATGAAGGCGATCTCGGCCTCGACGCGAGGCTGGATGAAGCGGTCGGCCGGCACCGTCGCGCCGTCATTGAAGAACATGTCGTCGAACAGCACGCCCGAATCCGGCGTGTCGATTGCAAGCGCGTACTGCATTGCCTTCGATGTCAGCCCGATCTTCCAGCCCTTCGGCTTCAGCCCGGCATCGATCTTGCGCGTCACCAGCGCCGCTTGCACGCGGTAGGCGTCCTCCATCGTCGCATCGGGAAAATCGAGGCTGAGCAGACGGATCTGGCGGCGCGACCGCTCGGCCTCGAACAGCCGTGCCGCGGCGTCTTCCACTTGCTCCGGGGTCATTGCGCTGCCTCGTCGACGACACCGTTTCTGAGCACGCCGATGCCATCGGCCTCCACCTCGATCACATCGCCGGGCTTCAGCCAGATCGGCGGATCGAAGCGGGCGCCGGCACCCGTCGGCGTGCCGGTGACGATGATATCGCCCGGCACCAGCGTCGTGAAGGTCGAGATGTAATTGATGATCTTGCGGAACGGGAAGATCATCCGGCTGGTGCGATCCTGCTGGCGCAGCTCGCCATTGACGCGGGTGGTCAGCGCAATGTCGGCAATCTGCGCCTCGTCGGTGAACGGCACCAGCCAGGGACCGATCGAACCCGTGCGGTCGAAATTCTTGCCTTGCGTGACGTTGAACTTGGCATGGCGCACCCAGTCGCGGATGGTGCCCTCGTTGCACAGCGACAGCGCCGCAATATGGCCGAGCGCGTCGGCCTCGGCAATGCGCCGGCCTGCCTTGCCGATGACGATGACGATTTCGCCCTCATAATCGAGCTGGGGTGATTCCGGCGGCCGCACCAGCGGCGCGCCATGGCCGACGAATGAACGGGGAAAGCGGATGAACAGCGACGGGTTGGAGGGCGCAGCCTGGCCGTCCTTGTACTCCTCGTTGCGCTCCGGATAGTTGACGCCAACGCAGATGATCTTTTCCGGCGACGGGATCGGGATTTCGTAGACGATGGCGTCGAGTGGGAAGTCCGGGGCGAAGGCCTCGGCCCCTTCCGCCAGCCGGCGCAAGGCGTCGGCCTCGATCACTTCGCGCAGCGTCGGCCACTGTCTGTGGCGCGCCGACAGGTCGACGACGCCCTTGCTCGTGATCGCGCCATAGCGCGCCTTGCCGCCGACGGTGAAGGTGGCGAGCCGCCCATGTCCAGTCATCCGGGTCTCCTCGTCCATCGTCACGGCGCAATGATCGGCGACGCCGTCAGATCCGGCTGGCGTGCCTTCGCCCCGGCAAACACACTACCCTCCTCAAACCAGCTTTTCGGCGCCGGCGCGCCCCACAGCGTCTGGCGCTGCGGGTCCTTGAGGTCCCATTTGATCGGTTCCAGGTCCGGATCGACCGTCTGGTAGTCCGAACAGTAGATCTCGATGCGGTGGTTGTCGGGATCGCGGACATAGAGAAAGAAGGCGTTGGAGATGCCGTGCCGGCCAGGGCCGCGTTCGATGTTCGGCAGATAGCCCGTCGTCGCCATCAGGTCGAGCAGGTCGATGATGTTGAGCGGCGTCGGCACCCAGAAGGCGACGTGATGCAGGCGAGGGCCGATGCCGTTGGTAAAGGCGATATCGTGCACGCCGCCCTTGCGGTGCGTCCACGCCGCCCACAGTCTTCCGCTGCTGGCGTCCTCGGTATACTCGGTCACCCGGAAGCCGAGCTCGTTGTAGAAGGCGACGGACTCGTCGACATTGGGCGAGAAGCAGTTGAAGTGGTCGATGCGCAGCGGCTTCACGCCCTTGTACAGCGCGTATTTCTGGTGGATCGGCGGCAGCCGCTCCATCTCAGCGTAGAATTCGAGCGGAATGCCGTGCGGATCGCGGGTGCGGAAGGTTCGCGACTGGTAGGGTCGCTCGACCCATTCCACCGGCAGGCCTTTTCCCTTGAAGAAATGCACCGCTTTGTCGAGATCCTCGTCCGAGAAGACTTTGAAGCCGAGGTCGCGGGCTTCGGCCGTGGCCCCCTTCTTCAGCACGATACAATGGTGCCCGCGCTCCTCCAGCGCCCTGAGATAGATGGTGTCCGAAGTCTCGTCGGTGACCTGGAGGCCAAGCGTATCGACATAGAACGCACGGGATTTGGCGAGGTCGGTGACGGCCAGCTCGACATGGCTGAGGCGCACGATGTTGAAGGCGGGATAGAGATTGGGCTTGGGCAAGGGCATCTGATTTCCTCCGGTCAGCCGCCGAGTTTCTGGATCGCGTGCGCGGTCGTCGCGAAGGCTACGTTCTTCGTCTCCATGTAGAAGTCGAAGGAATGGTCCCCGCCGTCGCGGCCGATGCCGGAACTCTTGACGCCGCCGAACGGTGTCGGCAAATGGCGCACATTCTCCGAGTTGACCCAGATCATGCCGGCATCCAACGCATCGGTGAAGCGGAAGGCGCGGGTGACGTCGGACGTCCAGAGATAACCGGTCAGACCGTATTGGGTGTCGTTGGCCAGCGCGAGCGCTTCAGCCTCGTCCTTGAAGGGAATAGCGCTCAGCACCGGCCCGAAAATCTCCTCCTGCGCGATACGCATGTCGTTGGAGACGTTGGTGAACAGGGTCGGGCCGACATAACAGCCGCCGCCCGGCCCATCGACCTTGCCGCCGCCGACGGCGAGCGTGGCCCCCTCCGACCTGCCGATCTCGATATAGGACAGCACCTTCTTTTCATGCACCGGATGGATCAGCGGCCCGACCACCGTTTTCGGATCGAGCGGGTGGCCGACGACGATGCGCTTCGCCCTCTCCGCGACTTTGGCGGTGAAGCTTTCATAGATCGAGGCTTCGACCAGCAGTCGCGACGACGAGGTGCAGCGTTCGCCATTCAGCGAATAGATCATGAATACGGCGGCGTCGGCGGCGCGTTCGAGATCGGCGTCGGCAAAGACGATCACCGGGTTCTTGCCGCCAAGCTCGAAATGCACGCGCTTCAGCGTGTCGGCGCCTTGTTTCATGATCATCGAGCCGGTACGGCTTTCGCCGACAAAGCCGATCGCTTTGATGTCGGGATGCTCGGTCAACGCCTTGCCGGCATCTTCACCCAGGCCGTTGACTAGGTTCCAGACACCCTTCGGCAGGCCAGCCTCCTCGGCGATCTCGACGAGCAGGCGGGCGGTCAGCGGCGAAAATTCAGCCGGCTTATGAACCACGGTGCAACCGGCCGCCAGCGCTGGTGCGATCTTCCAGGTCGACAGCATGAACGGCGTGTTCCACGGCGTGATGATGCCGACCGGGCCGATTGGCACCCGCGTGGTGAGGTTGACCTGGCCCGTGGTCCGCAGCGTCTCGCCGTCGCGCGCTTCGGGCGCACGGTCGGCGAAGAAGCGGAAATTCTCGGCACCCCGCAACGCCGCCTTGGCCATAAATTTCAGCGCCTGGCCGGTATCCATGCATTCGACGAAGGCGATCTCCTCGGCACGCGCCTCGATCGCGTCGGCGATTCTGTGCAGCAGCTTCTTGCGTGCCTCGCCAGGCATGGCGGCCCAGGCCGGGAAAGCCGCCTTCGCCGCCTTGGCGGCGCGGTCGATGTCGGCAGCCCCGCCGCGCGCGACGCTTGCCAGCGGCTTCAGGTCGACCGGCGACAGCGTTTCGAACGTCGTGCCGTCGAGCGCCGGCACCGCCTCGCCGCCGATCTGGTTCAACACGCCATCGCGCTTGAAGCGGGCCAGATAGGCCTCGGCCTTATTCAGATTGCCTTGCAGGTCGGACATGTCGGGTTCCGTCACTTGCCGCGCAGTCGCGGGTGGATTGCGTTTCTCTTCCAGCTGAGCACCGGGTCGATTTCCCGGATTTCGAGCGACAGGGCGAAATGCGGGGTCTCGAACAGCGTGCCAAGGTATTCGCTCACCGCCGCGAAGACAGCCTCGCCAGTCCGCTTCTTGTCGTCGGCGCTGCGGCCGGTGCCGATGCGAAACGACATGTCGAGAAAGGCGTTTTCCGGCAGCCTGTCGGCCATCGCGTAGGCCTCGGCGCGAAACGCCCGCACCCGCACGGCGCCGGTTTCGAACAGCCCGGTGTCCAGCACTGTGCGCAACACCAGAGCGCACAATTCGCCCATATCGACCTTGGCATCGAGATTGGCCGAATACTCGATGGAGAAGTGAGGCACGGCGTTTCGTTCCCTGGGTTATTGCCTTGTTGTAGTTAACTCGTTAATTACATGCAGCATGCGCGAAGTCAAGCCTTGCATCGGGGTTGGCGCAACGATACGGGATGGCGGGAACGGGCCCTGGCAGGCGGATTCGGCCGAGGGAGGCCTGTTTCGATCGCAAGCGTGGGAGGCTCTTTTCTTGCTGCCTGAAAATACCCGTCGTTCTCTGCCGATGGCGCTGCTTCATGCCCGCGAAGCGGTGATGGCGCGGTTTCGGCCGATGCTTGCCGCGCATGACGTGACCGAACAGCAATGGCGCGTGCTGCGCGTGCTGAGCGAAGCCGGCCCGGTCGAGGCGACGGAACTCGCCGACCGCGCCTCGGTTTTGCCGCCCAGCCTGACGCGCATCATCAAGGCGCTCGAGGGCCGCAAATTCATCACCCGCAACAAGGCCGAAGGCGACGGCCGCCGCGTCGTTCTAACCATTGCGCCCGCCGGTTCCGCCTTGATCGACGCCCTGTCGCCCGAGCGTCGCGTCATTTATGACGACATCGAACAGCGCTTCGGCCACGAAAAACTCGAGCAGTTGCTCGATTTGCTGGAGACGCTGATCGATGGCGAAAGCTGATCGTTCCGGCTACCGCAGAAGTTTCGACGGTCGCTCGGGTTGACGGCCCGCATACCTTGGAAAGGCCGAAACACCCGATGGGGGTCAGCTAACCTCGCAACCTCATCCCTTCCGGATCGAAGAACGGTATCGGCGCCACGACCGCACGCGTCGGCTGACCACCGATATCAATGTTCAATTCGGTGCCGACAGCCGTGAAGGGCAGCCGCAGATGCGCGGTGGCCAGCACCTTGCCGAGGGAATAGCCGTGGTCGCTGTAGGTGACGATGCCGGCGTCCTCGCCATCGGCCAGGACCTTGGCATCGGTCGCGGCCGGCTTGTCGCCGTCGAGGATCAGCCCAACCCATTGCTCGTCGAGGCCGGTGTCGCGGACCTTGAGAAGCGCCTCGCGGCCAACGAAATCGCCCTTGTCGAACTTGATCCAGCGGTCGAGGCCGACATGGAACGGGGTGCGGCTCTCGTCCATGTCGATGCCGTGCGCCGGGTAGGCCTTTTCCAGGCCCAGCGTGAACATCGCCAGCACGCCATAGGGTTTCAGGCCAAAGTCACGGCCGGTGCGCATCAGCGCGTCCCAGAGCGAGGCCGCCTCGTCGGCCGGCACGAACAATTCGAAGCCGAGTTCGCCGGTCACGCCGGTGCGCGAGATCAGCACCCGCGTGCCGTTGATATGGCCCGACGTGAACGACCAGCGCTTCAGTCCATCCAGATCGGCATCCGCAATCAACGCTTTCAGCAGTTCGCGCGAGCGCGGACCCTGGATGGTCGGGAAGGCGATGGCCGCCGTGATGTCGGTGACATAGGCCTTGCGGCCCTGGGCGTGATGATGCAGCCAGGGCAGCATCTTCAGGCGGTTGACCGAGCCGGTCACCAGCATGAAGTGCTCCGGGCCCAACCGAAACACGGTGAGGTCGTCCATGATGCCGCCATCGTCGCGGCAGACCGTGGAATAGCGGACCTGGCCCGGTTTCATGGCGGCGGCATTATTGACGATGACATGGTTGACCAGCGCCTCGGCGTCCGGCCCCTTGACGTCCATCTTGCCCATCGTGCTGAGATCCTGCACGCCGACGTTTTTGCGGGTGTTCAGGTGCTCGTCGGCAATGCCGGAATAAGTTTTGGCCGAGATGAAATCGCCCCCGACACGACCCATGGTCGCGCCCAGCCCGACGATGCTGCTGTAGAAAGGGGAACGCCGCTCAGCCAAGGAAGTCTCCATCATTCATTGCTGTCCCGAGACCGTTTCGAAATTCGCTCTGGCGAGTCATATGATGGTGGTTTCGAGAACCGGAGCGCAGCGGACATTCAGGTCCGTGAGCACCGGAAGCGCAGAAAACGCCTTCAGATGGCCGCCAGAGTAGAGTTTCCAAACGGTCTCAGCTGCCGTAGACGTCGAAAGAAAAGTACTTGTCGTTGATTTCCTTGTACTTGCCATTGGCGCGCAGCGCGTCGATGGCTGCATTGAGCTTGTCGGCCAACTCCTTGTTGCCCTTCTGCAGCGCGATGCCGACGCCGGGGCCGTGAATGGCCGGATCGGCCGTCAGCGTGCCGAGCAGCTTGCAGCAGGCGCCGTCGGGCTTCTTCAGCCACTCGGTCAAGATGATCGAGCCGTCCATCATCGCGTCGAGGCGGCCATTGGCCATGTCGGTGCGGGCGTCGTCGCCGGTCGGATAGGCCTTGACCGTCGAGCCCGCGTATTTCTGCTCGGCGAATTTCTGATGGATGGTCGCGGTCTGCACGCCAAGCGCCTTGCCTTTCAGATCGTCCGGCGAGGTGCCCGCGACGGTTGAGTCCTTCGGCACGGCGATGGCCGGCGGCGTCTGGTAGTATTTGTGGGTGAACTCGACCTTCTCGGCCCGCTCGGGCGTGATGGTGATGTTGATGATGGCGTCGAACTTGCCGGCCTGCAGCGCCGGTATGGAACCATCGAAATCCTGCACGCTGAACTCACACTCGGCCTTCATCTCGGCGCACAGCGCCTTCCCCAAGTCGATGTCGAAGCCACCCAGCGTGCCGTCGGCACTGGCGTAATTGAAGGGCGGATAGGCGCCCTCGGTACCGATCCTGAGTTTTTTGTCCTGGGCGGAGGCGGCGCCCGTGGCAAGGGTGAGAGCGACGGAAGCGGCAAGCACGAAACGACCGGAAAGACGCATGTTTGAGTTCCCCGTTGAAAGCGGGAAGTCTACGGTCTTCCAGGCGTGTGGCGGAGACGGAAACGACATGCGCTGCGGCGATCGCGGCGCGGCGGGCGATCCAGGCCAGGCGATCGGTGGTGCGTTACCCGGCGCGCTGCTTGTTGGTCGCCGTCCGGTCGATGGTCAACTCCCCGGCCGAGAGGACAACGCCAAACTTTTCGGTGGCTTCCTCTGATGTGTAGTACCCCAGCGCCACGTCGCGCAGCACCAGATCCGGATCGCGCTGCAGCGGATCGCCGTAGCCGCCGCCGCCCGGCGTGCCGACGCGCACGCGGTCACCGGCCTTGAGCGCAAGGTCCTGCTCCTTGGAGAGGTGCGGCGGCACATGTTCCTCGCCATTGCGGAAGACGGTGACCGTGTTGACCGCGCCGTCCTTGCCGCCGAGCGCGCCTTGCGGGCCAAAACGGCCGTGGTCCATGACGAAGGAGGCGCGGGCGTCGCCGCGCAGGATCTCGACCTCATAGGCGAGGCCAAAACCGCCGCGATGCTTGCCTGCGCCGCCGGATCCCTCACGCAAAGCGTAGCGGCGGTAAAGCACCGGGAATGCCTGTTCCATGATCTCGACCGGCGGCGATTTGGAAATGCCGATGGTCGAGCAGCCATTGGTCAGCCCATCATGGCCTGAATTGCCGCCATAGCCGCCGCCGGAGATCTGGTACATGACGTAGTCGCGGCCTCGTGCCGGGTCGTTGCCGCCAAGCGCGAAATTGCCACTGGAGCCGGCGGGGGCGGCCGTCACCTTGTCCGGCAATGCCTGCACCATCGCCGCGAACACCGCCTCGGCGATGCGCTGCGACACTTCGGCCGCGCAACCCGAGACCGGTCGCGGATATCTGGCGTCGAGGAAAGTGCCTTCCGGCCGCTTGACTTCAAGCGGTTCGAACGCGCCGGCGCTGATCGGCACATCGGGGAAAATGTGGCGCATGGCGAGATAGACCGAGGACAAAGTCGTCGCCAGCACGCTGTTCATCGGCCCGGCGCACGGCTTGGACGAGCCGGTGAAATCGAAGGTCAGCGTATTGCCTTTTTTCTCGACGGCGAGCGCAATGGTCAGCGGCTCGTTGACCACCCCGTCGGAATCGACAAACGCCTTGGAATGGTAAGTGCCGTCGGGAATGGCTGAGATGTTGGCGCGCATCTGCTCGGCCGCGCGGCGGCGCAGTTCGGCGATCGCCTCGACAACGGTTTCGTCACCGTAACGATCCAGGATTCCGTTAAGCCGGTCCTGGCCGATCAGCAGTGCGGCGGCCTGGGCCCTGATGTCGCCGATGCGCTGGTCGGCGACACGGATGTTGGAGCAGATGATGGCGTAGATCTCCGGATCGAGCACGCCCTTCTTGAACAGTTTTACCGGCGGCAGCCGCAGACCTTCCTGCTCGACTGCGGTCGCGGAGGCCGAAAACCCGCCCGGCACCGAGCCGCCAATGTCTGGCCAGTGGCCGGTGTTGGACAGCCAGCAGAAGATTTTTCCCGCCCGGTAGACCGGCATGGCGAAGCGCACATCCATCAGATGGGTGCCGCCGAGATAGGGGTCGTTGACGATGTAGATGTCGCCTGGTTCCGGCGGCAGGCAACGGCCGTCGGCGATCATCTCGATCACCGTCCTGGTCGAATATTGCATGACGCCGACAAATACCGGCAGGCCCTGCGAGCCTTGCGCGATCAGCGAACCATCGACAGCCGAATAGATGCCGTCGGAACGGTCGTTGGCCTCGGCGATGACAGGCGAGAAAGCGGCGCGAGAGAACGTAAGGTCCATCTCGTCGCAGACCTGCTGCAAGGCGGCCTGGAGAACCGAAAGCGTGATGGCGTCGAGTTTTGCCATGTCAATGTCAGACATCTCAGGCCTCGCCGATGTCGATGATGATGTTGCCGTCGGCGTCGCAGCGTGCGCGGTCGCCGGGCTCGAGCACGGTGGTGGCGTCCATCTGTTCGAGGATCGCCGGCCCTTCGATTTCAGCGTCAAGCGGCAGTTTTTCGCGTGCATATACCGGCGTGTCGTGCCAGCGCCCGCCATACCAGACCGGCCGGATTTCGCGCCTTGCCTCATCCAGCGTTGTTGCGCGCCCCGCCGGATCGATCAGCCGCGACAGATCGATCGCCGGACGCACGCCGGTCACCGACGTGTTGAGATTGACGAGGTTGGCGCGGATTTCCGGCAGTTCGACCTTGAAGCGGGCGAAATAGGCCTTTTCGAAAAGCTGCTGCAGCGTTGCCCGCGTCACCGATGAGGACGGCAGCGGCACGTTGATGATGTGGGTCTGGCCGACGAACTGCATGTCGGCGGAGTGGGTGACGCGGATCGTCTCCGGCTTCACCGCTTCCTTGCCGATCAGCTCTTCACCTTCGTTTCGGTGGCGTTCCAATACAGTATGAAGCTGTTTTTCGTCGAGCACCGCCACCGGCTGGTTGATGGTGTTGACGAAGTCATGGCGCAGGTCGGCGACGACGCAGCCGAGTGCGTTGGTGATGCCCGGACGCGCCGGCACCAGCACCTTGGGCAGGCCGAGTTCGCGCGCCAGGGCGGTCGCATGCAGCGGGCCGGCGCCGCCAAAGGCGAACAGCGCGAAATCACGAGGGTCATGGCCGCGCGACACCGAGACCATGCGGATGGCGCCGGCCATCTTCATGTTGCCGAGCCGCAGCACCGCGCCCGCCGCCTCGACGCCGGACAGGCCGGTCGCCTTGCCGATCTTGTCCTCGAAAATGCTGGTGACGCGCTCTGATGTGACGGGATTTTGGACCGCCAGCAGCTTCTTCGGCGCCAGCCGGCCGAGCACCAGATTGGCGTCGGTAATGGTTGGCTCGAGGCCGCCACGTCCGTAGCAGATCGGGCCGGGATTGGCGCCGGCACTTTCCGGACCGATCTGGATCAGGCCGGCCGCATCGACGCGGGCGATCGAGCCGCCGCCGGCGCCGACCGTGTGCACCGCCACCATCGGCACATGGATCGGCATCGCATATTCGATCTCGATCTCGTTCGAGACTGCCGGCTCGGCATTGCGGATCAGCGCCACGTCGGTCGAGGTGCCGCCCATGTCATAGGTGACGAGGTTTTCGAAGCCGGCGCGTTTTCCGGTATAGGCCGCGGCGATGACGCCCGAGGCCGGGCCGGACATGACCGTCTTGGCCGATTCACGTGTGACGAAGCGCGCCGAGATCATGCCGCCATTGCCGTTCATGATCAGGAAGTCGCGGGCGTAGCCTTTTGCAGCCAGTTCCTTGCGCAGCCGCTCGACATAACGTTCGAGGATCGGCTGCACCGAGGCGTTGACCGAAGCGGTGACGCCGCGCTCGAACTCGCGCGCCTCCGACAGCAGCGCGTGGCCTGCCGTGATGTAGCCGTTCGGCCAGAGCTCGGCGGCGATTTCGACGGCGCGCCGCTCATGTGCCGGGTTGGCGTAGGAATGCAGGAAATGGATGACGAGGGATTCGCAACCGGCCGCGATCAGCGTCTGCACGGCGTCGCGCATCTCGGTCTCGTCGAGCGGCGTGCGCACCGCGCCCGACGCTTCGACACGCTCCGAGACTTCGAGCCTGAGATTGCGCGGAATGATCGGTACGAAGCTGCCGGTCATGCCATAGGCCTGCGGCCGCGTGCGCCGGCCCAGCTCGATCACGTCGCGAAAGCCGCGCGTGGTGATCATGCCGGTTTTCGCCAACCGGCGTTCCAGCACCGCATTGGTGGTGGTGGTCGTGCCATGCACGATGAGGTCGATGCTATCGATGGCAAATCCGGTGGCGCCGAGTGCCGAAACGACACCGAAAGCCTGGTTGTCCACCGTGGTCGGCGTCTTGGCCAGATACACCCGGCCGCCGTCGCTTCCGTCGATCAGGAGCAGGTCGGTGAAGGTGCCACCGACATCGATACCGGCGACGACATTTCCCCGGGAATTGCTCGCTTGCGCCGAAATATTCTCTTCCATCGTCGAAACCCGAAATGCGCGGACTACGGATATGCGCCAGTTTGGAAAGCTGTTTTAAGGGAGCATCTTGACGCAAATATCGTTTGTATACTAATAAATTCCGGACACAAGAGCTTGCCGCTTTGCAGTGTGCGAACAGCCCGCCGGGATCTGAATGGTCCGGGCGTGCAGGTGAAAGTTTGGCGCCCGCGTCCACGGTTGGGCCAGAAGGTTGGATTTGATGAACACCACATCCGCTCTCAACACCGTCGGCGCCCGACCGCTGCAGTTCCCGATTCCGGCCAACGTCTATGCCGAAACCGTCGTCTCGGTGAAGCACTATACCGATCGGCTGTTCTCGTTCCGCATCACCCGTCCGCAGTCGCTGCGCTTCCGCTCCGGCGAGTTCGTCATGATCGGCCTGCCCAATGCCGAGAAGCCGGTGTACCGCGCCTATTCGGTGGCAAGTCCGGCCTGGGACGAAGAGCTGGAATTCTTCTCGATCAAGGTGCCGGACGGCCCGCTGACCTCGGAGCTGCAGAAGATTCAGGTCGGCGACACCGTCATCATGCGCCAGAAGTCGACCGGCACGCTGGTGGTCGACGCGCTGACCCCGGCCAAGCGGCTGTTCATGATCTCGACCGGCACCGGCATCGCGCCTTTCGCCAGCCTGCTGCGCGACCCTGACACCTACGACAAATTCGATCAGCTGGTCCTGACCCATACCTGCCGCGACAATGCGGAACTCACCTACGGCCAGGAGCTGGTCGCGGCGTTGGAAAGCGACCCGCTGATCGGTGAACTGACCACTGGGCGCGTCACGCTCTACAATTCGACGACCCGCGAAGAGTCGGCACGCATGGGCCGCATCACCGCGCTGATCGGCTCCGGCAAGTTCTACAGCGATCTCGGCATCGACAAGCTCAGCCCGGAAACCGACCGCATCATGATCTGCGGCTCGATGCATATGCTGAAGGACGTCAAGGAACTGGCCGAAAGCCTCGGCTTCGAGGAAGGTTCGCTGAGCCACCCGGCGACCTTCGTGGTCGAGCGCGCTTTCGTCGGCTGAGCCGCACCTAACATCTCGAAGTCTGCGTTTTTGACCGCGCGGTCAAAAACTGCTGCTTTCGCCGCCTTTTTCGGCTATCACCGCTGCAGGACTCGTGAAGTACGACTTCGCGGGCTATCTTCGGCACACGTCGCTGAATGAAAGGGCAGGAGATGAGCAGCACAATCCGAGAAGCCGATATCGGCTCGTCCAAGGTGACGCCGCTGCCGGCGCGTGCCGCCGCCAACACAGCCGTTCCACCGGACCATCGCATTGCGCGCAATCCCGGCATGAAGCTCGATCTCGGCTTCATGGAATCGGTGCGCAGCGTCAACCGCTCGGCGCTGGAACGGCGCGTCGCCAGCCTGACCAAGCGGCGCTCGATCAAGGCCGACAACCAGGCCGCCTGGCTGCTAAAGGCCGTCTCCTGCATGGATCTGACGACGCTGAATTCCAACGACACCGAGGAGCGCGTGCGCCGGCTCTGCGCCAAGGCGATCAACCCGTTCCGCCGCGACATTGTCGAGGGCCTCGGCATATCAGGTGAAACCATCCGCCCGGCCGCCGTCTGCGTCTACCATCCCTTCGTCACCACCGCCGTCGATGCCGTGCGCGGCACCGGCATCCATGTCGCCGCCGTCTCCACCGCCTTCCCGCATGGTCTGGCACCCCTGTCGACCCGCCTGCAGGAAATCGAAGCCTCGGTCCGCGACGGCGCCGACGAGATCGACGTGGTCATTCCACGCGGGCTGGTGTTCGGCGCCAAATGGCGCGAGCTATACAATGAGATCGTCTCGATGCGCGCCGCTTGCGGTGACGCGCATCTGAAGGTCATCCTCGGCACCGGCGACCTCGCCACGCTGCGCAATGTCATGCTGGCCTCGATGGTGGCGATGATGGCGGGCGCCGATTTCATCAAGACCTCGACCGGCAAGGAAAGCGTCAACGCGACGCTGCCAGTCGGGCTCGCCATGGTGCGTGCTATCAGAGCCTATTTCGAGGAGACCAGCTATCTCATCGGCTTCAAGCCGGCCGGCGGCATTTCGACGGCCAAGGCCTCGCTCGACTGGCTGGTGCTGATGAAGGAAGAACTCGGCCGGCCATGGCTGGAGCCCGAGCTGTTCCGCTTCGGCGCGTCGAGCCTCTTGACCGACATCGAGCGCCAGCTCGAACACCATTTGACCGGGCACTATTCGGCCAATCATCGCCACGCGATGGCTTGAGCACCACCCCGATCGGCTTTGCCGATCGACCCTCCCAGGCGGGAGGGTGAAGGAGGCACCTGATGAACATTCTCGACCGCTACCACGCCATGGAATACGGCCCGGCACCGGAAGCCCGCAACGAGGCCGACGCGTGGCTTGCCGCGCGCGATTTCGGCAAGGCGCTGTTCATCGGCGGCGACTGGAAAGCCGCTGCCGGCGGCAACACCTTCGAGACCAGCGAGCCGTCTTCCGGCAAGCTGCTGGCCAAGGTCTCGGACGCCAACGCCGCCGATATCGATGCGGCGGTTGCGGCAGCCACCAAGGCGCTGCCTAAGTGGTCGGCAGCCTCAGGCTATGTCAGGGCCAAGGTGCTTTATGCCATCGGCCGCGCCATGCAGCGCCACCAGCGCCTGTTCGCAGTGCTTGAGACCATCGACAACGGCAAGCCGATCCGTGAAAGCCGCGACATCGACGTGCCGCTGGCGATCCGCCATTTCATCCACCATGCCGGTTGGGCGCAGGCGCTGGACAAGGATTTCCCCGGCCATAAGGGTGTCGGCGTGGTCGGCCAGATCATCCCGTGGAACTTTCCGCTGCTGATGCTGGCCTGGAAGATCGCGCCGGCGCTCGCCGCCGGCTGCACCGTGGTGCTGAAGCCGGCCGAGTTCACGCCGCTGACCGCTATCCTGTTCGCCGAGATTTGCGAACGCGCCGGCGTGCCGAAAGGCGTCGTCAACATCGTGCAGGGCGGTCCTGAGGCCGGCGGGGCCATCGTCAACCATCCCGGCATCCAGAAGATCGCCTTTACCGGTTCTTCCGAAGTCGGCAAGATCATCCGGAAAGCCACCGCCGGCTCGGGCAAGAAACTGTCGCTGGAACTTGGCGGCAAGTCGGTCTTCATCGTCTTCGAGGATGCCGATCTCGACAGCGCCGTCGAAGGCCTGGTCGACGGTATCTGGTTCAACCAGGGCCAGGTCTGCTGCGCCGGTTCGCGACTGCTGGTCCAGGAAGGCATCGCCGACGCCCTGATCGCCAAGGTCAAGACGCGGATGAGCCGGCTGCGCGTCGGCAGCCCGCTCGACAAGAACACCGATATCGGCCCGCTGGTCGACGCCACACAGCTCGAGCGCGTCAAGGGCCTGGTCGCCGAAGGTGCCAGGCAGGGCGCTGTCTGCTGGCAGCCGGATGCGGCGCTGCCGTCTTCCGGCTACTACCATCTGCCGACGCTCGCCACAGGTGTTTCGCCGGCTAACATATTGGCGCAAGAAGAGGTGTTCGGCCCTGTTCTGGCGACCATGACCTTCCGCAACACCGAGGAAACGATCGAGCTTGCCAACAACACGCGCTATGGCCTCGCCGCCTCGGTGTGGAGCGAGAACGTCAACCTTGCCCTGCACGTCGCGCCGCAATTGAAGGCCGGCGTGGTCTGGGTCAACGGCACCAACATGTTCGACGCCGCCTGCGGCTTCGGCGGCTACCGCGAGAGCGGTTTCGGTCGCGAAGGCGGGCGCGAGGGCATGTTCGAATATCTCACGGCGAAGCTGCCGCTCGGCCCGATCATCAAGCCGGCGACGACCTCCGCACAGCCAGTCGAGCAGGCCGACGGCTCGGCAATCGACCGCACGGCTAAGCTGTTCATCGGCGGCAAGCAGGTACGGCCGGACGGCAATTATTCGCTCGCCATCGCCACCGCCAAGGGCAAGCTTGCCGGCGAAGTTGGTCTCGGCAGCCGCAAGGATATCCGCGATGCTGTCTCCGCCGCCCGCGGGGCCAAGGCCTGGCCGGAGGCGACCGCCTATAACAGGTCCCAGGTGCTCTATTATTTGGCCGAGAATCTTTCCGGCCGTGCCGGCGAGTTCGCCGCCCGTCTCACCGAATTGACCGGCGCTACGCCCAAGGCCGCGCGGGAAGAGGTGGAACAATCCATCGAACGGCTGTTCCTCTATGCCGGTCTGGCCGACAAGTTCGAGGGCCGCGTGCACCAGCCGCCGGCGCGTGCCGTGACGCTGGCGCTTCATGAACCGGTCGGCGTCGTCGGCATCGTCGCGCCGGATAGCTCGCCGCTGCTCGGCCTGATCTCGCTGGTCGCACCGGCGCTGGCCATGGGCAACACCGTGGTCGTGGTGCCTTCGGAGCGCTATCCGTTGCTGGCCACCGATCTCTACCAGGTCATCGAATATTCCGACATTCCCTCAGGCGCCATCAACATCGTCACCGGCCGCAGCGCCGAACTCGCCGGCGTGCTGGCCAAACATGACGATGTCGACGGGCTGTGGGTGTTCGCCGATGCCGAGACCTGCGCCAAGGCGGAAGCCGAGTCCATCGGCAACCTCAAGCGCGTCTGGAGCGGCAATGGCCGCGGCATCGACTGGGCATCCGACGAGACGGCCGGCGATGCCTTCCTGCGCCGCGCCGTCGAGGTGAAGAATGTCTGGGTGCCTTACGGCGATTGATGTGCCGCCGGTGCTATCGAAATCGTGTTCGGGGTTGACGCATGGATAGATGTTCTTTAACGAGAAAAAACATCTTTATCAGTGAACGTTCAACGGCGCAGGCCGCATGATCGCGCGTGACTGGCACATGACGCCTTGGCCAGCCGCAGGTAGACCCGGACTATCCCAGCGGACGAGGAGAACAGTATGGCGGATCTGGCAGGCAAGGTCGTTGTCGTCACGGCAGCGGCGCAAGGCATCGGCAAGGCGAGCGCACTGGCCTTCGCAAAAGCTGGCGCCATCGTCTACGCCACCGACATCAACGAGGCCCTGCTGGCGGAACTCGCCAAGACGCCGGGGATCAAGACCCGCAAGCTGGACGTGCTCAACGACGAAGCCGTCAACGCCGCCTTCGCCGAGATCGGTGTCGTCGACGTGCTGTTCAACTGCGCCGGTTTCGTCCATTCCGGCTCGATCCTGGAGATGAAGGACGGCGACCTCGATTTCGCGCTGAACCTCAATGTTCGCGCCATGATCCGCACCAGCCGGGCCGTGCTGCCCGGCATGCTGGAACGCGGCGACGGATCGATCATCAACATGGCCTCGCTGGCCAGTTCGACCAAGGGCGTGCCCAACCGCTTCGTCTACGGCCTGACCAAGGCCGCGGTCATCGGCCTGACCAAGGCGATCGCCGCCGACTATGTCGGCAAGGGCATACGCTGCAACGCCATCTGCCCCGGCACGGTCGAGAGCCCGTCGCTGCAGGACCGCATGCACGCGCAAGGCGACTACGATGCCGCCCGCGCCGCCTTCATCGCCCGCCAGCCGATGGGCCGGCTCGGCACGCCGGAGGAGATCGCGGATCTCGCCGTCTACCTGGCCGGCGCCACCTATACATCCGGGCAGGCCTACAATATCGACGGCGGCTGGTCGATCTAGTCGCCGGTCGGAAAGATCTGAGCATCCAGGACAATCGGGTCGCTTGCCGGCGTTTGACAGGGGATCGAAGAGTCTGAAAATCCCGCGCGCCGGCTATCTTGTATGGCGATCGCGCTTGTCCGTAGTCAGGTCGATGAGTAGGGTCCGCCGGTTCCGCGAAGGAGCCATCGCCTTGGCGGCAAGTTTGCAAAAGGCCACGAGGCCGCAATCAGGAGAAGAATTTAGATGAAACTGCTGCGCTATGGCGAGGTGGGAAGCGAACGTCCCGGCCTGCTCGATGCGGATGGAACGATCCGTGATCTGTCTGCTCACGTCACCGATATCGGCGGCAAGACGCTCGATCCGGCATCCCTGGCGGCACTCGCCAAGCTTGATCCGAAATCGCTGCCGGCGGTTTCCGGCAGCCCGCGCCTCGGCGCCTGCGTTGCCGGCACCGGCAAGTTCATTTGCATCGGCCTCAACTATTCCGACCACGCCGCCGAGACCGGCGCCACCGTGCCGCCGGAGCCGATCATCTTCATGAAGGCAAGCTCGGCCATTGTCGGGCCGGATGATGACGTGCTGATCCCGCGCGGCTCGGAGAAGACCGACTGGGAAGTCGAGCTGGCCGTGGTCATCGGCAAAACCGCTAAATATGTCAGCGAGGCCGACGCGCTCGACTATGTCGCCGGCTATAGCGTTGCCCACGACGTCTCCGAGCGCGCTTTCCAGGCCGAGCGCCAAGGCCAGTGGACCAAGGGCAAGAGCTGCGACACGTTCGGCCCGACCGGCCCATGGCTGGTGACCAAGGACGAGGTCGCCGATCCGCAGAACCTCAAAATGTGGCTGACCGTCAACGGCAAGACGATGCAGAACGGCTCGACCAAGACCATGGTCTATGGCGTCAAATATCTGGTGTCCTATCTCAGCCAGTTCATGTCGCTGCACCCCGGCGACATCATCTCCACCGGCACGCCGCCCGGCGTCGGCCTCGGCATGAAGCCGCCGGTGTTTTTGAAGGCCGGAGATGTGGTGGAATTGGGCATTGAAGGCTTGGGCCAGCAGAAGCAGACGTTCAAGGCTGACGTGTAGGCTTCTCTGTTCTCTCCTTGTGTCTCTGGAATGAGAAGAGGAAGGGGCGGTTTCGCGCCCTTCCTCTACCCCGTCGATCGGGGGAGAGGTGGCGAGCGAAGCTCGACGGAGTGGGGGCTCGACCCGCTCGTCTGTCGAAGCGACTGTACTGACACGTCAGTCCCTATCCTATGGCGGTTTTGGCTTGGGTCGAGGTCTTCCCCCACTCCGTCGCCGCTTCGCGGCGCCACCTCTCCCCCCTCCGGAGGGAGAGGAAAGGAAGAGGGTGTCAAGCTACTTCAACACCTTCCCATCCGCCCCAAACCGATAAGTCTTGGCCGGATCCGGCGTCGCATACAGTGTCGCGCCCGGTTCGGCATCGTAGACGCCGAAAATCCTGACCGTGATCAGGCCGGCCTTCTCGCAGTCGAGATAGAGGTTGGTGTCGGCGCCGAGGTGCTCGGCGTGCACCACCGTTCCCTTCCAGGCGCCGGATTTCGGATCGACGGTCAAATGTTCCGGCCGCACGCCGATGGTCTTGGCGGTTTCGCCGAGGCGGGCGCCGTCGACGAAGTTCATCTTCGGTGAGCCGATGAAGCCGGCGACGAATTCATTTGCCGGCGAATTGTAGAGCTCCATCGGTCCGCCGATCTGCTCGATCCGGCCGGCATTGAGCACCACGATCTTGTCGGCCAGCGTCATCGCCTCGACCTGGTCGTGGGTGACGTAGATCATCGTTGCCTTCAGCCGGCGATGCAGCTGCGCGATCTCCAGCCTTGTGTTGACGCGCAGTGCCGCGTCGAGGTTGGACAATGGCTCGTCGAAGAGAAAAAGCTTGGGTTCGCGCACCACGGCGCGGCCGATGGCGACGCGCTGGCGCTGGCCGCCGGAGAGTTCGGCCGGCCGCCTTTCGAGATAGGGCTCCAGCGACAGCATCGACGAGGCAATGCCGATGCGGCGCTCGATCTCCGGGGCGGGCGTGCCGGCCTGCTTGAGGCCGAGGCCCATATTGTTCTTCACCGTCAGATGCGGGTAGAGCGCGTAGGTCTGGAACACCATGGCGATGCCGCGCTTGGCCGGCGGCGTGGCCGAGACGTCCGCGCCGTCGATGACGACGCGGCCCGAGGTCGAATCCTCCAGTCCGGCAATGACCCTGAGCAGGGTCGACTTGCCGCAGCCGGACGGGCCGACGAAGACGACGAACTCGCCGTCGTTCACTTCGAGGTTGATGCCCTTCAGCACCTCCACCGGCCCGAAGGCCTTCTTCACATTCTCGATGTTCAACGAGCCCACGGCAGTCCTCCAAATTGGAATGTAGGCGCGAATGCACCCCCCTCTGTCCTGCCGGACATCTCCCCCTCAAGGGGGGAGATCGGCAGCTTTGACCGACGCCTCTTCTTTGCGGCGATGGCCAGTGGCGAAGGCCGAGAGAACATCCAATCTCCCCCCTTGAGGGGGAGATGGCCGGCAGGCCAGAGGGGGGCGGTGCCGGCCGCGACCGTCGGCCGAGATCCAAATGTCACAATCGCACCGCCTTCCCACTGCGCACGCTCTCGTCGGCTGCAAGGCAGACGGCGAGCGATTTGACCGCGTCATCCATATGTTTTGTCAGATCCAGATCCTCGCGGATCGCCTTCAGCACGAAGGCCTGCTCGAGGTCGCAGAGGTCCTGATGGCCGGGTTCGCCTGCCATCGACAGCATCTCGTCGGCTTTGACGAATTTGCCGTCCGCACCGGTCGCGGCGCTGTGCAGGCGGATGGTGGAGGTCTTGGTGTGGGTGTCGATGTCGTCGGACTTGACGCCCTCCTTCATGACGATCGACACGCAGCCATTCGGCGAAATCACGTCCTTCACGAAGAAGGCCGTTTCCGAAATCATCGGCCCCCAGCCGGCTTCGTACCAGCCGACCGAACCGTCATCGAACAGCACCTGCAGGTGACCGTAATTGTACATCGACGGCGCCACCTCCTCGGTCAGCCGCACGCCCATGCCGCGCACCTCGACCGGCTTCGCGTCGGTGATCTGCAGCATGACGTCGAGATAATGCACGCCGCAATCGACGATCGGCGACGTCGTCTGCATCAACTGCTTGTGCGTCTCCCAGGTATGGCCGGAGGATTGCTGGTTGAGGTTCATGCGGAAGACGTAGGGGCCGCCGAGCTTGCGCGCTTCGGCGATAAGCCTGATCCAGGACGGGTGATGGCGCAGGATGTAGCCGATCACCAGTTTTTTGCCGTTGGCCTTGGCCGCCGCCACGACGCGCCTGGCATCGGCGACCGTCGTTGCCAGCGGCTTTTCGACGAAGACATGGCAGCCGGCCTCGAACGCCTTCACCGCATAGTCGGCATGGCTGTCGGAATAGGTGGCGATGCAGGCGACATCGGGCTTTTCGTCGCGCAACGCCTCGTCGAAGGAGCGCCTGATGCCATAGCTCGACAGCCCATCCGGCAGCGGAACGTCGGAGCGGTTGATCAGCGCCGCGATCTCGAAACCCGGATTGGTGTGATAGGCCAGCGCATGGCTGCGGCCCATATTGCCGAGGCCGGCGACGACGACGCGAAGAGGTGTTTCAGAGCTCACCTAGCTACTCCAGCTATGCCAGTTTCTTCTTGAGATGGTGTCACCCCACCCGGCGCTTCGCGCCGACCTCCCCATCGAGGGGAGGTAGGACGTTGGCGTGAACATCCCGCTGCCAACAAAGCTGCTCTGAACCGAACGCCCAGGTGGTCGAGAATGAAGCCGCGATCTTCTACCTCCCCTCGATGGGGAGGTCGGCGCGAAGCGCCGGGTGGGGTGAAAGCCGTGACTTGCATCACTTGACGGCTCCGGACGTGATGCCGCGGATCAGCTGCCGCGAGAAGATGACGTAGAGGATCAGCACCGGCATGATCGCCAGCGACAGTGCGGCCAGGATGGCGTTCCAGTTGGTGACGAACTGGCCGAGGAAGAGCTGGGCGCCGAGCGTCACCGTCTTGGTTTCTTCCGACGGCGCCAGGATCAGCGGGAACCACAGATCGTTCCAGATCGGGATCATGGTGAAGACGGCGACGGTCGCCATCGAGGGCCTGACCAGCGGCAGCACCAGGCGGAAGAAGATTGTGTATTCCGACAGGCCGTCGATGCGGCCGGCATTCTTCAGATCGTCCGACACCTGCTTCATGAATTCCGACAGGATGAAGACGGCAAGCGGCAGGCCCTGCGCGGTGTAGACCAGGATCAGCGCCGTCAGCGTGTTGACCAGCCCGCTCGCCACCATCAATTGCAGGATGGCGACGGTGCCCAGCCGGATCGGGATCATGATGCCGAGCGCCAGATAGAGCCCCATCAGCGAGTTGCCACGGAAGCGGTATTCCGACAGTGCGAACGCCGCCATGGCGCCGAACAACAGCACGAAGAACAGCGAGGCCACGGTGACGACGAGGCTGTTCTGGAAATAGTGGATGAAGTCGCCCTGGCCGATGACGGTCGTGTAGCCGATCAGGTCGAAGGTTTTTGGCGTCGGCGGCGTCAGCGGCGCACCGAAGATGCCGGCTCGGGACTTGAACGAGTTCATGATGACGAGGATCACCGGAAACAGCGCGATCACCGTGTAGGTCAGCAGGATCGCGTGGGCGCCGACGGTGCGGGGCACGGAACGGGTGGCGGTGCTCATTGGGAGGTCTCCTGACGCACACTTCCAAGGAATGGCGCCAAGGCACCCCCCTCTGTCCTGCCGGACATCTCCCCCGCAAGGGGGGAGATCGGATGTCGCGACTGCTTTCGCCAATCACCAACGCAGCAAGATGGCCGGCAAGGCCAACGCTGCCAATCTCCCCCCTTGCGGGGGAGATGGCCGGCAGGCCAGAGGGGGGTGTTCAAGCTCGACATCTCGCCCCTCAGAACTGGTAGCGACGCAGGCGCGTCTGGACGAGGAAGAGGTAGACGCAGACGCCGCCGAGGATGATCAGGAACATCATCGTGGCGATCGCCGCACCCATATTGGGGTCGCCGGACTGCAACTGGAAGCCGAAGAAGGCGCGGTAGAGGAAGGTGCCGAGAATGTCGGTCGAATAGTTCGGCCCGGCGAGTGCGCCTTGCGCGGTGTAGATCAGGTCGAAGGCGTTGAAATTGCCGACGAAGGTGAGGATCGAGATGATGCCGATCGACGGCAGGATCAGCGGCAGCTTGATCTTCCAGAACTGCGACAGGCCGGTGATGCCGTCGCATTCGGCGGCCTCGATCACCTCTTCGGGGATCGACAGCAGGGCGGCATAGATCAGCATCATCGGGATGCCGACGAACTGCCACACCGAGATCAGGCTGAGTGCGGTCAGTGCATATTGCTCCTTGCCGAGCCACGGCGTGAACAGGCTTTTGAGGCCGACGATATCCATGAGATGCGGCGCCACGCCCCACAACGGGGACAAGATCAGCTTCCAGGCGAAACCGACGATGACGAAGGACAGGATGGTCGGAACGAAGATTGCGGTGCGGTAGAAGGCCGCGAATCTGAGTTTCGGGCTGGACAGAAGCGCCGCCAGCATGACGCCGATCGGGTTCTGCACGATCATGTGGATGATGAAGAACCAGGTGTTGTTCCTGAGCGCGTTCCAGAAACCCACCGACCAGTTGGGGTCGCCGAACAGGGTGCGGAAGTTTTCCAGCCCGACGAAGACCTGGTGCTGCTCGATGTTGCGGAACAGCGACAGCTGCAGCGTGCCGGCGAGCGGCAGGATCATAATCGCCGAGTAGACGAGCACCGCCGGCGCCAGGAAGATGCCGATGTGCCAGCGGAACGGTCTTTTCGGTCTGATATCTGCGGCCATGAGTTCGGTCCCCGCCGTCTCTCGGTTCCAAAGGGTGTCGATGCTAGTTGATGCCTCGATGCAAGGCCCGAACATCCTTGCCCGATGCGGCAAGAACAAAGGCCTGCGACTGATCAGCTAGCCTTTCCCCACAAGGGAGGGTAAGGCCGAGAGGCGGTGCCGACAATCGCATTCTGAAGACAGGGCTCTATCTGAAACCAGGATAGTCCGGAACCGGCCAGGCGTGCGCCCGGCCGGCTCCGTTGCCTGAGCTCTTACTTCGCCGGCTTGTACCAGCTGTCGAGACCGGTCTGCAGCTTCTTGGCCGCGGCTTCCGGCGTATCGGTGCCGTTGATGACGTTGGCCGATTCAACCCAGGTCTCGTTCTCGAGGTTCGGCGTGCCGCGCGACAGTATCTGGTAGGTCGAACGGATCGTCGGCTTGCACTTGGCGCGCCAGGAGACGAATTCCTGCGCCAGCGGGTCTGCCATCTTCACCGGCGAGGAGTTCAGGCTGAAGAAGCCCGGCAGCGCGTTGGCGTAGATGGTGGCGAAATCCGGCGAAGCGACCCAGGACAGGAAGGTCTTGGCCGCATCGGCATTCTTCGAAGCCGCATTGAGGCCCATGCCGATATCGGTATGGTCGGAGATGTAGCAGGTGTCGCCGGCCTTCTCGACCGGCGGCGGGAAGGCGCCCATCTTGAACTGCGCCTGGGTGTTGAACAGGCCGATTTCCCACGAGCCGGCCGGGTAGATGGCGGCGCGGCCGAGCGTGAACAGGTTCTGGCTGTCCGGATAGGTCTGCGCCTCGAAGCCGTCGCCGAGATAAGGCTTCCACTTGGCCAGTTCCTCGTACGGCGCGACCCAGTCCTTGTCGGTCAGCTTTTGCTCGCCCTTGATCAGCGCCGCGCGACCGTCCTCGCCCTTCCAGTAGTTGGGGCCGATGTTCTGGTAGCCCATAGTCGCGGCTTCCCAGAGATCCTTGGTGCCCATCGCCATCGGAATGTAGGTGCCGTCGGCCTTGATCTTGTCGAGCGCGGCGAAGAACTCGTCGCGGGTCTCCGGCACCTTGATGCCGAGCTTGTCGAAGGCGTCCTTGTTGTAGATGAAGCCGTGGATGACCGAGGCCATCGGCACGCAGAAGCTCGCCTTGCCGTCGTCGGTCTGCCAGGCGGACTTTGCCACGGGCGAGAAGTTCTCCATGCCCGGCAGCGCCGAGAGGTCGGCAAGGTTGCCCTTCTTGAACAGCTCGAGCGACTTGTCGAACGGGCGGCAGGTGATCAGGTCGCCCGCCGAGCCGGCGGCGAGCTTGGCGCCCAGCGCTGCGTCATATTCGGTCGGAGCCGACGGCGCGAACACCACCTTGATGCCCGGGTTCTTGGCTTCGAAAGCCGGTATCAACTTGTCCTTCCAGATGGCAAGGTCGTCGCCGCGCCAGCTTTCGATGTTGAGCGTTACGTCGTCGGCACAGGCAACCCCGGCCGAGCCGAGAATGCTGGTGCCCAAAAGCAGTGCCGTCAGTAGTTTCGTTGTCATGCTCAGTCTCCCTGTTGGCCTTTTTCAGGTTCGGTTTTGAGAACGGAGGCAGTGCGCCCTTTGCTCCCCTCGATCGCGGAAAGGGCCGGCCGCAGCTTCTGGCCGGCCTCTTCCAGTATTTTCTGCGCCGCGTCAGCGCTGGCGGCGCCGGCGGCGAGCAGAATGGCGGTCTTGACCGCGCCGCCGCTCTTCTCGAGCAGGCGGGCCGCCTCGTCCGTGTCGCGCCCGCTGACGGCGGCGACGATGCGCGCCGCGCGGTCGCGCAGCTTGATGTTGTCGGCCATGAGATTGACCATGTAGCCGTCATGCACATGGCCGAGATGGATTGCGGTCAGCGTCGACAGCATGTTGAGCGCGATCTTCTGGGCAGTGCCGGCGCCCATGCGCGTGGAGCCGGCGATCAGTTCCGGCGGCGTTTCGAGCAGGATGGCGGTTTGTGCCCGGCGCAGCAGCGCAGAGTCCCTGTTGTTGGCGATGCCGATGGTGGCAGCGCCGCGGCGGGCGGCCTCCTCGATGGCCTTGACGGCATAGGGCGTCGTGCCGCTGGCGGAAATGGCGATCAGGCAGTCGCCCTTGCCGAGGCCGGCCTCGGCGACCGCTGCCGCAGCCTCCTCGGTATCGTCCTCCGGCCCGCCGGCGAGTGTGCGGAAAGCGTCGTCGCCGCCGGCGATCAGGATGGCGATGCGGTCGCGGTGAATGCCGAAGGTGCCCGGCAGCTCCAGCGCATCGGCCAGCGCCATCAGGCCTGAGCTGCCGGCCGCGGCGTAGGCGAGCTTGCCGCCGCTCTTCAGCCTGCCCGCGATGATCTCGGCGGCCCTGGCGATGGATGGAATGGCGTGGCGCACGACCTTGACGGCTTCGATCTGCGCATCGGCCAAATAGGAAAGGACGATGTCCGGGGCCTGGATATCCAGCCCCTCTGCATTTTTGTGAAGCGCTTCGGTGCGCGTTTCGGCCATCCCGGTTCCTCCAATACCAGAACAATACCAAAAAAATACCACTTGTCCACACGCATTGACGAATTCGCTGGTCGGAAATCGCCGAGCCGACGAAATATGCAGATTTTTCAATAAAATACGGCTTAATCTTTTTGAAACGGAAATTAACCCTTGGCTATTGGTATTTTATTGGTATTATCCGCCCGGAGGAGAAATCACGTGAATTTCGTGCTCGGAATCGATGGCGGCGGCACCAGTTGCAGGGCCGCCCTGGCAACGGCGGACGGCATGGTGATCGGCCGCGCCAAAAGCGGCGCCGCCAACATCCGCACCGACCTGACCGGCGCCCGCTCGAACATCGTCGAGGCCGCGCGGCAGGCGTTCCTCGCCGCCGGGCAGGATGCGGAATTGATCCCGCGAACACCCGCCATTCTCGGCCTTGCCGGCGCCAATGTCGGCACCTACCGGCAGCAGCTCGAAGCGATCCTGCCGTTCAGCATCAGCCGCGTCGAGACCGACGCCGAAATCGCGCTGGAAGGCGCTGTCGGTTCCGGTGACGGCGCCATGGCGATCCTCGGCACCGGCACCGCCTATATGGCGCGCAGACAAGGCAAATCGCGCGCCATCGGCGGCTGGGGCTTCCAGGTCGGCGACCAGGGCAGCGGCGCCCGCATCGGCCGCGATCTGCTCGAACAGACACTGCTTGCCTATGACGGCGTTCGCGCCGGTTCGCCGCTGACGCAGAGCATGCTGGCCGTCTTCCGCAACAACCCGGAGGATGTCGTCGAATTCACCACCAATGCCAAGCCCGGCGATTTCGGCGGCTTCGCACCCAAAGTGTTCGAGCATGCCGAAAAGGGCGACAGCGTCGCCAACTGGATTCTCGACAGGGTGGTCGCCGACGTCGAAGCCTCGCTCGGCGCGCTCGACCTTGCCGACGATGCGCCGCTGTGCCTGCTCGGCGGGCTGGCGCCACTCTATGCGCCGCGCCTGTCTGCCCGCTATCGGGCGCTGCTGAAGCCACCGCTCGACGACGCGCTGGGCGGCGCGGTGCAGATGGCGGTTCGCCTTTTCGCCGGACACGCGGAGGCGGCGCGATGAGCGAGGCCGCCGACCAGATCTTCGCCACGCTCAAACATCAGGCGCAAAGCGGCGCGCCGCTTTATCTGCAGCTTCGCAAGAGCATCGAGGACGCGGTCAATCGCGGCCTGATCGGGCCGGGCGACGCGTTGCCTTCCGAGCGCGACATCGCCACCAAGGCCGATATTTCGCGGGTTACCGTGCGCAAGGCGGTGCAGGACCTGGTCAAGGGCGGCATCCTGGTGCAGCGCCACGGCTCCGGCACCTTCGTGGCGCCGCGCATGGAGCGTGTCGAACAGTCGCTGTCGCGGCTGACCTCGTTCACTGAGGACATGGCGCGGCGCGGCATGGTGGTGCGTTCGGCCTGGCTCGACCGCGGCCTTTACGCGCCCTCGCCTGACGAGATGATGGTGCTCGGCCTGTCCTCGAGCGAACTGGTGGCGCGGGTGGCGCGCCTGCGCATCGCCAACGACACGCCGCTGGCGATCGAGCGCGCCTCGCTGTCGGCCAGCGTGTTGCCCGACCCGGCCGATATAGGCTCCTCGCTCTATGCGGCGCTGGAATTGACCGGCAACCGGCCGGTGCGCGCCGTGCAGCGCATTTCCGCCGCCAATCTCGGCGACAGCGACGCGCGCCTGCTCGAAGTGCCGCCAGGCATTGCCGGCCTGCACATCGAACGCATTTCCTATCTGGCGAGCGGCAAGGTGATCGAATTCACCCGCTCCATCTACCGGGGCGACGCCTATGATTTCGTCGCCGAACTGCGGCTGACAGGGCCGAGCGAAGAGGGCCGACCATGAGCACGACAGAAATGACCCATATGCGGCGCGAGATCGAGGAGGTCCCGCAAGCGGTCGCCCGCCTGCTCGACGGCTCCGGCGCCGTGCTGACCGAGGCCGGGCGCGGCATCCGCGAACGCGACCCGCAGTTTGTCGTCACCGTGGCGCGCGGCTCGTCTGACCATGCCGCCACCTTCATGAAATATGCCGTCGAACTGACCGCCGGCCTCGCCGTCGCATCGGTCGGACCGTCCATCGCCTCGATTTACGGCCGCAAGCTCAGGCTCGCCGGCTCGGCCTGCCTGGCGATCTCGCAGTCGGGCAAAAGCCCCGATATCGTCGCTATGGCCGAGACGGCGCGGGCGGGGGGCGCGCTGACCATCGCCATCACCAACACCGCCGATTCGCCGCTGGCGCGCGCTTCGGACTATGCGATCGATATCCTGGCCGGCCCCGAGCGCAGCGTGGCGGCAACCAAGACCTTCATCAATTCGGCCGTCGCCGGCCTCGCTCTGATGGCGCATGCCACCGGCGACGATGCGCTGTTGGCCGCACTTGCCCGCCTGCCGGAGCATTTCGGCAAGGCGATCGCCTGCGACTGGATGAGCGTGCTGTCTGAGACTATCGAGAAGCAGAAGTCGCTGTTCATCCTCGGCCGCGGACCCTCGGCGGCGATGGCCAATGAGGCGGCGCTGAAATTCAAGGAAACCTGCGGCATGCATGCCGAGGCCTATAGTGCGGCCGAAGTCATGCATGGCCCGCTGGCGCTGATCGGCCCCGACTTTCCGGTGCTGGCGCTGGCCGCGCGCGATGCGTCCGAACCGTCGATCGCCGAGGCCGCCGACAGCCTGGCGGCCAAGGGCGCGCCGGTGTTCGTCACCTCCGCACTAGCCAAACGGGCCGTGCGCCTGCCGCATGTCGCCACCGGCCATCCGCTGACCGATCCGCTGACGCTGATCGTCTCCTTCTACATGTTCGTCGAGGCCTTTGCCCGCCATCGCGGCCTCGATCCGGATACGCCGCGCAATCTTCGCAAGGTGACGGAGACAGTATGAGCGATCGCTTTGCCCTGACTGGCGCCCGGATTTTCGACGGCGACGACTGGCATGAAGGTCACGCACTTGTCGTGCGCGACGGTCTCGTCGAGGCCATTTTGCCCACGGGCGCCGTCCCCTTGGATATCCGCGTCGTCGATACCGACGGCGGCCTGCTGACGCCGGGCTTTGTGGATGTACAGGTCAACGGCGGCGGCGGCGTCATGCTCAACGACCACCCCGATGTCGCTTCCATCGAGACCATCTGCCGCGCGCACGCGCCCTTCGGCACGACGGCGCTGCTGCCGACGCTGATCACCGACACGCCTGCAATCACGGCCGCCGCTATCGCCGCCGGCGAGGCAGCGGCGCGCCAGAAGGTGCCTGGGTTTCTCGGGCTGCATCTCGAAGGCCCGCATTTGTCGGTTGCCCGCAAGGGCGCGCATGATCCGGCACTGATCCGGCCGATGATGGATGCCGATCAGGCGATGCTGATCGCCGCGCGACAAAAACTACCGGTGCTGCTCACCACCATTGCCCCTGAATCCGTCGAGCCGGCGCGCGTCGCGGCACTCGCCAAGGCCGGCATCATCGTCAGCCTTGGTCATTCCGATACCGGCTATGCCGCCGCCAGCGCCTTTGCCGAGGCCGGCGCCTCGATGGTCACCCATCTGTTCAACGCGATGAGCCAGATCGGCAACCGCGAACCTGGACTGGCGGGGGCTGCCATCGACATCGGCAGCTTGTCCGCCGGTCTCATTGCCGACGGCATCCATGTCGACCCGGCCACCATCAAGATCGCACTGCGCGCCAAGCAGGGGCCGGCCAGAATCGTGCTGGTCACCGACGCCATGGCGACAATCGGCACCGGCATGACGTCGTTCACGCTCAACGGCCGCACCATCTATCGAAGGGACGGCAGCCTGAAGCTGGCCGACGGAACGCTGGCGGGCGCCGATCTCGATATGATCTCGGCCGTTCGTTTCATTCACCGCGTCGTCGGGGTCGAGCTTTCCGAGGCCTTGCGCATGGCCTCGCTCTATCCGGCGCAAGCAATCGGTCAGTCGCACCGGCTGGGCCGATTCGCCAACGGCACGGCTGCGGACATGGTCGCGCTGTCGGACGATCTCGACACGAAGGGCGTCTGGATCGGCGGCGAAAAGGTTTTTGCGGCCGGTTCCGCCACTGCGTTGATTTCAGGTTCAAGTCGGCTGACGTCATGAAACCTTTTGATTTTGAGGTCGTTGTCGGAGGGCATGTCCGAGGCGAAACCCAAATTGAAACAGGCCGACGGCATCAAACCGCGCGGTGCCTTGAAGCCGCGACAGCAAGCGCCGCGTGACCAGAGGCCACGCCACGAGGAGTTGCGCGAAAAAAAGCCGTCGACCGCCGAAGCTGCCCCCGAGGTCGACGGCCAGCCGGGACCGCCGCCGGAGGCTGTCGAGCCCGATCCGCAGCTGACGCCGGAAGAGGCCGAGCAGGCGCGCAGAAAATACCTGCTACGGCGTTTCTGGATCAGCGGGCGCGGCTACTGGGCCCGGCGCGGCGACGGGCTTGCCTGGCCGCTCACGATCGGGCTGTTGATCCTGATCTGCGTCAATGTCGGCTTTCAATACGGGATCAACGTCTGGAACCGCGCGTTCTTCGACGCCATCGAGCAACGCAACGTCCACACCGTCTATGGGCTCAGCGCCATATTCCTGCCGCTCGTGGCTGGAAACGCGGGCCTTGTGGTCGCGCAGGTCTATCTGCGCATGACAATCCAGCGCCGCTGGCGTTCCTGGCTGACCACCGCCGTCATCGCGCGCTGGCTCGCCAATGGCCGCTACTATCAGTTGAACCTCGTCGCCGGAGACCACTCCAATCCCGAAGCCCGCCTCACGGAGGATCTGCGGATCGCCACCGAGTCACCCGTCGATTTCATCTCCGGCGTCCTCAACGCGTTCCTGTCGGCCTCGACCTTCATCGTGGTGCTGTGGACGATCGGCGGCGCGCTCACTTTGCCGATCGGCGGCGAAAGTCTGACCATTCCGGGCTTCCTCGTCATCACCGCGGTCATCTATGCCGCCATCACCTCCACGTCGATGGTGGTCATCGGCCGCCATTTCGTCCGGCTCTCCGAGCAGAAGAACCAGGCGGAAGCCGAATTCCGCTATACGCTGACGCGCGTGCGCGAAAACGGCGAGAGCATCGCATTGCTCGGCGGCGAGGAGGAGGAGCGCAGCGGCATCGACAGAAATTTCGGCCATGTGCTCCGGCAATGGGCGCTGCTGACGGGCCAGCACATGCGCACGGCGCTGGTGTCGCAGGGGTCGAGCCTGTTTGCACCGGTCGTGCCGGTCCTGCTTTGCGCGCCGAAATTCCTCGAAGGCTCGATGTCGCTCGGACAGGTGATGCAGGCTGCCTCCGCCTTCGCCATCGTGCAAGGCGCGTTCGGATGGCTGGTCGACAACTACCCGCGTCTTGCCGACTGGAACGCCTCGGCGCGGCGCATCGCCTCGCTGATGATGTCGCTCGACGGGCTCGAGCGTGCGGAGCAGAGCGACGCGCTCGGACGCATCCAGCACGGCGAAACCGAAGACGGTGCGATGCTCAGCCTCGACGATCTCTCCGTCACGCTCGACGACGGCACCTCCGTGGTCAAGGAAACCGAGGTTGCGATCGAACCGGGTGAGCGTGTGCTGGTGGCTGGCGAATCCGGCTCGGGCAAGTCGACGCTGGTGCGGGCCGTTGCTGGCCTGTGGCCATGGGGCGGCGGCAGCGTCAATTTCCACGCAGACAGGCGGCTGTTCATGCTGCCGCAACGCCCCTACATCCCCTCGGGCACGCTTCGCCGCGCGGTCGCCTATCCCGCGGCGGCGGACAAGTGGACGATCAAACAGATCAAGGCCGCCTTGGACAAGGTCGGCCTTGCCTATCTTGCCGAAAGGATCAAGGAGGAAGCGCCATGGGACCAGACGCTGTCGGGCGGCGAAAAGCAGCGTCTCGCCTTCGCGCGCCTGCTGCTGCACCGCCCCGATATCGTCGTGCTGGATGAAGCGACCTCGGCGCTCGACGAGAAGAGCCAGGAAACCATGATGGCGACGGTGATCCGCGAATTGCCTGATGTCACCATCATCAGCGTGGCGCACCGGGCCGAGCTGGAAGCCTTCCACAGCCGCAAGATCACCCTCGAACGGCGCGAGGGCGGCGCCAAGCTTGTCAGCGACATCAATCTCGCCCCACGCAAGCGTAACCTGCTGAAACGCGCCTTGTGGGGTTCCGGCAGTCGGGCCGAAAGGCCGCGCAAGGAGTAAGGCGCCCCTGCCCCAGGCACCGCGCAACTATGGTGCGTATATGTCCTTGTAGGTATCGCGCAGCAGGTTTTTCTGTACTTTGCCCATGGTGTTGCGCGGCAGCTCATCGACGAAGATCACCCGCTTCGGGTGCTTGTATTTCGCCACCCGTCCGGCGATGGCGCCGAGAATTTCGGCACCGGTGATCCGCGATGACGGCGCACGCACGACGACGGCGGTGACGCCTTCGCCGAAATCCGGATGGGCAACGCCGATGACGGCGCTTTCGCTAACCCCGTCGAGCGCGTCGATCTCGCTTTCGAGTTCCTTCGGATAGATATTGTAGCCGCCCGATATGATCAGGTCCTTGCCGCGGCCGACAATGTGGACGTAACCGTCGGCGTCGACCATACCGAGATCGCCGGTGATGAAAAAACCGTCGGCGCGGAATTCCGCCTTGGTCTTCTCCGGCATGCGCCAATAGCCGCCGAAGACGTTTGGACCCTTCACTTCGATCATGCCGACCTCGTTTGGCACAAGCGCTGCGCCGCTGTCTGGATCGGCGATGCGGAGCTTCACGCCGGGCAAGGGGAAACCGACGGTACCGGCGCGCCGCTCGCCCTCATAGGGGTTCGAGGTGTTCATGTTGGTCTCGGTCATGCCGTAGCGTTCGAGGATCGCGTGGCCGGTGCGCTCGCGCCAGGCCTTGTGCGTCTCGGCCAAAAGCGGCGCCGAGCCGGAAATGAACACACGGATGTTTTTTGCCGCCTCATGGGCCAGCCCATCCTGCTGCAGCAGGCGCACGTAGAAGGTCGGCACGCCCATCAGGGCCGTGGCACGCGGCAGCAGCGAGACGATGCGGGCCGGATCGAACTTCTGCTCGAACAGCATCGAGGCGCCGGCCATCAGGACGACATTGGTGGCGACGAACAGGCCGTGCGTGTGGAAGATCGGCAATGCGTGGATCAGCACGTCGTCTCCAGTGAAACGCCAGTGTTCGACCAGCACGCGCGCATTCGAAGCAAGATTCTCGTGGCTGAGCATGGCGCCTTTCGAACGGCCGGTGGTTCCCGACGTGTAGAGGATCGCCGCGAGGTCATCCGGCCCGCGCGCCACATCATGAAAATCCGTCGGCAGCCGCGAGGCCTGGTCGGTCAGCGATCCCCGACCATCGCGGCCGAGCGTGACGGTGACGGCGCCCGTCTTTTCCGCCAGCGCGCCGATGTCGGCCGCTCTTGCCGGATCGCAGACGACCAGGCGTGGTTCCGCGTCGCCGAAGAAGTACTCCAGCTCAGCCGTTGTGTAGGCGGTGTTGAGCGGAAGGAAGACGGCGCCGGCGCGCAGGCAGGCGAGATAGAGCATGACCGCTTCCGGGCTCTTCTCGACCTGCACGGCAACGCGGTCACCGGGTTCGACATCCAGTTGCAAGAGCGCATGCGCAAGCTGCGCCGAGCGGGCCAGCATATCGCCATAGGTGAGCGAGCGGCCACCATCGGTTTCCATCAGCAAGCGCGCTGGCGCCGGCATCCGGGACCGGAACGCATCGAACAGATGATTGCTCATGAAGACTTCCCTGGGTGCGGCGGCGCTGAGCATGCGCCTGTCGCGGCATACCTCGGCGGCGAGAGTTCGCGGTTCTTGGCCGCGCCGTCAAGTCCGCCGGCAGCGGTTCACGCAGGTAGAGCGCAACAAACGAGCGCAAGAGACCCGCCGGGAAACGACTGCTATCGCCGAGCGCGTTTGCCGGCGAGTTCCTTCGTTTCGTCGTCCTGCTCGAAGCGTTTCATGCACATGGCGGCAGTCAACCGGTAGTGGTTGAGCAGTGCCTCGACGGCACCGTCGGCATTGCCGTCCAAGGCACATTCGGCGATCAGGCGATGCTCGCCGAAATCGTCGCGCTGGACGCCTTCGCCATCATTGGCCATTTGCCGGTAGCGATAGGCGTGATCGGAGAGCTGGTCGCAAAACCCCACCAGCCATTGCGACCGACAGGCCGAAATCAGCACCCTGTGAAAGATGCGATGCAGCCTCTCCCAATCGGGATTGAGCGAGACGAGGTTCTGCGGCGAAAAACGTGACGCACGGCCCAGGCGATGCAGCGCCAGCACGAGTTGTTCTTCCCATTCGGCGGTGCGGTGGGCGATGGATTCGCGAAGCGCCCGCTCCTCGAGCCAGCAGCGGGTGCGCGTCAGCTCTTCGAGTTCCGACGCACTGACCGGCATGATGAAAAAGCCGCGCTGGTCGTGCCGGCCGAGAAGTCCTTCCGAGGCGAGGCGATTGAGAGCCTCGCGGACAGGTGAGGCGCCGGCCCCATATTTGGAGACCACCCATTCGACCCGCAGTTTGCTCTCGGTTTCAAGGACACCGCCGAGAAGATCGTCCCGCAATTGCTGATAGACCGTAGTGGCAAGCGTGCTCTTCGGTCCCGCAGCGTCGTCGTTCAGATTGGCAGCTCCGTATGTCATAGCGACTCCTTGTCCCCAGGACTTGTCCTGGGCGATTCGAGTCTGAAAGCATTCGCCTTCTCGTACTTGTACCATACAGTGCGAGCATTCGCCTGCTCAAGCAGAAGATCACGTTATTGTACTTTAGCACGAAGGAATATGCGGCATTCCGGAGCTCAATGCTGTAATTCCGCGCATTTTCACAACCTGTGGGAACTTAACATGTTTTGTATACACGCAGGAGAATCTGTCTTTCTGTTCTTTTGTATGGGCGCGAGATCAACTGTCTGCTTTGGGCATAGGCCGGCGGACCTTGAGACCGAATCAGGCAACCGCTCAGCCCGATGCCGTTGCGCATCAGATCTTCACAAGCCCCGCCCGGGACCAGAACCTTAGCCGGCATGTCGGGCTGAAGGCGGGAACAGCGCTGGTCAGCCGGCTGCGTTGTCGGCTGCCGTCCTGATCGCCTGGATGTTCTGACGATAAGCCTCGACGCTGCCGCCTTTGAAGATGGCGGCGCCCGCCACCAGCACGTCGGCGCCGGCGGCGGTGACGAGCGGCGCGGTTTCGGCTGAAACACCGCCGTCGATTTCGATGCGGATCGGCCGGCCGCCGATCAGGGCCTTGACCCGCTTCACCTTGTCGACAACCGCCGGGATGAAGGCCTGGCCGCCGAAGCCCGGATTGACGGTCATGATCAGGATCAGGTCGAGCCGGTCGAGCACATATTCGACCACGCTTTCCGGCGTCGCCGGATTGAGCGACACACCGGCCTTCTTGCCAAGGTTCCTGATGGTCTGCAGCGAGCGGTCAAGATGCGGGCCGGCCTCGGCATGGACGGTCAAACCGTCGCAGCCGGCCTCGGCGAAAGCGGCCAGATAGGGGTCGGCCGGGGCAATCATCAGATGGCAGTCGAAGAAGGCCTTGGTGCGGTTGCGGATCGCCTTGATCACCGGCGGGCCAAAGGTGATGTTGGGCACGAAATGCCCGTCCATAACATCAAGATGGATCCAGTCGGCGCCGGCCGCCGCCACGGCTTCGACCTCATCACCGAGCTTGGAAAAGTCCGACGCCAGCACCGATGGTGCAATCAGGGTCTTTCTGCTCATGGGTGCGGCCTTTCCGAGCGGCCTTTTCGTCCGGCCACCCTATCGACTGCCTAATGCGCCACAGCCGACTTGTCGAGGGTGCAGGCGCTGTCGGCGCGCAGGCTGGGTGCGTGCCGTTATCCTCGATCATGATGCGGCCAATACCCGCTTGCTTCGGAGCCATAAGAAAAACCCGCCGGATTGCTCCGGCAGGTTTCTGGTCTCGTGTCGAGCAGGTGGTTATTGCTGCTGGAGCTTCAGGATTCTGTCTTGAACCGGATCCTGCCGCTGTTCGACCTGCGGCCTGCTCCGTGGCAGTACCTGCTGCAGCAGCAGGCCGGGGTTGAGCTCCAGCGAGGGTTGTCCGCGGACGGGCCGGCAGTTCGGATAGCGTCCGATCGTGCCTTCCGGGCAGCGCCTTCTGATGATCGGCTGGCACTGGCCATTGATCATCTGCGAGCCCGGTGCGCATTCCACCTCCTGTCTGGGCTTGCGGCATGCGCCGTTGATCACCTGCGTCCCACGCGGGCAGACACACTCGCCGCGCTTGTTGTGGACCTGGCCGCGTATGTCGCATTGCTCCTGCGTCGGCTGCTTGCGCCGGCAGGCATTGCCCCGCACCTCGGTACCCCTCGGGCAGACACAAATGCCGTTGGCGTCGTGGACCTGACCACGGATGGTGCACTGGTCAGGCTTTGGCCGGATCGGACGACAGGCGCCGTTTCTGACCTCGTTCCCTTGCGGGCAGACGCAGTCTCCATCCGCATCGTGAACCTGACCACGGATAATGCACTGCTCAGGCTTCGGCCGGATCGGGCGGCAGGCGCCATTGCGCACCTCGGTCCCTCTCGGGCAGACACAGGCTCCATCGGCGTCGTGGACCTGGCCCCGGATCGTGCACTGCTCAGGCTTTGGCTGGATCGGGCGGCAGGCATTGCCCCTGATCTCGGTTCCCCTGGGGCAGACACAATCGCCATCCGCATTGTGGACCTGGCCGCGGATGGTGCACTGCTCGGGCTTGTCGGTCCTGACACATCTGCCGTTCTCGAGCCCGGTTCCGCGGGGGCAGACGCAACGACCGTCCTCGGTGCGGATCTGGCCTTCGAGCAGCACACAACGCTTCGGCTGTTCCGGCTTCGGCACGATACCACCGCCCGGTGAGCACTGGCCGTTGCGGTAGGTAGTGCCTTCCGGGCAAACGCAGCGGCCGGCATCGTTCATCACGAAGCCTTGCGAGCATTCCTTCTTCGTCTCCTGGCTAATGGTGAAGGGATGGCAAGCATAGGCCTTGCCGCGATCGCCCTGCACATTGGTCTGATCGCCGCCGAGCACCTCGCCACCGCCTTGCACCCGTGTGTCGGGAGACAGGACGCCGACGCAGTTCTGGCCGCTGACATTGCCCTGCAGATTGGCCAGGCGACCGTCGTCGGGAATGACCACGGTGACATGGTGCACCTGGCTTTCGCCGGCGCCGAGCGTCAGGTTGGCAATGCAGGACGCAGGCAAGGTTGCCGGTTCCGGCGAGCAGCCGAAGGGCGGATCGATCGACGTGATCTCAACGCCTTCCAGCCTGCCGAGACCCTCCACGCCGATCGCATCGCCGATGCGGACCGGCCCGGAGAAGGCGGTCGCTCCGTCATTGGTGATGGTGATCTCGAACGAGCAGGGTTGGCCGAGCCGGCATTCGCGGTCGCCGGTCTTTTCGACACGGATGGTCGAAGAGCCGCCGCCCTTGGCGCAGGCCTGGCCAAAGGGATAGACGACGTCGTCGCCCGGCGCCGGACCATACGAACCGCGCGCGCAGTTCTCGAACGCGCCATTGGCCGAGACCGTCACGTCGAAGTGGCGGCTGGTACCAGGGACCATTACGGCACCGGGAATCTGGCATGACAGCGCATTGGCCGGAACCGGTCCGCACGCCCATTCCGCACCGTCAGGGGTGACGGTCTGTATCTGGACGGGCGCGCCGCCGGCCACCAGCGTAGCGGCATCGTTGACCCGCACCGGGCCGGTGGGGGCAGCGGTGCCAAGGCTGATGACGGTGATGCGGCAAGAGATGGCCGCAGCGCCGGCGAGCGAGCCGTTGCACACCTTGGTGATGCGCAAGGTCGGCTTGCCGCCATTGGGATGACGGAAGCGTTCCTTTGCGCAGGCCTTGTTGTTGGTGAGGTCGTTTTCACCGGGGATGGGCTTCACCGTCGCGCAATTCTCGACAGTGTCCGACTGGTAGCCGGCCGGCATGACCGCCTTGACGACGATCGGTGTCGAGGCGCCCGGAGGCAGCGAGATGCCGGCATTGTCGCAGCGGAACAGCCCGGGGCCGGTTGGTGCGCAGGTCCATGGCGGGCTCGGGCCGAAGGTCGAGGAGGCTGGCGCGCCGGCCGGATAGCTGTCTATCACGGTCAGCGGCCCGTTATAGGTCGACGTGCCGTTATTGATGATGTCGATCACAAAATAGCAGATGCCGTCGGCCGTGCAGACCGGGACGCGGGCACGCTTCTTCAGGATCAGGTCAACCTTCTTTTCGACCGGCGGCCGGCAGTCGCGGTCACGATCGCCACGCCGGCAGACCGGGATCGAGGCACAGCCGCGGTCGTTCGACTGGCTGCCGAACAGTGGCTTGTCGCTGGCGCCGTAATTATAGGTGGCGCAGTTGCGCAAGACGCTGCCTTGCCAGCCTCCGGCCGGCTTGAAGCCGAGCTTGAGGTCGACGGAGGCCCCCGGATTGAGCGTGGTCACCGGATGGGTGCAAATCATAGGGGTGGTGCCGGGTACGCAGACCCAGGGCGGATTGGGCCCTGAATCGAGTGTCGAGCCGGCCGGCAGCGTCACCTCGTCGAGCACGATCTTGCCGTGGTAGGCACCGGTGCCGACATTGGTGACCCTGATGGTGAAGTCGCAGCCGCCGCCCATCGTGCAACGCGTCACGTCGGCGCGTTTCTCGACCTTGAGGTCGGGCTCCTTGTCCTTGGGCGGGCACCTCTGGTCACGCGGGATGACGATGTCGATGGTCTGCGTGCAGCAAAGGCCCCAGCCTTCCTTCGGACCGGCATAGGTTTCGATGCCGGTGACGATGAGGTGGATGACGTCGCCGGGCGATGCGCCGACGATCTTCCAGTTGAGGACACCGCCGCCCGCCGGCACCAGTTGCGTGTCGGGGATGATGGTGATGCCGGGCGTGGTCGTCGAAACCTGCACCCATTTGCCGCCCATCTCCGGGCCGACCGGCATGTGGTAGATGAAGGCACCGCCGCCGGGCACGCAGTCGACGGTGCCGCGCTCCACCTTGAAGCATTCCTTGCCGGGAGGTGGTGGCGGCGGGTTGCACTTGGTGACGTCGATCTTGATCGAGGTCTTCACGCCGGTCTTGAAGTCGCCGTCGTCGGGCTTGCTCGGATCCTGCGACGGGATGATGGTCCCGGTGCCCGGTCCGGCGGTCACCTTGATCATCCCCTGGTTGTCGACGATCGTCGGCGCGGGAAATGCCGCATGATCGATCTTGGCCGTGATCTTGAAGTTGATGACGCGCTCGTTGGGAGCGCCGGCGCCGTCGAGATCGGAAGTGGAGATGCGGAAGTCTGAAACAACAGCGGTATCGTTGGGACCCGCCGAGGTGCTGATCGTCGCGCCCGGCAGTGGTCCGCCGGATGAATCCGTGCCGTCGCCGGACACATTGACGTTGACGATCTCAAGACCGTGCGGAAGCTGGTCCTTGAAGTCGACCCTGACCTTCCTCAGCCTGGCCTCGAGGCTCGGGTCGGCAAGGCCCTGCGGATCGCCGCGCAAGCCGAAGCTCAGCGAATAGACGACGTAGTCGCAGCCTCTTTGAGTGCCTTTCTTGGTGAAGAAGGGCACGACCCGGTCGGGCCTCGGAGTGATGACGCGCGAACTGTCGAGATCGAGCTTCAGCTCCGGGGTGATCGGGGCAGCGCCTTCCGCAAAGCCTTGCACCGGGGTTAGCATGGCGACCGCGATACCGGCCGCCATCAGCCAGCGCGCGCCGCGCCTGGCGTATGACAGGGGTTTCATGATCGTCTCCATGACGGTTGTTTGAGCGCCGGTTAATTGGCTGCTCTGGGCGAGCGGGGAGAGTGCGAGGTTTTTCATCTTCCCCTCCTCAACGTTCGCAACTGACGGCTGGGGTCCTGAGCGGCAAGGTCATCTTGCAGCAAGGGTAGTAGCCACCCTTGTCCTTGTCGGACTTCCTGTAGAAGCAAAGTCCAACATCCACTCTGTCGCCCGGATAGTGGCCGGTAATGTCGATCGTGTAAGGCTGGCCGGGCGCATGCGACTGGGATGACGTCACCCCGACGCCTGGCGTCCTGGACCTTGTCTCGGTCGAAGGCTGCGCCTTGATCGAATCGCCGCCGAAGCCAGCATGATCATGGAGATAGAGATCGACCTGGAGGCCGCGAGGCGTGCAGTAGTACCTGATATCCTCGACATCGATGCACGGAGGCAGGTTACCGGGCGGTGGGAAGTCCGGCGGGTAGAAGGGGGGCAGGTAGCCGCCCGGGATTTCTTCATAATAGCCGGCGCGGCCTTCACAAGGATGCCAGACGGCGACGTCGCCGACATGGCCCTCGACCTCCGGATCTTCGAAATAACCATCGAAATCGAGGAACCAGGAGCTCAAGGGCGGCACGTTGGCCGGTTTGACCAGCTCTTTCGGCGTGATCTGCACGCCATGCACGGCCAGCGGCCCGCCGGCGGCGAGCTGTTCGGCGAGTGAAGGATTGTCGCGCAATTTGTCGCCCGTGTTGACCAGCGTCTGCGTGCACACAGAGGTGTCGAGATTGCCGTCGGAATCATAGCCATACTGCAGGTCGAGACCGCCGGCCGACTGCCGGTTGTCCTGCGGGAAACCGACCGCATATTCCTGCGGCACTTCGACCCAGACCGATTCCGTTTCCGGATCGTCCGGGTTCTCTCTGAAGTAGCGGATGACCTCGCTCTTGCCGGAATCGGCGAACTGGCTGTAATCGTAGCGGTTCTCGACCGGGCCGCGCTGGGCCAGGTACATGAAGCCGGTGTTGTCGAAAGCGATGTCGGTGACGGCGTAGTCCTTGTCGGCCTTGACCGTCAGTTCCCAACGCGGGTCGCCGGCAAAAGTGCCGTCGCGGGCAATGCCCACCGACCAGATTTCAGACTTTTCACCGACCGAATAATAAAGCCGGCCGCCATGATAGGAGACGCCCCAGACGCGGCGCTCGTCCTGCGTGTAGCCCCAGTTGTCGGGGTCTTCGCTGTCGAAGGCCGCGCCCTGTATGTCCATCACCGAACCATCGTCGGCGACTGGAGCAAGTCCATGCGCGGGACGCCCGGCAACGCCGTGGTCGAAACTGTCGATCAGCGCGCCGGTGGCGTCGATGCGATGGACCAGGCCGGTATCGAGGTCGGAAGCGAAGAACTGGCGGTGAGCGGCGTCGAAGGTGAGATTGCCGATGCCGGGACCGCTGTTGGTGTCGATGTCGGCGAACTTGGAGACCTGGCCGGTGATGCCGTCGATTTTCCAGATGGTGCCCGGCCCGCCACCGTTTTCGGTGCCGAACTGGCCGTCCATGAAGGTGGCGCCGGCCGCGCCGCGGCGCTGCCGCTCGGGGCGGCCGTCATCATCGGCGTCCGGGGTGACGATACGGATGCCGTGCAGAGAGGTTGCGCCGGCATAGAGATCGGGAATGCCCGAGGGAACGCCGTCGCGCACGCCGTCATCGTAGGTGACGCCGAACACCTGGCCGACCTGCTCCGCCGTCACCTCGAAAGGCGGCGGCGTGTTGACCAGTTGACCAGAGGCTGGGCCACCCAGACGCGAGACGTCGAACACGCGCAAGGTGGCGCGCGTGGTGTCGATGAAGGTTTCGTCGACCGGATCGACGCCGGGCGGCAGGCCCCCTTTTTCGGAATCAGGGGGGTCGAAATTGGGAATGACGGTGCCGGAAAACCCGGTCACCGCCATCGAACCGGGATAGATGATCCGGGCTTCCTGCGCCTGCGCGGCGCCCAGCCACAGGCCGAGTGCCAGCAACCCGCCTGGATGCACAGCGCGGCGCAAGCCGCCAGCAAGAGACGACACGAACGAGCCGCGGATGCGAGACATGACACTACCCCCCGTAGTCGACGGGAGAACGTCGGGTCTGGCCGCGCAAATCACGGCAAGGCGCGGCGGTCCGGCTCGTTCTTCCCTGATCGAATTGTCTGCTTTCCTCAAAATCACGATACGCCTGCTCTTACGCAGGGTCAACGGAATCAGCGGAAAGCCCAGCGCATCGACCTCGTCCCGAAGGCGGTGGTCGCGCCGAGCTCCTGTTGTTCCCGGAGACCGCAGAGCCTCTGGGTTATTGGTCATGGGGGGCTTCCTTTCCGGGCCGCACCATGCGGCACCTGGAGATCAGTCGCGGGCGGAAGTGGAAAGGTTCATGGAAGCCTTGCGCAGAATGCTTGCGCGCGATGCCGCCTGTTCTTATATACGCGCCAAGCCGTTCGACGCCGGAATGCCGGTTGCCGGAACGGGATTTCTTGTGAACAGGGGCTTTCGTCGGAACGCCTGTACGGGTCCTGAGAGCCTGCTTAGCGGAGAGACTAGAAAAATGGCAAAAGTAATCGGTATCGATCTCGGCACCACCAACTCCTGCATCGCCATCATGGATGGCAAGGAGCCGAAGGTAATCGAGAATGCGGAAGGCGCGCGCACGACGCCTTCCATCGTCGCCATCTCGGGCGACGATGAACGTCTGGTCGGCCAGCCGGCCAAGCGCCAGGCGGTCACCAATCCTGAAAACACCATCTTCGCGGTCAAGCGCCTGATCGGCCGCCGCTATGACGATCCGGTGACGGAGAAGGACAAGAAGCTTGTCCCCTACAAGATCGTCAAGGGCGACAATGGCGATGCCTGGGTCGAGGCCGGCGGCAGGAAGCAGTCGCCCTCGCAGATCTCGGCCATGATCCTGCAGAAGATGAAGGAGACGGCGGAAGCCTATCTCGGCGAAAAGGTCGAGAAGGCGGTCATCACCGTTCCAGCCTATTTCAACGACGCCCAGCGCCAGGCAACCAAGGACGCCGGCAAGATCGCCGGCCTTGAAGTGCTGCGCATCATCAACGAGCCGACCGCGGCAGCGCTTGCCTATGGCCTCGACAAGAAGGAAGGCAAGACCATTGCCGTCTATGACCTTGGCGGCGGCACGTTCGATATTTCGGTGCTCGAAATCGGCGACGGCGTGTTCGAGGTCAAGTCGACCAATGGCGACACCTTCCTCGGCGGCGAGGATTTCGACATGCGCCTGGTCGAATACCTGGCGGCCGAGTTCAAGAAGGAACAGGGTATCGACCTGAAGAACGACAAGCTTGCCCTGCAGCGCCTCAAGGAGGCGGCTGAAAAGGCCAAGATCGAGCTGTCGTCGACCACCCAGACCGAGATCAACCTGCCCTTCATCACCGCCGACGCGACCGGGCCGAAGCACCTGACGCTGAAGCTGACGCGCGCCAAGTTCGAGCAGCTGGTCGACGACCTGGTCCAGCGCACGATTGCCCCTTGCAAGGCGGCGCTCAAGGATGCCGGCCTGAAGGCCGGCGAGATCGACGAAGTCGTCCTGGTCGGCGGCATGACCCGCATGCCCAAGATCCAGGAGATCGTGAAGCAGTTCTTCGGCAAGGAGCCGCACAAGGGCGTCAATCCGGATGAAGTCGTTGCTCTCGGCGCCGCCATCCAGGCCGGCGTGCTGCAGGGCGACGTCAAGGACGTGCTGTTGCTCGACGTGACGCCGCTGTCGCTCGGCATCGAGACGCTGGGTGGCGTGTTCACCCGCCTGATCGAGCGCAACACGACGATCCCGACCAAGAAGAGCCAGGTGTTCTCGACGGCCGAGGACTCACAGTCGGCCGTGACTATCCGGGTCTTCCAGGGTGAGCGTGAAATGGCCGCCGACAACAAGGCGCTCGGCCAGTTCGACCTGGTTGGCATCCCGCCGGCGCCGCGCGGCGTGCCGCAGATCGAGGTCACCTTCGACATCGACGCCAACGGCATCGTCAACGTTTCGGCCAAGGACAAGGGCACCGGCAAGGAGCACCAGATCCGCATCCAGGCATCGGGCGGTCTTTCGGACGCCGACATCGAGAAGATGGTCAAGGACGCCGAGGCCAATGCCGAGACCGACAAGAAGCGGCGTGCTCTGGTCGAGGCCCGAAACCAGGCCGAAGCGCTGCTGCATTCCTCGGAGAAGTCGCTGAAGGAATATGGCGACAAGGTTTCGGAAGGCGAGCGCACGGCGATCTCCGACGCGATCGCGGCGCTGAAGACCGCGACCGAAGGCGACGACCCGGCCGACATCGAAGCCAAGAGCCAGGCGCTTGCCGAGGCTTCGATGAAGCTTGGCCAGGCCATGTACGAGGCTTCGCAGAAGGAAGCGGCGGAAGCCGACGCCAAGGCGGATGCCGCCAAGGACAGTGACGTTGTCGACGCCGATTTCGAGGAAATCGACGAGGACGACGACAAGAAGAAGTCGGCCTGAACCGTTTGACGGCAAGATAAAGCGAAAAGCCCGGCGAAGGCCGGGCTTTTTTGCAACCCCTTGCAGAAAAACAGCGGGCCTTGCTGAAAAAATGCAGGCAAAGCCGCGTCGACACTGGCATCCCCCTTCCATCGCACCTAAATCGAAGCGTCAGTGCCGGCAAGAGACGCAACAATGCTTCAAGACGTTGAGCATCCGGACAGCGGGAAAAAATGAAAGCTGATTTCTACGAGACGCTGGGCGTCCAAAAAGGCGCCGACGAGAAGGAGCTCAAGAGCGCTTTCCGCAAGCTCGCCATGCAGTTCCATCCCGACCGCAACCCCGGCGATCATTCCTGCGAGCACAAGTTCAAGGAAATCAACGAAGCCTACGAGACGCTGAAGGACCCGCAGAAGCGCGCGGCCTATGACCGCTTCGGCCACGCCGCCTTCGAACAGGGCGGCATGAATGGCGGCGCGCAAGGTTTCGGCGCCGGCGGTTTCGCCGATATCTTCGAGGACATTTTCGGCGACATGATGGGCGGGCGCCAGCGCCGCTCGTCGGGCGGCCGCGAGCGCGGCGCCGACCTGCGTTATAACATGGAAATCACCCTGGAAGAGGCTTTTGCCGGCAAGACCGCGCAGATCCGGGTGCCGGCGTCGATCTCCTGCTCCGAATGTTCGGGCAGCGGCGCCAAGCCCGGTACCCAGCCCGTCACCTGCTCGATGTGCAACGGCCACGGCAAGGTGCGCGCCACGCAAGGGTTCTTCTCGATCGAGAGGACCTGCCCGCAATGCCAGGGGCGCGGCCAGACGATCAAGGATCCGTGCCCGAAATGCGCCGGCCAAGGCCGCGTCACCGAGGAGCGTTCGCTGTCGGTCAACATCCCGGCCGGCATCGAGGACGGCACCCGCATCCGCCTTGCCAATGAGGGCGAAGCCGGCCTGCGCGGCGGGCCCTCGGGCGACCTCTACATTTTCCTGGCGGTCAAACCGCACGAGTTCTTCCAACGCGACGGCGCCGATCTGTATTGCAAGGTGCCGATCTCGATGACCACGGCCGCCCTTGGCGGCTCCTTCGAGGTGACGACGCTGGACGGGACGCAGACCAAGGTCAAGGTGACCGAGGGCACGCAGAACGGCCGCCAGTTCCGTCTCAAGGGCAAGGGCATGCCTGTGCTGCGTCAGCCCAATGTCGGCGACCTCTACATCCAGACCGCGGTCGAGACGCCGCAGAACCTCACCCGCCGCCAGCGCGAACTGCTGGAGGAGTTCGAACAGCTCTCCTCGCAGGACAATTCGCCCCAATCGAGCGGCTTTTTCGCCCGCATGAAGGATTTCTTCGAGTCGTTCGGCGAACGTTGATGCACTTTGGCCAGCCTAGGCCGATTTGCAACGCGTAAATCCTTGAGTCGCGTCCCCCTTGAGACGCGACGAAAATTATCTTATCCACGACATGCGTCCGGCCGCGCCTTGCCTGGCACCGCTCAGGTGCTAAGTAACTTGCGGGGAGCGCTGAGGAGAGCTTGCATGACACGTGGCCCTGGACTGCGGAAGGCGCTTGTCGAAAAGTTCGACGACGAACTCAAATTCTTCAAGGGCTGGATCGACAAGCCGAAGACGGTTGGCTCGATCGTGCCGACCAGTTCGGTCACCGCGCGCAAGATGGCCTCGATCGTCGATCCTAAATCCGGCCTGCCGGTGCTCGAGGTCGGTCCCGGTACCGGCGTCATCACCCGCGCCATACTCGCCCAGGGCGTACGGCCCGAAAACCTCTACGCCGTCGAATATTCTACGGATTTCGTGCGCCATTTGCGACGACTCTATCCCGGCGTCAACGTCATCGAGGGCGACGCCTTCAACCTCAACGCCACGCTTGGCGACAAGAGCGGGATGATCTTCGATTCCGTCGTTTCCGGCGTGCCGCTGCTCAACTTCCCGGTCGCCCAGCGCATTGCCTATATCGAAAGCCTGCTCGACCGCATCCCGGCCGGACGGCCGATCGTGCAACTGACCTACGGCCCGATGTCGCCGATCCCGGCCGGCCGCGGCAATTATACGGTCAAGCATTTCGATTTCATCTTCCGCAACATCCCGCCGACGCAGCTTTGGATCTACCGGCGCGAAGCGCATTAGTTCCTCGGCGCGGGGTTGTTCGCGAATCGCCAGTGCTCACCGCATTACCTTGACGATGGCGGAAACATCCCTCACTTCGTCATCCACGGGCGGAGCAAGGAGCGCCGCGACGCCGCGCAGACCCGAGGATCCATGCCGCGACTTCCGAGCGCCGCTGCGGCGCAGATTCTGTTCCGCTGCATTCCTCGATAGCTGTCACGGAATGGATCCCAGGGTCTCCGCGACGGAGCTTCGCTCCTGCTTCGGCCAGGGATGACGAAGTTGGCGTTGATTTGCTCGGTCCTTGGCTGTACCTGTCCGGGAACAAGGGTGGCCAATGGCAGTGATCCCGAAAATCCTCGTCTTCGCCGGCTCGCTGCGCAACGGCGCCTATAGCGGCAGGACCGCCGACGTGGCGCAGAAGGAACTCGCCATGCAGGGCGCCGAGGTGACCCGCATCTCGCTCGCGGATTATCCCTTGCCGATTCTCGACGAGGATCTGGAAAAGGAAAAGGGTGTTCCCGAAAACGTCCAGAAACTCGGCCGTCTGGTGATCGCCCATGACGGGCTGCTGATCGCCACGCCCGAATATAACGGCTCCATTCCGCCGCTGGTCAAGAACACGATCGACTGGGTGAGCCGGGTGCGCAGGGATGGCGGCCGGCCAGTCAGGCCGCTGGCCGGCAAGGTCGCCGGCCTCTGCTCGTCCTCCAGCGGGCACTTTGCCGGCATCCGCTGCATCAACCATCTGCGCGCCGTGCTGGTGCGCTGCCAGATGGAGGTGGTGACGCCGGAATGCTCGGTGCCTGACGGCGGCGACGCGTTCGACGAGGATGGAAACTTCCGTGACGAAAGACTGCACAAATCGATGGAGCACTTATGCCGCACGCTGATCGAGACCTCGCGCATGCTGTCCACCCGGATCGAGGCGTGATCGCCGATACGATGCGAACCATGCAGGCCCAATCCATGCAGGAAAGACTGATTGTCGGCCTCGATGTGCCGACCGTGAGGGAGGCCGAGCAGGCGGTGCGCGAACTCGACGGCGTCGTCTCCTTCTACAAGATCGGCTATCAGCTTGCCTTCGCCGGCGGGCTCGACTTCGCCAGGGAACTGGCCAGCGGCGGCACCAAGGTCTTCCTCGACATGAAGCTGCTCGACATCGACCACACAGTGGCCAAGGGCGTCGAGAACATCGTCAAGATGGGCATGACCATGCTGACCATCCACGCCTATCCCAAGGCTATGCAGGCCGCCGTAGAGGCGGCCAGAGGCAGCGACCTTTGCCTGCTTGCCGTAAGCGTGCTGACCTCGATGGACGAGCAGGACATGATCGACGTCGGCTATGAGTACGACCCGCATACGCTGGTGCTCCGGCGCTCGGAACAGGCGCTGCATGCCGGCATGGGCGGCATCGTCTGCTCGGCCGCGGAGGCCGAAGCGGTGCGCCGCATCGTTGGCCCCGACATGGCGGTGGTGACGCCCGGCATCCGGCCGGCGGGCAGCGATCATGGCGACCAGAAGCGCGTGGTGACGCCGGGCCAGGCGATCCGCAACGGCGCCAGCCACCTCGTCGTCGGCCGGCCGATCATTGCTGCGGCCAACAAACGGGAAGCGGCCGAAGCCATCCTCGACGAGATGCGCTCGGCCTGAGATTTCCAAGAACAAGTTCGGAGACCAAGAAAATGCCCAAGGGATACTGGATCGCCCGTGTCGATGTGCGCGACGCGGAAGGCTACAAGGACTACGTCGCCGCCGCCAAGCCTGCCTTCGAGCGCTTCGGCGCGAAGTTCCTGGCGCGCGGCGGAGAGCATGAAAAGGCCGAAGGGCCCGGCCGGGCACGCAATGTCATCATAGAGTTCGAATCGCTCACCGCAGCGCATGATTGCTACCATTCGCCGGAATACCAGCGCGCCGCCGCCATCCGTCAGAAGGTCGCCGACGGCGAGATCGTTCTGGTCGAAGGCGCCTAAAATCCGCCTCGAGCAGTTTTGACGAATCGCGGGTGTGACGGACGGCATACCTTGGCGATTGCCGCAAACGCCCAGCGCCTTCGTCATCCACGGGCGAAGCAAGGAGCGTAGCGACGCAGCGCAGACCTCTGGAGCTGCTCCGCAGCCCAAGGGATCCTGTGTGTTGTTCCCATGCTATGTCTGAAGTGGGAAGGAGACCGAGGGGATCCTGGTCGTCCTTTCGAGGACAGGCCGTGGCATGGCTCGGTCCCTTCCCACCGGTGAACCATCAACCTGAA
>NZ_RZRT01000190.1:0-886 GCF_003998295.1 Mesorhizobium sp. M7A.F.Ca.US.011.01.1.1
GGTATGCCGGTCCTGAATGGTCGCTCGCCTTTCACCGAATACCAGCCCAGGCAAAAAGCCCTTTCCATCTCTTGATCAGTTTTGCAGTTGGCCCGTTCACTTTCCTGTCGGACGATTGCGCGGTCTGGCCGTTGTTGGTGGGGCCACTAGGTGCCTGCAAATATTGCTGCAGAAGCAGCCTGTCTATCTTGCCGGTTGGCGTCAGCGGCAACGACTCGATCGCGTGGATTCGGCTCGGAATTTTCCACTGTGGGAGGATCGACCTCAAGCTGGCCCTTAATGCGTCAGTCTGAAACAAGGCTCCCTGTTTTATCACGACGAAGGCGGCAAGGGAGTGCGCATCCTGGCGAAGTTCGGTGATGACCGCGACTTCATTCACCATTGGAAGCAGCAGGAAAGCCTGCTCGATTTCCCGCGTTTCAACGCGATACCCGCGAATCTTGACCTGGTCGTCGCGCCGTCCGAGGAATTCAAGACCGTTGCTCGATAAACGCCCGATATCGCCGGTGTGAAACACACGCTGATCGGGAAAATTGAGGTCGGTGCCGAAATGCTTTGCCGTTTCGGACGCCTGCCGCCAATAACCGTCTGCCAGGAAAGCGCTGCGGACGACGAGTTCGCCGACGCCTCCCTGTTCGACCGGCTGGCCATCTTCATCGACGACCAGGAGAGACTTGTCCGCGACTGGTCGCGGCGCCGGTACCGTGCCTGGCGCGAGCAACTCGCCCGGAGCTACCGAAGCCACCGCGATGTGACCGGCTTCGGTGGAAGAGAAGCGATGGCGCAAGGCACAGGACGTCGCGAAGTGATGGCGCCATTGCTCGACGTCCGAGGCAACGACCGTTTGACCCGCCAGCGCCACCAAGCGTACCGATGGATGCAGGCC
>NZ_RZRT01000191.1:0-1047 GCF_003998295.1 Mesorhizobium sp. M7A.F.Ca.US.011.01.1.1
CGTCGGCTGCCGCCTCGATCTGGTCGACGGCATGGCGGTGCTGGTCTATCCGACCGACCGGACCGCCTATTCCCGGCTGTGCCGGCTGCTGACACTGGGCAAGAAGCGCGGCGGCAAGGGAAAATGTCACCTGGAATGGAGCGACCTAGCTGCCTATGCCGAGGGTCTGATCGCCATTCTCGTTCCCGACCATGCGGATGACACCTGCGCCCTGCAATTGCGCCGGTTGCGGGAGGCCTTTGGCGATCGTGCCCATTTGGCGCTGACCCTGCACCGCCGGCCCAATGATCAGGTCCGGCTGCATGAACTCTCCAACCTCGCTACCCAAATGCGGGTGCCGACCGTGGTGACGAACGACGTTCTGTTCCACGAACCCGGCCGGCGCATTTTGCAGGATGTAGTGACGGCCATTCGCCAAAACATGACCATCGACGAGTTGGGGTTCCGGCGCGAGCGCCATGCCGACCGCTATCTCAAGCCGCCCGAGGAAATGGCGCGGCTATTTTCGCGCTATCCCGAAGCACTCGCGCGCACGCTTGAGATTGTCCGGCAGTGCCGTTTCTCGCTCGATGAACTCGCCTATCAATATCCCGAAGAGAAGATGCTGCCCGGGCTGACAGCGCAGCAGGCGCTCGGACAACTCACCTGGGAAGGCGCGGAGCGGCACTATCCCGAGGGCGTGCCTGACAAGGTGGTGGCGCTGATCAAACACGAACTGCGCCTGATCGAGATCCTGCACTACGCCCCATATTTCCTGACCGTGAACGCCATCGTGCAGTTCGCGCGAAGCAAGGATATTCTGTGCCAGGGCAGAGGATCGGCCGCCAACTCAGCCGTATGCTACGTGCTGGGCATCACCAGCATCGATCCCGAGCGCAACAATCTGCTCTTCGAGCGCTTTGTCTCTCAGGAGCGCAACGAACCACCGGACATCGATGTCGACTTCGAGCATGAGCGGCGCGAAATCGTCATGCAGTGGGTTTACGAGACCTACGGCCGCGACCACAGCGCGCTGTGCTCAACTGTGGTGCGCTATCATACCAAGGG
>NZ_RZRT01000192.1:0-1037 GCF_003998295.1 Mesorhizobium sp. M7A.F.Ca.US.011.01.1.1
TGTGGAGCTTCAACAGGTTGTCCTCGATCAGGGCGAGGCGACTGATAGGCGTTTTTGACTTTAGGCTGCCATGTGGACGATGCCAATTGTATCTGTGCAGCCAGACAGGCAGTTCGGCGGCACGATGATCGGATGTCGGATAGGCAATGGCGTAGGCCCATTCGCGCAGTGCTGTCTGGATGAAGCGCTCGGCCTTGCCATTGGTCTTGGGCGTATAGGGTCTTGTCGTGACGTGCTTGAGGCCGAGATCGCGGCAGGCCTTGGCGAAGGCCTTTGATCTGTAGCAGGAGCCGTTGTCGGTCATGACGCGGGCTATCGTGACGCCGAGGCTGGCGTAATAGGCGACCGCGGCCTTGAGGAAGGCGATGGCGCACTCCTTTTTCTCGTCGGGCAGGATTTGCGAGAAGGCGATGCGGGACGCGTCGTCGATGCAGACATGGACGAACTCCCAGCCGGCGCCGCGCGACTTGCCCTTTTGCGGATCGCCGGTGATACGATGGCCGACTTGGCTGAAGCGGCCGAGCTTCTTGATGTCGATATGGATCATCTCGCCGGGATGCTCCCGCTCGTAGCGCCGGACCGGTTCGGCCGGCTCGATATCCCTGAGCCGCGACAGCCCGGCACGCTTGAGAACCCGGCTGACGGTGGCGGGCGAGACGCCGACCTCATGGGCGATGTGCTTGCCGGTCAGCCGCTGGCGACGCAAGGCTGCGATGCGCTCGGCCACGGACTGTTCGGTCAGGCTCGGCATGACGGTGGGCCGCGACGAGCGGTCGACCATGCCGGCCCGCCCTTTGGTCTTATAGCGCTCGACCCAGCGCGCCACGATCTTGGCCGACACGCCATAGACGCGCGCCGCATGGGCTTTGGAAAAAGCGCCTTCTATCACCGATAACGCCATCTCCTCTCGACGCAGCGGTGTGAGACGGGCATTCTTGTGGATGTTCATTCGGACCCTCCGATGGATGCTGAAGCGTGGTAACTCCAGTCTCCTCGGTCCGGTCCGAATGGACAACCTCTCGAAAGCTCACACCTAG
>NZ_RZRT01000193.1:0-1012 GCF_003998295.1 Mesorhizobium sp. M7A.F.Ca.US.011.01.1.1
TGCTGGTTTTTTTTTTTTTCCCCAAATCCCCGCCACTATGAAGCAACACTTCGCCGACTGTCTTCAAGCTACCCCGGAGAGTTTTCATGACAGAAGAAGGTGACAACAAAACCGACGTCCTCATCGAACTCACCGCTGATGTCGTCTCAGCCTATGTCTCCAACAATCCGGTCCCGGTGGAGATCTCCCTGCCCTGATCGGCCAAGTGCATGCAGCACTGAAAGGCACGGTCGACAACGTTTCCGCAGAAATGCCGGAAGCGCTAAAGCCTGCGGTACCGATCAGGAAGTCGGTGACACCGGACTACATCATCTCCCTTGAGGACGGGAAGAAATTCAAGTCGCTGAAGCGGCATCTGTCGACCCACTACGCGCTGACGCCGGATGAATATCGCGCCAAATGGGGTCTGCCGGCTGATTATCCCATGGTCGCGCCGAACTACGCCGCCGCGCGCTCGGCATTAGCCAAGACGATGGGGCTCGGCCGCAAACCGAAAGCGCCGGAGCCGGCGGCACCGACGAACCGGACCCGCAAGAAGGTCCAGCTTGATTTCGGCAACGAGCGGCAGGCCCCACCTTCACCGAAGACTGACGCGGCCCTGCGAGCAGCAAGCCCGGGTCGCAAGGGTGATGCCAGGGTGGTTCGGATCGATCTACGTCCGGAGCTAGTCGCGTCGGCGTTCAACGTGAGCAGTTTGAGGTCGGGCACGAAGCCGGGACTCACTGCGGAGAGGCTGCTGGCTGGCGCGGACCCGGTGCCTCAACGCCGCCGCGCCATCTGCATAGAATGTTCGTTACTCGGTGAATTTGAAAGCCGCCGAGCGATACCGCGCCGGTATGCTAGCTTGGCGTCCAACTTGAGTATTTCATTTGAAATCCCGTGTCTTCACTTTGATCGGTTCGACCTTCAGTGTCGGATCGACGAGATCGCGCGGTCGGAATCCTTTCGGCAGGCTGCGTGAATCGAGGCCGGGGCCGCCGTGATGGGCTTCGTCGCCTCGCCCATGCGGGAG
>NZ_RZRT01000194.1:0-971 GCF_003998295.1 Mesorhizobium sp. M7A.F.Ca.US.011.01.1.1
CGGCTGCTGGAGCGCGGTGACGAGGTCGTCGGCATCGACAACGTCAACGACTACTACGATCCGCAGATCAAGGAGGCGAGGCTGCGGCTTCTGGACGAGGCGAGCCGCAAGACCAATGCCGGCTATCATTTCATCCGCGGCAATCTCGCCGACAAGAGCGTGGTCGACGCCTGCTTTGCCGACCATGCATTCGACCGGGTGATCCATCTCGCCGCCCAGGCCGGGGTTCGCTACAGCCTGGAAAACCCGCATGCCTATGTCGAAAGCAACATCATCGCCTACACCAACATGCTGGAGGCCTGCCGCAACAGCGCCGTCGCGCACCTGACCTATGCCAGCACGTCGAGTGTCTACGGCGCCAACACCGACATGCCGTTTTCCGAGCATCGTCCGGCCGACCATCCGCTGCAGTTCTACGCCGCGACCAAGCGCGCCAACGAGCTGATGGCGCACAGCTACAGCCATCTGTTCCGATTGCCGACGACCGGGCTTCGCTTCTTCACCGTCTATGGTCCCTGGGGGCGCCCGGACATGGCGCTGTTCCTGTTCACCAGGAACATCCTGGCCGGCGAGCCGGTCAAGCTGTTCAACAACGGCAACCACACGCGCGACTTCACCTATGTCGATGACATCGCCGAAGGCGTGATCCGCGCCAGCGACAGCCCGGCCACGGGCAACGCCGCCTGGGACTCCAGCCGTCCCGATCCGGCCACAAGCAGCGCCCCCTGGCGCATCTTCAACATCGGCAACAACAACCCGGTGAAGCTGACCGCCTATGTCGAGGCGCTGGAAAACGCGCTGGGCCGCAAAGCCATCGTCGAACTTTTGCCGCTGCAGCCCGGCGACGTGCCCGATACCTTCGCCGACACCTCGGCGCTGGAGCAGGCGGTCGGCTACCGCCCGACGACGACAGTGACCGAAGGGGTGGGGCGGTTCGTCGAGTGGTACCAGGCGTATTTCGGGCGGGGATA
>NZ_RZRT01000195.1:0-960 GCF_003998295.1 Mesorhizobium sp. M7A.F.Ca.US.011.01.1.1
CCGCAGCCCCTGCCGTGCCGATCAGATCGAGGGCGTTCATGCTCGCACCTCGCGGCGAAACGGATTTTCTACATAGGCGGCCGAGTCCGACAGCCGATTGAGCAGGCCGAGGCTGATTAGCCGTTCCTCCAACCGCCGCGCGTTGTCAGAGAAGTCCTCCTGATCGGCTTTGCCGGCGCCGATGATGCTCGCGGCCTGTTGATCTCCGATCACGAGGCCGTAACGATCATGGAGCGCAGCAAGGAAGTCCTTGAACTCCATCCTCTCACTCACGCAGCAGACAACAAGCGTCTTGAGCAGGCGGTCGGTCGGTGCGTAGCGCACGCGCTGGCTTGAGCGACGCGAGCTCAATCCGATCTGCCGCGCCCAAGTCGAATGAACTTTGCCCACATGTTGCGCGTGCCTGGTCTTCGCCCTGCCAACGAGCTCATCGATCAGGTCGCCTGGATTGCTCATCCCCGCCGGTAAGTCATCAGGGTCCGGCCAGTCAAATTGGCGGCCCAGTACCACTGCGGCGCTGAGAACGGCATCGTCCGACGCAACGGCGAGCTGCCACTCATGAGAGGTTTCGGCACTGCGGACGTAATGCTCGATGGCAAGACCGGGTAGCGCATTGTTCGCTTGGAAAGAGTCCGCGGCAAGGTCACGGATCACGGTCTTTTTTGGCGATACGATCTCGCAGATCATCGTAATGGGCACCGAGTCGAGCAGTTCACGCGCTCGGTCAAGCTGGTATCGAACAAGATTGAGCCCGGTGATGTTTACGATGTGGGGCAGAGCGTCAAACACCGAAATCGGGCTATCGAGAATGGCGATCCAATCCTCGGCGAGCTGATCGAATATCGGGTGGGTCGAGCAGGGGAGGTAGGCGCCCGGCCGATCACGCTCGGCAAGTTGTGGCTCGCCTTGCAGCGCGGCGACCAACCGATCGTAAACGGTTGGCTGGTCTAAGAGATTACC
>NZ_RZRT01000196.1:0-842 GCF_003998295.1 Mesorhizobium sp. M7A.F.Ca.US.011.01.1.1
CTGCTCGTGCGCGACACGCGGGACCACGTTCGGCTGGAGGCCTCATCCCACGCGCAGCAGCCCGCGCCGATCAGCTTTCGGGAAGTCTTCGCGCTCACCTCGTTCGGGGATCGCAACCTGTTCGCCGCTTCGCAGGCCGGCCTCGTCAACAATCTCAACGACGGCATGAGCTGGGGCATTTTCCCATTGTTCTTCGCTTCCTTCGGTCTCGGCGTCGAACGCATCGGCATCCTCAAGGCGGTCTATCCCGCGACATGGGGTGTCCTGCAGATCGCCACAGGCCCCTTGAGCGATCGCTGGGGGCGCAAGGGCCTGATCGTCGCCGGCATGTGGGTACAGGCCGCGGGTCTGTTTCTCACCGCGGCGACGCGCCAGTTCGAGTGGTGGATCGTCGGCAGCCTTCTGCTCGGCCTCGGCACGGCGATGGTCTACCCAAGCCTGATCGCAGCCGTCTCCGACGCCTCGCATCCGACCTGGCGCGCCCGCTCACTCAGCGTCTACCGCTTCTGGCGGGATCTCGGCTACGCGATCGGCGCGCTCTCCGCCGGCCTCATCGCCGACAGCTTCGGGCTGTCATGGGCGATCACATCGATCGCCGCGCTGACGTTTCTCTCAGGGGTGGTCGTGGCTGTTGTGATGAGCGAAACCGAGGCTCATCCGTCCGCGAGGAGGGCAACATGACAGCGGCGGCAGATCGCTGCCCAAGCAATTGATCCGGCGCAAGCTCGCCGCGCTGCCCGTTGGGCCTATATTGGAATTTGACCGCGACCGGCAGTTTGCCGGCAGTACGGAAAGAGCCCAAAGCATTTCCGGCCGCAGAGCCGCCAGTGGGTCAAAACTGC
>NZ_RZRT01000197.1:0-899 GCF_003998295.1 Mesorhizobium sp. M7A.F.Ca.US.011.01.1.1
CCGCTCCACGGGCTGCGGCGCGGCGAACAGCACCGCCTCGATGCGATTCATCCACTCGCGCCAGCGGATTTCTGGCGGCAGCTCGGCGAGCTCCGGATCGAAGGCTAGGTTTTGGGATTGCTTGGCGCGACTGGCCACGGTCACAACCCATAGAGCCGGAAGGTTGGCCGCCCGCTGAGTTCGCGGACCGCGGCCAGCTCCTGCAGCCGTTCGAACAGGCGCCGTGCGCCGCGCGCCGAAAGCTTCGAGCTCGACCACGACCCCGGCAGCGCATCGTCATTAAGCAGCAGCTTCACCACCTCGGCCGAGCCCTTGGCCCGCAACTTCGGCGCCACCGCAAGAAGCAGAGCAGCGCGTTTGGCAAGTTCGGCGCCGAGATCGCAGGCTTCGACGGTGGCCTGAGCGTAGGCGAGAAGCACGGCCCTGCCCCACCCCTCGCTTCCCGGCCGAATGCGCCGGCGCGGCTCGCCGGCCTTGAAGCTGCGTGCGTTCGCCTGCCCCATCATCAAGGGCACCGGCACAGGCCAGCGGAGCTTCTGCGCCAGGACGACATCGGCAGCCAGAACGCCAACAATTCCGTATCCGGTCGTGCCCGGTAGAGCTCTGCAGCAAGCTCGGCCGCCACCGCAGGCGCCGGCCGCGACGAGGCGAGAAGATCCTCGGCGTTGGAGACGACATGGGCGAGGGCCTCGTCCCATTTCAGCTCGAACAGGTCTGCGATCGATCGCACCGCCTCCTCGTCGAGCATTGTCGATCGGCTGGCGAGGCGGCGCCAGGCCAGCAAGACCTTTCCTGCCGGACCCGGATCATCGCCGACGGCGCGGAACAAGTGCGCGTCGCGCAGTGCCGCCTCCTCTTCCGTTCGGCCCAGCAGGCGCGTCGCCGCCGCTGCGCTACGC
>NZ_RZRT01000198.1:0-898 GCF_003998295.1 Mesorhizobium sp. M7A.F.Ca.US.011.01.1.1
GGCCGCACTCATGACCGGCTGGGCTCGGTTAATCCTGCATGCCGCGCCCATGAGGTTACTTGTCCGGAGTGCGTCGAGCACAACGAGGAGATGTAGTTCACGATCTTTGAAAAGCGTGGTCAACCATCCAAAGTGTGGATGCCTTTCATCGAAACAAACGATTTCATCAATGTTCTGGAATCCTGCATGGGCAGAAGCACCTGATGGACACCGATGCCCCCACTGCCTCATGGCGTGGCGAGCGTCTTAAGAAACCGCCCGAAAGGAGATTTTTCATGCGCTCTACCGGGCAGTGGAGTGCTGGGAAAGGGAGTTGCAACTGACCGGCCATGTCAAACTGTCCGACTTCTTCCGAGCCTATGGACAGACCGGGAGACGCGCACGTGTAGCGGCTCACATCGTCATACTGCACCTACGCCACACACCGGCCGGACCTGATCCGGCTTTATGAGCATTGGGTTTTGTCAGTTGCCCAAGCGTGATGGCTTTCGCGACGCGGCGCGCCTCAGGAACTGAGCCGCGTCCAGGTCGAAACGCGGGAAAGAAAGACAGGAAACAGAATGGCCGATCAATTCGCAACGGACGTCATTGCCCTGATCAAGAAACGCGCCGAGTCGGAGAGCGGTGAGGGAATGCCTGCGTCATTCGTCGGCGAGATAACAATCGCCACGGAACTGGACGCGCTCGGGTTCGATTCGCTGGGTTTGGCGGACGTCCTCTGGGATGTGGAGCAGGCCTACGGCATCAAGATCGACATGAACACGGCCGATGCCTGGTCCAATCTCAAGAATGTCGGCGACGTCGTGGAAGCCGTCCGCGGCTTGCTTGCGAAGGAGGCTTGAATGGACAGGCGCGTCGTTATCACCGGAGTGGGCGGCCTGTGCGGACTGGGCACCGA
>NZ_RZRT01000199.1:0-886 GCF_003998295.1 Mesorhizobium sp. M7A.F.Ca.US.011.01.1.1
CGCCATTGTCACAGCCCATACAGCCGGAAGGTCGGCCGTCCCGACAGTTCGCGCAGGGCGTCGAACGTCCGCAAGCGCTCGAACAGGCGGCGCGACGCAAATCGCGACAGATTTCCGGTCGTGAACGAGGGAATGGAGGCAAAAGAACCGCTCCAGCGTAGACCGAGCTTGTCGACGATGTCGGCGAGCGTATCGGTCCCAAGGCCGGGGGCCTTCGATGCCAGGCGCCGCCAGGCGAGCAGAATACCGTCGGCGGGTCCGAGTGCGGACGGATCGGGGCCAAATGGTCGCAAGGTCCAGACATCGCGCAGCGCCGCCTCATCCTCCGTGCGGCCGGCAAGACGCACCGCGGCGGCAGCTTTTGAGCGCCAGGCGCTGCCGCCATGCTCCAGCCCATAGGGGATCGGAACGCACCAGCATATCCAGCGTATTCAGCGCCGCGCCCGCCATGAATGCCGCCTCGGCATCGCTCTCAAGCTGCCCACGCGGGATCGCCCAGCCGGGTACGATCAGCGGCACGGACGGAAATGGCCGTTTTCGTCGAGCAGAAGCCCAAAAATCGCGGTGAACGACCCTCCGGACCGTCCCACAGCACGGGGACGGTGGAAGATGTTTCGCCTGCGGGTCCGTCGGACGAGCCCGACGCACCGATTGCCAACCACATGCCGGACATCATCGATCTCGTCATCGAGATGGGAAACACACCGGAAGCGCCGGCCGGCGCCCCCTCCCCCCTTCCGGCCGTCGGCAATCTGCGCCTACCGGCGCATCTCGACGCACTCGCCGGTCGCGCCCGCGACTATGTCGAGGCCGCGAGTTCGGCCAACACGCGCCGCGCGTATGCGTCCGACTTGCGGCATTTTGCCAGTTGGTGCCGGCGTCAGGG
>NZ_RZRT01000019.1:0-28019 GCF_003998295.1 Mesorhizobium sp. M7A.F.Ca.US.011.01.1.1
CCCGCAACCTCTCCCCTCCCGGCCCCTGGGCCGCGACCGCCACTCCGGAGGTCACCGGCGCCAAGCTCGGCTTCATTGCCCTCACCGATGCGGCACCGCTGATGATCGCCAAGGAGAAGGGGCTGTTCGCCAAGTTCGGCATGCCCGATGTCGAGGTGCTCAAGCAGGCCTCCTGGGGCGCGACGCGCGACAATCTGATGCTCGGCGGCGCCGCCAACGGCATCGACGGTGCCCATATTCTGACGCCGCTGCCTTACCTTATGCACACCGGCAAGGTGACGCAGAACAACCAGCCGATGCCGATGGCGATCGTGGCGCGGCTCAACTACGACTGCCAAGGCATTTCGGTCGCCCAGGAATATGCCGGCACCGGTGTCGGTCTCGACGCCTCGAAGCTGAAAGACGCTTTTGCCGCCAAGAAAGCGGCTGGCAAGGAAATCAAGGCCGCCATGACCTTCCCGGGCGGCACGCATGATTTGTGGCTGCGCTACTGGCTGGCCGCCGGTGGCATCGACCCCGACAAGGATGTCTCGACCATCGTCGTGCCGCCGCCGCAGATGGTGGCCAACATGAAGGTCGGCAACATGGACGTGTTCTGTGTCGGCGAACCGTGGAACGAGCAGCTCGTCCATCAGGGCGTCGGCTTCACCGCCGCCACGACGGGCGAATTGTGGAAGGGCCATCCGGAAAAGGCGCTCGGCCTGCGCGCCGAATTCATCGAGAAATATCCGAACGCAACCAAGGCGATCCTGATGGCCGTCATGGAAGCCCAGCAATGGTGCGAGGCCGCTGAGAACAAGGACGAGATGGCCGCCATCATCGGCAAGCGGCAATGGATGAACGTGCCAGTCGCCGACATCATCGGCCGGCTCAAGGGCGACATTAACTACGGCAATGGCCGCGTCGCCAACGGCAGCGATCTCTACATGAAGTTCTGGAAGGGCGGCGTCTCCTATCCGTTCAAGAGCCACGATGCGTGGTTCCTTGCCGAGAACATCCGCTGGGGCAAGTTCGCGCCGACCACCGACATCAAGGCGCTGGTCGATCAGGTCAACCGCGAGGATTTGTGGCGCGAAGCGGCCAAGGATCTCGGAGTCGCGGCGGCCGACGTTCCGGCGTCGTCGTCGCGCGGCGTCGAGACCTTCTTCGACGGCAAGATCTTCGACCCGGCCAACCCATCCGCCTATCTCGACAGCCTGAAGATCAAGGCCTCGGCGTAGCCCAACCGCAAGCGGCGTCCTGCGCCGCTTGCGATCACTACCTGCCCCCAAGGAGTTTTTCCCAGACATGTCGATCCAGACTATCGAGGACACAAAGGTGAAGGCGTTCCCCGCGAAGCCGGCGGAGGTCATCGCCTTCACCGCAAAGGCACGACGCCGCTTCGATCCGCTTGCGATTGCCGGCAAACTGGCGAGCGCGCTGGTGCCGCCCATCATCGTCATCGCGCTGATGCTGGTCGTCTGGCAGATCGCCTGTTCGTCGCCGACATCAAGCCTGCCGCCGCCGACCCAGGTGTGGAACGAGGCCTACGATTTGATCGCGCATCCGTTCTTCGACAATGGCCCGCAGGATATCGGTCTGGCATGGCGCGTGCTGATCTCGCTGCAGCGTGTTGCCATCGGCTTCGGCCTGGCGGCGATCGTCGGTGTCGCGCTCGGCGCGCTGGTCGGTCAGTCGATCTGGGCGATGCGCGGCCTCGACCCGGTGTTCCAGATCCTGCGCACCGTGCCGCCGCTCGCCTGGTTGCCGCTGTCGCTGGCTGCGTTCCGCGATTCCAGCCCGTCGGCGATCTTCGTCATCTTCATCACCTCGATCTGGCCAATCATCATCAACACCGCCGTCGGCGTGCGCAACATCCCCGAGGATTACCGCAACGTCTCGCGCATCCTGCGGCTCAACCAGTTCGAATTCTTCGTCAAGATCATGGTGCCGGCCGCCGCGCCCTACATCTTTACCGGCCTGAGGATCGGTATCGGCCTGTCCTGGCTCGCCATCGTCGCCGCCGAAATGCTGACCGGTGGCGTCGGCATCGGCTTCTTCATCTGGGACGCGTGGAACTCGTCGCGGCTGCCCGACATCATCGTCGCGCTCGCCTATATCGGTGTTACCGGCTTCTGCCTCGACCGGCTGGTCGCGGCGGTCGGCGCCTTCGTCACCCGCGGCACAACGGCAAAGTGAGGAGAGGGGCATGACGGCCTATCTGAAGCTCGACCATATCGACAAATCCTTCGCTCGTGGTGCCCAGGTCAGCGAGGTGTTGAAGGACATCAGGCTGACCATCGACAAGGGCGAATTCGTCTCCATCATCGGCCATTCCGGCTGTGGCAAGTCGACCTTGCTCAATCTGATCGCCGGCCTGACCAAGGTGTCCGCCGGCGCCGTGCTGCTTGAGGACAAGGAGGTTGACAGCCCCGGACCGGAACGCGCCGTGGTGTTCCAGAACCACAGCCTTTTGCCGTGGCTGACCGTCTACGAAAACATCAATCTGGCGGTGTCGAAGGTCTTCGGTCGTTCGAAGAGCAAGGCCGAGCGGCATGACTGGATTATGCGCAATCTCGACCTCGTGCAGATGGCGCATGCCAAGGACAAGCGTCCGGCCGAGATATCGGGCGGCATGAAGCAGCGTGTCGGCATCGCCCGGGCGCTGGCCATGGAGCCGAAGATCCTGCTGCTCGACGAGCCGTTCGGCGCGCTCGATGCGCTGACGCGCGCCCATCTGCAGGACGCGGTGATGGACATCCATTCCAGGCTCGGCTCGACGACGATCATGATCACCCATGATGTCGACGAGGCGGTGCTGCTTTCCGACCGCATCGTCATGATGACCAATGGCCCGGCGGCAACCATCGGCGAAGTGCTTGCCGTGCCGCTGGCGCGGCCGCGCCGGCGCGTCGAACTCTCTTCCGACCGGACCTTCCTGCGCTGCCGCGAGGCGGTGCTGAAGTTCCTCTACGAACGCCACCGCTTCGTCGAAGCCGCGGAGTAGCACCATGAGCGAAAGACTTGTCATCATCGGCAACGGCATGGCCCCCGGGCGCATGCTCGAGCACCTGCTGGAACAGGCGCCGGGCCGCTACACCGTCACCATCTTCAACGCCGAGCCGCGCGTCAACTACGATCGCATCATGCTGTCGCCGGTGCTGTCGGGCGAGAAAGCCTATGAGGAGATCATCATCCACGGCGACGGCTGGTACATCGCCAACAACATCACCCTCTACAAGGGCCACAAGATCGTCACCATCGATCGGTCAGCGAAGACCGTCACGTCCGATCATGGCGTGACCGAGCCCTACGACAAGCTCGTCATCGCCACCGGCTCGGTGCCGTTCATCATTCCGGTGCCCGGCCATGACCTGCCGGGCGTGCTGACCTATCGCGATCTCGACGACGTGCAGGCGATGATGCTTGCCGCCCAGTCGCGGGCCAAGGCGGTGGTCATCGGCGGCGGCCTGCTCGGGCTGGAGGCGGCGGCGGGCTTGAACGCACAAGGCATGGACGTCACCGTGCTGCATGTCATGCCGACCTTGATGGAGCGCCAGCTCGATCTGGCGGCCGGCTATCTGCTGCAGCGCGCGGTGGAGCAGCGCGGCATCAAGGTCATCACCAAGGCCAACACGCAGGCGATCACAGGCAACGGCAAGGTCGGGCAGGTGGAGCTTGCTGACGGCACCATTATCCCAGCAACGCTTGTGGTGATGGCCGTTGGCATCAGGCCGAATTCGGCGCTGGCCAAACAGGCCGGCATCGCCGTCAACAGGGGCATCGTCGTCGACGCCGGCATGCGCAGCAACGATCCCGACATCTACGCGCTCGGCGAATGCGCCGAGGTCAACGGGCAGGTCTATGGCCTCGTCGCACCGCTCTACGAGATGGCGCGCGTTACAGCCAGCCAGCTGGCCGGCAACCAGGCGGCGGCCTTCGTCCATACGGACACGCCGACCAAGCTCAAGGTCACCGGCATCGAGCTGTTCTCGCTCGGCGACTTCGCCGAGGGCGAGGATCGCCAGGAGATCGTGCTGCGCGACGCCGCCGCCGGCGTCTACAAGCGCCTGGTGCTGAAGGATGACCGCATCATCGGCACCGTGCTCTATGGCGAGACGGCTGACGGCGCCTGGTTCAACGACCTCAAGAAGAAGCAGACCGACATTTCCGAAATGCGCGACACGCTCATCTTCGGCCAGTCCTACCAGGGGGGTGCCCCGCTGGACCCTATGGCGGCCGTTGCAGCCTTGCCGGATGATGCGGAAATCTGCGGCTGCAACGGCGTTTGCAAGGGAAAGATCACCGGCGCGATCACGGCCAAGGGCCTGAACTCGCTCGACGACGTGCGTGCCCACACCAAGGCCTCGGCCTCCTGCGGCTCCTGCACCGGGCTGGTCGAGAAGCTCATGGTGCTGACCATCGGCGACAAATACAATCCGGCGGCGGTGCAGCCGATGTGCGGCTGCACGACGCTTGGTCATGACGAGGTGCGCCGGCTGATCATCGCCAAGCGCCTGAAGACCATTCCCGCCGTCATGCAGGAACTGGAATGGACGACCTCTTGCGGCTGCGCCAAATGCCGGCCGGCGCTGAACTACTATCTCGTCTGCGACTGGCCGGACGACTACGCCGACGACTACCAGTCGCGCTTCATCAACGAGCGCGTCCACGCCAACATCCAGAAGGACGGCACCTATTCGGTGGTGCCGCGCATGTGGGGCGGAGTGACCAACGCCGCCGAACTGCGCGCCATTGCCGACGTCGTCGACAAGTTCGAAATCCCGATGGTCAAGGTCACCGGCGGCCAGCGCATCGATATGCTCGGCATCCGCAAGGAGGACCTGCCGGCGGTGTGGGCCGATCTCGGCCAGGCCGGCTTCGTTTCCGGCCACGCCTATGCCAAGGGCCTGCGCACGGTGAAGACCTGCGTCGGCTCGGACTGGTGCCGCTTCGGCACGCAGGATTCGACGGGCTTCGGCGTCCGCATCGAAAAATTCATGTGGGGCTCGTGGACGCCGGCCAAGGTCAAGATGGCAGTGTCGGGCTGTCCGCGCAACTGCGCCGAAGCGACCTGCAAGGATGTTGGCGTCATCTGCGTCGACTCCGGCTACGAAATCCATTTTGCCGGGGCGGCCGGCCTCGACATCAAGGGCACCGAGGTGCTCGGCCTGGTCAAGACCGAGGATGAGGCGCTGGAGCATATCGTGGCGCTGACGCAGATGTATCGCGAGCAGGGCCGCTATCTCGAGCGCATCTACAAATGGGCCAAGCGCATCGGCATCCCCGAGATCAAGCGTCAGATCATGGACGATGGCGAGAAGCGCAAGGCTTATTACGAGCGCTTCGTCTTCAGCCAGAAATTCGCCCAGGTCGACCCGTGGTCGGAACGCGTTTCCGGCAAGGACAAGCACGAATTTCGGCCGATGGCCTCGGTCGGGTTTGCGCAGGCGGCGGAGTGATGGAGATGTCTGCGCGAGCCGCCCCCCTCTGGCCTGCCGACCATCTCCCCCGCAAGGGGGGAGATCGAATGTCGTTTCGGCCTTCGCCAATCTCCAACGTTGCAGGACGGTCGCCGTCATTGAAGCTGCCAATCTCCCCCCTTGCGGGGGAGATGTCCGGCAGGACAGAGGGGGGTGCCTGGGCGCCTTCCGATCAAGCAGAGGCGAGGGCAACCACATGAACTGGGTATCAATCGGCTCCATCTCCGACATCCCCCGCCGCGGCGCGCGCTGCGTCGCAACGCCCGAAGGGAAAATCGCGGTCTTCCGCACCGCCGACGATCAGGTCTACGCCATCGACGACCATTGCCCGCACAAGGGTGGACCACTCAGCCAGGGCATCGTGCACGGGACGTCGGTGACCTGTCCCTTGCACAATTGGGTGATTTCGCTGGAGACGGGCAAGGCGCTCGGCGCCGACGAGGGCGCGGTGCGCACCATTCCGGTGCGGGTCGAAGGCGAGCATCTGTTCATTGCGCTGGAAGCGCTGGCCAGCCGCGCGGCCTGAACCCATGGAGATCGACGAAGCGCGCGAGGTGAGGACCACCTGCCCCTATTGCGGAGTGGGCTGCGGCGTGCTGGCGAAGGCCGCAGCGGGCGGGCAAGTGTCCGTGCGTGGCGACCCCGACCACCCGGCCAATTTCGGCCGGCTCTGCTCCAAGGGCTCGGCACTGGCCGAGACCATCGACCTCGATGGCAGGCTGCTGCATCCGGAGGTCCACGGCCGCCGCGCCGGCTGGGACGAGGCGCTCGACCTTGTCGCCTCGACCTTCTCGCAAACCATCGCCGAGCATGGCCCGGATTCGGTTGCCTTCTATGTCTCCGGCCAGTTGCTGACCGAGGACTATTACGTCGCCAACAAGCTGATGAAGGGCTTTGTCGGCTCGGCCAACATCGACACCAACTCGCGGCTTTGCATGGCCTCCTCGGTTGCCGGCCACCGCCGCGCCTTCGGCTCCGACACCGTGCCGGGAACCTATGACGACCTGGAGCTAGCCGATCTCATCGTGCTGGTCGGCTCCAATCTCGCCTGGTGTCATCCCGTGCTCTACCAGCGCATCGCGGCGGCCCGGGAAAAGCGGCCGGAGATGAAGATCGTGCTGGTCGACCCGCGCCGCACCATGACCGCTGACATCGCCGACATGCACCTGGCGATCGCGCCGGATGGCGACGTCGCCCTGTTCACCGGGCTGCTCGCCTATCTCGGCCAGCACAATGTGCTCGACCGGGCTTACATCACGACGCACACGACCGGCTTCGGGCAAGCGCTTTTCGCAGCCTCCGCGCTCGACCTGTCCGGCGTCGCCGTCGCCAGCGGCCTGAGCGAGGACGAGCTTGGCCGCTTCTACAGCCTGTTTTCGGCGACCGCCAAAACGGTGACCGTCTACAGCCAGGGGGTGAACCAGTCGTCTTCAGGCACCGATAAGGTCAACGCCATCATCAATTGCCATCTCGCCACCGGCCGAATCGGCAAACCCGGTGCAGGGCCGTTTTCGGTGACCGGCCAGCCCAACGCCATGGGCGGCCGCGAGGTCGGCGGCATGGCCAACATGCTGGCCGCGCATATGGAGATCGAAAACCCCGATCATCGCGACCGCGTGCAGCGCTTCTGGAAGGCGCCTGATATCGCGCAAAAGTCCGGTCTCAAGGCAGTCGAGATGTTCCAGGCGCTGGCCGACGGGCGGATCAAGGCGCTGTGGATCATGGCCACCAACCCGGTCGATTCGATGCCGGACGCCGATGCCGTCGAGGCGGCGATCAAGGCGTGCCCGTTCGTGGTGGTGTCGGACGTGCTGGCCCAGACCGACACCGTCCGCCACGCCCATGTCCGGCTGCCCGCCGCCGCCTGGGGCGAGAAGGATGGCACCGTCACCAATTCAGAGCGCCGTGTGTTGCGCCAGCGTGCTTTTTTGGACCTGCCCGGAGAAGTGCTGCCGGACTGGCGGATTGTTGCCGAGGTGGGCAAAAGGATGGGGTTTGGCGAGGCGTTTTCCTATGCGACGCCAGGGGAGGTGTTTGCCGAGCATGCCGCGCTATCGGGGTTCGAGAATGATGGAGCGCGGGATTTCGATATTGGGGCTTATGCCGGGATTGATGCGGAGGCGTATGAGGCGCTTGAGCCGTTCCAATGGCCAGCGCCGAGCCCAGCCACCCCCCTCTGGCCTGCCGGCCATCTCCCCCGCAAGGAGGGAGATCCGACGGCATCCCTGCCTTCGCCAATCGCCAATGTTGCAGGAATGGCGGCAACGCCTGAACCGCCAATCTCCCCCCTTGCGGGGGAGATGGCCGGCAGGCCAGAGGGGGGTGTTCAAGCTGGACGTCAGCCTGAGGAGAGCGCTCAGGTCGGACGTGGCTCTTTTACCACCCGCTTCTTCGCCAACGGCGATTTCTACACACCCGACCGCAAGGCGTGCTTCATCGCCATCCGTCCGACCACGGAAGTCCGCACTAGTCCGGACTATCCGCTGATCCTCAATACCGGCCGTATCCGCGACCATTGGCATACCATGACGCGAACCGGCAAAAGCCCGCGTTTGTCGCAGCACATCGCCGAGCCCTTCGTCGAGATCCACCCGGTGGATGCGCAGCGCTTCGGCATCGGCGACGCCGACATCGTGCGCATTTCCAGCTCGCGCGGCGACGTGCTGGTCCGCGCGCTGGTGACGGCGCGCCAGCGCCAGGGCAGCCTGTTTGCGCCGATGCACTGGACCGATCAGTTCTCGGCAAAGGGCCGGCTCGACACGCTGACCGCGCCGCTCACCGATCCCATTTCCGGCCAGCCGGCGCTGAAACATGTCGCCGCCCGCATCGAGAAATTCGCCGCAAAAGCCTTTGGCTTCGCCGTGACACGGCGCAGGCCTGAGCCCGATACCGCGACCTACTGGGCGGTGGCCAAATGCAAGGGCGGCTGGCGGGTAGAGCTTGCCTTTGGCGATGACGGTATCGACTGGGCCGGCTTCGCAGGGTCCTTGTTCGGCACGTCACCGGGCGCCGAAATCCTCGCCTATCATGACCGCGACGCCGGCCAGCATCGCATCGCCGCCTTCGACGGCGACCAACTGTCAGGCGCCTTGTTCGTCGCGTCCGGGCCCGTTGCCGTGTCGCGTGGCTGGGCAGCGGAACAGTTGAGTGCCGATCATGTCGACCGCCGCGGCAGGCTGGCTATCGTGGCCGGGCGGCCGGGCGGGATCGACGTCGATCGCGGCGCCATCGTCTGCTCCTGCTTCGGCGTCGGCGCCAACCAGATCGCGGAAGCGGTGCGCGGCGGCTGCGGCAGCGTTGCGGCAATCGGCGCGGCCCTGCATGCCGGCACGAATTGCGGCTCCTGCCGTGCCGAGATCAGGGTCATCATCGACGCGCAGAGTCTTCAAGCAGCCGAGTGATTGTCCCGACCAAAGGGGCCTGCGCGACGGCGCTGGTTGGGCTATGGTGGCGCAAGCGTGCCACGTCGTGCACGAATCGTCTTCAGTCAGGGTCATCCAATGGCAAATCCCCCGCGTCGACCGACAAATCCGATGACGGCCGCCGAGGCGGCTTTCAAGCCGGTGAAGAAGCCGGCCGCGCCGGTTCGTGAGCCCTCCGCCGCTCCAGGCGTCAGGGAGCTTGTTTCGATCCGGATAGATCGCGCGGTGCTGGACCACTTCCAGGAGGATGGGCCGGGCTGGCAGGACCGCATCAACGACGCCTTGCGGCAGGCGATAGAAGGCAAGCCTGTTGTTGCCGAAGATGATCGTTCAGACGACGAGTAGCGGCTGTTCCAGTCAGCTCACGCCTCGAAGTGCAGGATATAGAGCTTGCGCGTCTTCTCGTGGATCGTCCATTCGCCTTTCCAGCCTTTCGGCAGCACCAGCATTTCGCCCGGACCGACGTCCTCGCTGCGGCCATCGGGACCATGCAGCGAGACCCGGCCTGACACGATGTGGCAGGTTTCGGAATTGCTGTCGCGCGAGGCGGTGAAGCGGCCTGATGTGCACTCCCAGACGCCAACTTCCAGCATGCCGTCCGGCGAGGTCCACAGCGTCTTCGAGGCTTCGCACTGATCGCCGCTGATCGAGGTCGGCTTGGGCTCGGGCTCGCCGAGATCGATGGAGGCGAGGTGGGCGAAGGTCTGGAAGTCGGTCATGGCAGTCTCCGGGCAGGCACTGAAAATGAAGAAAGTTTTGGAATCGCTCCGAGGCTCAATGCCCGGTGATGCGGTCGGCGATCGCGGCCAGTTTCGACGTGTGCTGGAGGCCGGCTTCCTCGCGCTCGTCGGCGACGCGGTAGAGCTGATACATCGAATGGACGCCGAGCCAGCGCATCGGCTCGGGCTCCCATTTGCTGACCTGACGGTTGACCCAGGGCAGGCGGGTCAGTTCGGTGTCGCGGCGCAGTATGAGGTCGCGCAGCGTCCGCCCCGAAAGGTTCGAGCTTGACACGCCAAGCCCGACATAGCCGCCGGCCCAGCCGATGCCGGTCTCAAGGTCGAGGCCCGATGTCGTGCACCAGTCGCGCGGCACGCCCAGCACGCCGCACCAGGCGTGGTCGATGCGAAGCTTGGCTGTCTGCGGCAGTAGGCGGGTGAGGATCGCGTGCAGGCTTTCGATCGTCGCCTGCTGCGTCTGGCCGCGCACATCGGTCTGCGAGCCGTAGCGATAGGGCACGCCGCGCCCGCCCATGGTGATGCGGCCTTCCCGGGTGCGCTGGGCATAGCAATAGGCGTGCGCGGCATCGCCCAGAAGCTCGTGGCCTTGCCAGCCGATCTCGTCCCACAAGGATTGCGGCAGCGGTTCGGTGATGATCTGCGCGCTGTTGAGCGGCAGCCAGAGCCGCTCATTGCCTGATATGCCGGCCGTGAACCCTTCCGTGGCGCGGATGATGATCGGCGCGCGCACGGTGCCGCGGTTCGTCGTGACCTTGCCCTTCTCGATGCCGGTCACGGTGGTCTGCTCGTAGATCGGCACGCCAATGCGTTCGACGGCTTCGGACAAGCCGCGCACCAGCTTGGCTGGCTGCACGCGTGCGGTGCCGTGGTGGATATAGCCGCCAAGCACATTTTTGATGTTGATGCGGGCTCTGGCCTCTTCCTGACCGATCAGGCTGACGCGGTCCTGCGGCACGCTCCAGCCGATCGCATCGGCATAGGCGGCCTTGATCCGTTCGAGCTGCGGCGGGTTGGTGGCGACCGTCAGATTGTCGACGCGGCGGATGTCGGCATCGATGCCTTCGGCCTCGGTCACCTCTATCACTTCGTCGACCGTGCCATGCATGGCCGTTTCCATGTCGATGACGGCGCCCCGCGTCGATGTCCGCAGATATTTCTCGCGCGACCAGCTGAAGCCGCCGGACAGCCAACCACCATTGCGGCCCGACGCGCCGAAGCCGGCGAACTCCCTTTCGACGATGGCGATGCGGATCGAAGGATCGGCCTTCTTCAGATAGTAGGCCGTCCACAGGCCGGTGTAGCCGGCGCCGACAATGCAGACATCGGCTTCGAGGTCACCCGGGAGCGGCGCGCGATAGGCCGGCAGCCCGATGTCGGCATACCAGAACGAGACGTTGCCGTTGACTTTGGCGTCCATGTCTAAAAATCCTGCGGGGAAAAGAGCGATCAGGTCATCGTCATGTCGGCGCGATCGTCGTCGGCAAGAAGTTTTGCATCGACTACCGACCAGCGCAGATCGACCTCTTCGCCAATGGCGAAAGGCTTGGCTTCCAGGGAGGCGCGCACGATGGCGACCGAGCCGTCGCGAAGCGTCACCTGGTATTTCGAACCTGACCCCAGATAAATCGCTTCGCTGACCTGACCGGTCAGGCTGTTCTGCCCGGCGGCGGGCGGCGTGTTCGTGGTGGCGAGTGAAAGCTTTTCCGGCCGCAGCAGGACCACCGGTTTCTGGCCGCCGGCGAGCTTGCCGCCGGCAACGATCTTCTGGCCGGCGATCGTCAAACTGGTCTCACCTCCGGACGTCTGGGCAGCGCCACGCAAGCTGGTCGATTCACCGATGAATTTCGCCACGAACAGTGTCGCCGGCTCGTCATAGAGCTGGCGCCCGGTTCCGACCTGCTCGATGCGCCCCTGATTGAACACGGCGATGCGGTTGGACAGAACCAGCGCCTCCTCCTGGTCGTGCGTCACATAGACGAAGGTGGTGCCGAGCTCGCGGTGGATACGCTTGATCTCCAGCTGCAGCCATTCGCGCAGTTTCTTGTCGAGCGCGCCGAGCGGCTCGTCCATCAGCAGCAAGGGCGGATCGAAGACGATGGCGCGCGCCAGCGCCACGCGCTGCTGCTGGCCGCCGGAGAGCTCCGAGGGATAACGATGCGCGAAGTCGGCCATCTTGACCATGTCGAGCGCTCGTACGACGAGACGGTCGCGCGCCTGCTTGTCCATGCCGCGCAAGGTGAGGGGATAGGCGACGTTCTTGCCGACCGTCATGTGCGGGAACAGCGCGTAGTGCTGGAACACGACGCCGATGTTGCGCTTGTGCGCCGGCAGGGCGACGATGCTGTTGCCGCCGACGGCAAGATCGCCTGCGGTGAGGTCGGTGAAGCCCGCAACGACGTTGAGCGTGGTCGTCTTGCCCGAGCCGCTGGGCCCCAGCAGCGTCATGAACTCGCCGGGCTCGATATGCAGGCTGACATCGTCGAGCGCGGTGAAATTGCCGTAGCGCTTGGTTGCGCCCTTGATGTCGATGGCCGCGCCACGTTCCCTCGCAGTCATCTCAACTCCTCGTCGATTTCGAGCTGATGATCAGCCCGGCGCTGATGATCAGCGTCGTGGCAATGAAGATGATGGTTCCGACGGCCGTCACCGTCGGGTCGGCGTCGCGGGTGATGCTGGTGAAGATCTGCACCGGCAAGGTCTTGAGGTAGGGGCTGGTGATGAACAGCGCGACGATGATTTCATCGAAGGAGGTGACGAAGGCAAACAAAAGCCCCGACAGGATGCCGGGCGCGATCAGCGGCAAGGTCACGGTGCGGAACGTGGTGAAGCGGTCGGCGCCGAGGCTGGCCGCCGCCGTTTCCAGCCGCACGTCGAAGACTTCGAGGCTTGCCGATACGGCGATGATGACGAAGGGGATCGCCAGCATCGTGTGCGCGATGACGAAGCCGGTGGTGGTGCCGACAAGCTGGTAGTCGAGGTAAACGGCATAGATGCCGATCGCCAGCACCACGCCGGGCACGATCATCGGCGTGATCAGGATGGCGCGCAGCAGGCCGGCGCCGGAATGTTTCATGCGGCTGAGGCCAAGCGACGCCAGCGTGCCGATCAGCGTGGCGGCGATGGCGACGAGGCCGGCGACCCTGAGCGAATTGAAGAAGCTCGACAGCCAGTCGGGGTTGGTGAAGAAATTCGCGTACCACTGCCACGAGAAGCCGGACGGCGGGAAGGCAAGCGACTTCTTCTCGTTGAACGACATCGGGATGATGACCAGCGTCGGCATCACCAGCCATACGGCGACCAGTAGGCAGAACAGGCCGAGCAGAATGCGGAACGGTGCCAGTCTCATGATCTGGACGCCTGCTTGTGGCGCTGGCGCATCAGCGGTGCGGCGAGCGCCAGAAGCACGAACGTCGCGACCAGCAGCACGACGCCCATGGCGCCGCCACGGCCCCAGTTGAGCAGGCTAAGCACCTGGCTCTGCACCAGCGTCGACAGCATGGTGCTGCGCGGGCCGCCGAGCAGGGCAGGGGTGATGTAGAAGCCGAGCGACAGGATGAAGACGATGATGGCGCCGGCAAAGACGCCGGGCAGCGACAGCGGCAGATAGATCTGCAGGAAGGCGCGTGCCGGGCGCGCACCGAGGCTGCGCGCCGCTTGCACGAGGCGCAAATCGATGCCGCGCATGACCGAATAGAGCGGCAGGATCATGAACGGCAGCAACACCTGCGCCATGCCGATGACGACGCCGGTCTGCGTGCGGATCAGCTTCACGCCGTCAAAGCCGAGCAGCCTGATCACCGAATTGATGATGCCGGAATCCTGCAGCAGGATGACCCAGGCCAGGGTGCGCACCACGCCGCTGACCCAGAACGGCACCAGCACGCACAGGATGAGGACCAGCCGCAGGCGCGGCCCGACCGCCGTCATGAGATAAGCGTAGGGGTAGGCGGCGATGACGCAGACGATGGTGACCCAGGCGGCGATGGAAAAGGTGCGCCACAGGACAGTGACGTTCACCGGCGTGGAGAAGAACCAGACGTAGTTCTGCAGGCCCCAGGCCGGGTCCGAAAAACTGCGCAGCGTGACGGTCAGCAAGGGATAGCCCATAGCGGCGATAAGCAGGAGCAGGGCCGGCATCGCCAGCAGCGAAGGATAGGCGGCAAGGCGCAGGCGCCGTTGCGGCCCCCGCACGGCGCCTGACGGCCGGGAATTTTCATGCCCGGCCGTCGATGTACGCGATGTCCGGCTCACGCCTTCACCTTGGCTGTAGCCGGCTCAGTTGCCGGCCATCAGTGCCGTCCACTTGTCGGATGCCGTCGCGAAGTTTGCGACCCAGAACTTGATGTTCTGCTGATAGCCGAGCTTGGCGTGGTCCGGCGTGTTGGTCAGGAAGGCGGCGACGGAGGCGTCCACCTTGGGCTGTGCCTCATTGTTGATCGGCGAGTAGGACGTCTGCTCGGTCAGGATCTCCTGCGACTTCTTGCCGAGATAGGCGTTGATCAGCGCATAGGAGGCGTCGGTGTCCTTGGCGCCGACCGGGATGGTCATCTGATCCATGACGACCAGCCAGTCCTTCCAGGCCGGCGTGTAGGCAGCGCCGTTCTTGACAGCGGTCATGGCGCGGCCGGTCCACATGATGATCATGTCGGCCTCGCCGGATTCAGCGAGCTGCTGGGATTCGGCGCCGGTCTTCCAGAAGATGGTGTCCGGACCGATCGCCTTGATCTTGGCGATGCCCTTGTCGATGTCGGCCGCCGTCATGGCGTCGACCGAGCCGCCATCGGCCAGGATGGCCTGTTCGATCAGGCCGCCGATCGGGCTGCCGCTGCCGTCGATGGCGCGCGTGCCGGGGAATTTCGCGGTGTCGAAGAAATCCTTCCAGTCCTTGGGCGGGTTATCCTTGTACTTGTCGTTCTTGTACATCAGCACCATGCCGTAGTTCATCGCCGGCACGCTGCACTCGCCGACCTGTCCGGCCGGGATGTGCGAAATGTCGAGCTTGGTCAGGTCGAGCTTCTGGAACAGTTTTCCGCAATGCACGAAGGGCGGAAAATCGTCCGTATCGACGACATCCCAGGTCACATTGCCGGACTCCACCTGCGCCTGGAGCTTGGCGATTTCGGTCGGTCCGTCGTTCAGCAGCTTGACGCCGCTCTTGTCGACGAACTCCTTGAGGGCCGCGACCTGGCCGTCCTGGTAGATGCCGCCATAGGAGACGAAGGTCAGCGTCTTGCCCTTCAGCGACCCGTCGACGACGGTCCCGGCCGGCGGTGCGTTCTGCGCGTGAGCGGCGGCCGCAAGCAAGGCCATCGCGGCGGCACTGAGAAATCCGGCCAATCTTGATCTGCTTCCCATTTTTCTAATCCTCCGATGGCTCGCTGTTTGATTTTGGCAGACCGGATGCGAGCGTTTTCCGGGCTACATATTGGTCGAGATCGACAGCGCCGCTTGTCGGCGGCGCGATGATCCAGAGCACTTCGGCCACCGTGTCGCCGACATTGATGGTCCTGTGCGGCGCCGAGGTCGAATATTCGATGCTGTCGCCCACTTCCAGGGTGAAGCTCTCGTCGCCGAGCGTCAGCTGCACGCGCCCGCGCAGCACGAGGAACATTTCGTGCGCGTTGCCATGCGTATAGGGCACGTCGCCGGTCGAGCCGCCGACGGCGAATTCGCCGCAATAGACTTCCATCTCCCGAATCGGCCGGCGCGACAGCAGCGTCTTGCGGTAGCCTTCGCTGGTCGGCAGGGCCGGCCGCTCGGCGCGTGTCAGCACCGCGTGCGGCGAGACTTCGCATTCGTCGAAAAGATCGGCGAGGCTGATGCCGAGCGAATTGGCGATCAGCATTAGCGTGCTGGTGTTGGCGCCCGAAAGGCCACGCTCGAGCTGGCTCAGGAAACTGGCCGTGGTGCCGATCATGTCGCCGAGTTGGCGCAGCGTCAGGCGCCGCGTGGTGCGATAGGCCTTAATGCGATCGCCCAACACCGTCGAGCGGCGCGCTTCCGCGCTGGACGCGGCGCTATCGTCTGGGATGTGATCCTCGGCAATCTTCATGGCGATCTCAGGGTTCACTTAACATGCTATTAAGTGAGGCCGCCTGGCAAGTGGAATCGCCTGGTCATTTGAAAATCATCGATGGACCTGCAGAGAGTCCGTATCGGCCGGCCGGCAGCGCCGGTTTGGCTCGATCACTGGATCATGAAGCGCGAACTGAACGGCAGGCTTGCCGCGCCGACAGCCTTCGGGCTGATGGTGACGCGCGCCGGCAACGCTTCGATGGTGGCGAATTCCCGGCTGATGTCGCCGCACAAGGCCTTGGCGATTTTCTGCGGCGCGTAGCTGGACAGGACGACCGTCCTGAATTCGACAAACTGGGTCAGTGCGGAGATCGAGGCTTTCAGGCGGTTGGAGCATTCCCCCAGCCATTCGCTGTAGGCCTCGCCGAGGTCCGGCCATTCAGGGCTGCTACTCCAGATGATTTCGGACGGGCGCCCGCGCATTGTCAGTTCGCTCTCCAGGCGCACAAGGCCATGATCGAAGCTGGCGCTGGAGTTTCCCTTGTAGATCTGGTGGTTGAGGATGAGCCTGCTCTGCAGCCGTGCTCCGAGATAGAAGAACAAATAGTCGTTGAGCGGCTTGGCGACGCCGAACATGCTTTCGCCGCCGGCCGCCGCGGTGATGTCGTTCTGGACGAAAACCGGCAGCTTGCTCTGCTCTTCGATCTCGCCTTGCAGAGCCTTGAGGGAAGTGCTCGATCCGTTACGAATTGCAGCCATCGCGTCGACTTCGTCGGGAACAGCCAGTCCGATGCCGGCAACGCGGCTGCGCGCGTCGACCGGCAGGCTCGTCATGGCTTGCCCGATCGCCCCCAGCAAATCGCTGCTTTGCGGAAACGGATTGGCTTCATCCGCCGGCAACTGCTTGTGGAAGCGCACGGTGCCAATGAAGTCGATGAGCGCGATGTCGATCCTGCGCCGGCTGAAGCCGACGCCAACCGCATAGGCGCCCTCCGGGTTGAGCGAAAGCGGGATGGTGGGCGGACCGACGCGGCCGCGCTGCGCCTCGCCCTGCGAGACCAGGCCTTCCTGCTCAAGCGAGCGGACGATGACCGAGGCCGTTTGCGCCGACAGGCCAGTCTTCTCGCCGATTTCCATCCGCGAAATGCCTTCGTTCTGCAGCAGCAGCGACAGCACCAGCCGCTCATTGTAGCTGCGCACGCTCAACGCATTCAGCCCGCTCGCACGATCGGCGATGCGCAAGGGATTGGGTGGTGCGAATCTCATGTCAGGCAAGGGTCGCCCCGTCGGTAAGAGCGCGTTGCCTGGCGGCGGCATGGTTGCTCATGTCGAGCGGCTCCAGCCGATGGCATCGACCGCGCGGGCGAGTGCGGTGCCCAGCAATCTGTGCGCCTCGGCATCGATGTGAAAGCCGTCCGCCTCGCTGCACGACACCACCGAGCCGGCATCGAAAAAGTGCAGTTCGAGCGAGTCCGCCAGAACCTCGAACTCGAGCGCCAGCAGGCGCGATTTCTCCGGCGCGCCGGCGAAGATGGACTTCCATTCCTTGACGTCGTCCTGCATCGGCGGCGGCGCCACGATCATGATCTCGGGCGTCGAGCCGCCCGGTCCGGGCGCCAGCTCCTTGATGTCGTAGACGAGGCAGCCGATCCCCATCGCCACTTCCGACGGCGGCTTGTTAAAGCGGATCTTCAGGTCGTTGGTGCCGAGCATGATGATGACGAGGTCGAGCGTCGCATGGCTCTGCAGGCAAGGGCGAAGATAGGTCCGGCCGTTCTTGTGGGCGCCCTCGATCGGATCGTCGTGGACAGTGGTCCGGCCGCTCAATCCCTCCTCGATGACATACCAATCGGCGCCTAGCTGAGTGCGCAGTATCCCTGGCCAGCGCTCACCCGGACCATAGCGCTCGAGCGGCCCCCTGCCGGGGATCTGGCCGTGCGTGTTGGAATCGCCATAACACAAGACTGATCGCATGTTTTTCCCGCCGGGACTGACAGCGCGCCGATACCGGCGAGCGCCATTCATGATGGATAGAGGAGCGATGAAAGGCAAGCAAGAGAATAGTCATTCAACATGACTAACTATTGACAGGCCGAATCCGCTGTGCTTCTAAAGTGCCCGGAGGAGTTCTCAACCGTCACCATCGTCCAGCCCAGGTTGGACCTCGACACGCATGTGTTCGGGGGCGGGAGAATTGCGTGCATCGGTCGGTTTGCGACGACGAGCATGCATTGGGAGAGCGTCTCGCGGCCCGTGCGAATTCGTAAGGCCGGGGCAACCACAAGGAGGAGAATTCAATGTTAGGATTGCTGAAAACCGTCGGTCTGGGAGTGCTCGTCGTATCAGCGCTTGCCGTGTCGTCCCTGGCGCATGCGGAAGATGTCAAGCTGATGGACGGCGTCGCGCCACGCCCCGACGACACGCGCATGACCGCGGCCGGCGCGTTCAAGAAGGACCCGCCCTGGGTCATCGGCATGAGCGACTTCGGCGTCAACGCCAACACCTGGACGGTGCAGGTGGCGCATGAGGCGGAAAATGCCGCGGCCAAGGACAAGCGCATCTCGAAATTCATCCTGCTCGATGCCGGCTTCGACCAGAAGAAACAGGTGGCCGATATCGAGGATCTGATCGCGCAGCATGTCGACGCGATCATCGTTCAGCCGGTGACCAGCACATCGGCGAATGCCAGCATCGCCAAGGCGGTCGCCGCCGGCATCCCCGTCATCCTTCACACCGGCCGCATCGATTCCGATGCCTACACCACCGAGATCCAGGGCGGCGCCGAGCACTTCGGCAAGGTGATGGGCGACTGGCTGGTGAAGACCGTTGGCGACAACGGCAAGATCTGGGTCCTGCGTGGCCTGGCCGGCCATCCGGAAGACACCAACCGCTACAACGGCCTCTTGGAATCGCTCAAGGGCACGCATGTGCAGATCATCGCCGAGGAGCATGGCGACTGGCAGTATGACAAGGCCAAGAAGCTGTGCGAGACGCTCTATTTGAACAATCCGCAGGTCGATGGCATCTGGTCGTCGGGCGCCGACATGACGCGTGCCTGCGTCGATGTCTTCAAGCAGTTCGGCACGCCCGTTCCGCCGATTTCCGGCGAGGGCAACAATGGCTATTTCGGCCAGTGGATCACGGACGGATTCAAGTCGATCTCGCCGGAATACAGCCCCGCTCAGGGTGCGGCCGGCGTGCGCGCCGCTGTCGCTCTGCTCGAGGGTCAACAACTCTACAAGCGCTATGTCTACAACCCCGACGGCTGGGATAAGCACAAGGCCGCCAAATACTACCGCGACGATTTGACGGCCAATGTCTGGTGGCCGAGCGAACTGCCCGAGGACAAGCTCAAGGAATATTACGGCAAGAAGTGACGGCGCCGTGGCTGGTGGGGAGTGGACAAGCATTCCCCGCAGGCCGTTCCATGTGTTGAATTTGGTTCGTTCGAGGGTTTCGTGACCAATCTTATCGAGATGTCCCACATTTCGAAGGCGTTCGGAGGGAGCAAGGCGCTCCATTCCGTTTCCCTCGATCTCAAGGCGGGCAGCGTCCACGCCCTGATGGGCGAGAACGGCGCCGGCAAATCGACGTTGATGAAGATCCTGGCGGGCGTGCATCAGCCCGATTTCGGCGAGATCTTCATGAACGGGGAAAAGCTCGATCTGAAGTCGCCGCGCGACGCGCTGGATGCCGGCATTTCGACCGTTTTCCAGGAGCACTCGCTGCTGCCCAATCTGTCGATCGCCGAGAACATGTTTCTGGGCCGGGAGCCGACGACACGGTTCGGCTCGATCGACTATCCCGCGATGAAAAGCCAGACCGCCAGGGCTCTTGGCGAACTCGGCCTCACGCTCGACCCGTCGCAACTCGTTTCCAACCTGACGATCGCCGAGCGGCAATTCGTCGAGATCGCGCATTGCATCCAGGCGGACGCCAGCGTGCTCATCCTCGACGAGCCGACGGCGGCGCTCAACGCAGCCGACGTCGATGTGCTCAACCGCAACATCCGCCGGCTGCGCGATAAGGGAAAGGCCGTCGTCTACATCTCGCATCGCATGGAGGAGATCTTCGAGCTGTGCGACACGGTGACGGTGCTGAAGGACGGCGCACTGGTCGGCACCAGGATGGTGTCCGAGATCACCACCGACGAACTCATCGCCATGATGGTCGGACGCGAACTCCAGGACCTTTTTCCCGATCGTACTGATAACAAAGGCGACGAGATACTGCGCGTCGAGAACCTGAGGATCACCGAGATATCGCGGCCGCTGTCGCTGACATTGCACAAGGGCGAGATCGTCGCCCTGGCCGGCCTGGAGGGACAGGGCCAGCAGCGCTTCCTGAGATCGCTGATCGGCCGCTATCATCCCTTCGCCGGGACGATTTCCGTCAACGGCAAAGCGCTGAAAATGCCGCTCCCGGCATCATCAGGCGTTCGCCATTTGCAGCAGCTGAGGGTCGGCTTCGTTCCCGAGGACCGCAAGGAAGAGGGGCTCTTCCTCGCTTTGCCGATCGCCCACAACATCGCCATCGGATTGCATTCGAGGCGATCCGAACTCGCGCCGGCGCGGCCGTATCGAAACGTCATCGCCCGCATGATGGAGGTCATGAACATAAAGGCGGCAGGGCCGTCCGCGCCGGTCGGCTCCCTGTCGGGCGGCAACCAGCAAAAGGTTCTCCTCGGCCGCTACCTGGCCGCCGATCTCGATCTTCTGCTGGTCGAGGAGCCGACCCGCGGCGTCGACATCGGCGCCAAGTCCGAGATCTACCACCTGCTGCGCGACTTTACCGCCAAGGGCGGCGCCGTGCTGGTGCTGTCGCGCGAGACGATCGAGTTGATCGGGCTCTGCGATCGCATCTACGTCGTCCACGACGACACCATCGTTGCCGAAATGCCGGCGGCGCAGGCGACGGAACACAAGATCCTCGACGCGGCCCTGACGGGCGGCTCCGCGCGCCAGCTCTAGGGGCTGCCATGGTTCGCTCGCTGTTCAACATCCTTAGTGGCCGGAACACGCGGCAAGGCCTGTGGGGCCTGCCACTGCTGGTCGCCTTGTTCATTTCGCTGTGGCTGACCGTCGAGACGACACAATTTGCCACGGCCGAAAACCTCTTCAACCTGGTGGCCCAGGCAATGCCGCTGATCATCGCGGCCATCGGACAGTTGGTGGTCGTGCTCATCGGCGGGCTCGATCTGTCGGTCGGCTCCGTCATCAGCTTCACCACGGCGGTGCTGGCGCTCGATCAGCCGGCTGTCGTGCTGATCCCGGCGGTCTTCGTGCTGGCGGCACTCATCGGGCTGATCAACGGCCTGGCGATCACCCGTTTCAACGTCCATCCGATCATCGCGACGCTGTCGACGCAGTACATCGTGCTCGGCATCACGCGCATCCTGCGTCCTGTGTCCGGCGGTACGGTGCCGGAGATCGTCATCGATGCCGTTTCAGGCAGTTTCCTCGGCGTTCCCTATCCGGTTTTCTGGGGCATCGTCGTGATCCTGGCAGCGTGGAAACTGCTCTATGGATCGCGATACGGGCTGCATCTGTTTGCGATTGGCGGCGGCATTGCTTCGGGCGCTGAAAGTGCTGCCCGCAATTTTGGCGTCTCCGACCGCCGCAACATCATCCTCGCCTATGTGGTCTGCTCCTGTTTCGCGGCGGCTGCCGGTGTCTTCCTGGCCGGGCGCATTGTGTCGGGCGATCCGAATGTCGGGCTGCTTTTCGAACTCGACACCGTGACCGCCGTGGCGCTTGGAGGCACCCAGCTCTCCGGCGGCATAGGCAGCCTGCACGGCACGGTGATCGGCGCGCTGGTCATGGCACTGCTGGCCAATGGCATGAACCTCGCCAACGTCTCGCCCTTTGTCCAGACGGCGATCAAGGGCGGCATCCTGCTGGCGGTGGTCGGGCTGCAATCCCGCAAGAAGATGGGGCTCTGAAAGATGGCTGCCGTTCTCGCAAATCCGATCGCCCGGCGCCTGCTGCGCATACCGCCGTCCTATTTTGTCTTTCTCGTGCTGCTGGCGACGCTGTGGATCGCGCGGCCGAACATGCTCAACCTCAATATCATGGGCATCTTCATCAGGCAGATCGTGCCGCTCGGCATCCTCGTGCTGGGGCAACTCATCGTCATGCGGGTGAAGTCGATCGACCTTTCCGGCGGCGGCATCATCCTGCTCATCAACTATTTCATCTCGTCGGGCACTTTCCCCGGCGCGTCGATGCCTTTCTTCGTCGTGCTGGCGCTCGCCACCGGCCTCGTGATCGGCCTGTTCAACGGCTTCATGATAGGGAGCCGGCGGGTGTCGGCGGTCATCGTCACGCTGGCGGTCAGCATCATCCTGGTCGGGCTGGTGCAGTTCCTGTCGAGCGGCAATCCGCCCGGCGATGTGCCGAAGCTGTTCAACGACCTCTACAACACGAAATTCCTGTCGGTTCCGACGCCGGTGCTGTTCTGGGTCCTGCTGACCGCTTTGGTGTGGCTGCTTCTCTCGCGGACCGTCTTTGGCCGCTACGTCGCCTCGGTCGGGGAGAATGCCGAAGCCGCGCATTTTTCCGGGGTGCCGGTCCAGCGAACGGTGATCCTTGCGCATACGCTCGCCGGCCTGATCGCGGCGATCGCGGCCCTGGTGCAGACCGGTTCGATCGCCGTCGGCAGCGTCCGTGTCGGCCTCGACCTGCCGATCCTGGCGGTCGCGGCAACGATCCTCGGCGGCGTCGTCTTCGGCCGTGGCGACGGCGGCGTCTGGGGGCCTTTCTTCGGGGCGCTGTGCTTTGCGCTGCTGTTCGTGGTGATGACGGTGCTCGGCATCGACGAGCCCGGCAAGCTCATCGCGCAGGGCGTCATCATTCTCGGCGCGGCGATCTTCTACGGGGTGCGTGTGCGAAACCCCTGACTTGAGACGGCGAAAAGCAAGTGCGCCGGCGTTCAGACAATTGCAAACAGATGGAGAAACATGGATGTCACCGCCAAAAAACATCATGTGCTACGGCGACTCGCTGACCTGGGGCTGGGTTCCGGTCAAGGAAGGGTCGCCGACCTACCGCTACCCCTATGACCAGCGCTGGACCGGTGTAATGGCGGCGGCGCTGGGGGCGGGCTACCACATCATCGAAGAAGGCCTGAGCGCGCGCACCACCTGTCTGGACGACCCCAACGATCCGCGCCTGAACGGCGCCAATTACCTGCCCTCGGCCATCGCCAGCCATCTGCCGCTGGACCTGGTCATCGTCATGCTCGGCACCAATGACACCAAGTCTTATTTCCGCCGGACGCCTTATGAGATCGCCAATGGAATGGCGAAACTCGTCGGGCAGATCCTGACCAGTGCCGGCGGCATCGGCACGCCTTATCCGGCCCCCAAGGCGCTGGTCATTGCGCCGCCGCCGCTGACCCCGATGCCCGATCCGTGGTTCGAGGGCATGTTCGGCGGCGGGCACGAAAAATCCAGGGATCTGGCCAGGCAGTACAAGGCGATGGCGGATTTCATGAAGATCGACTTCCTCAACGCCGGCGATTACCTCACCACGGACGGTGTCGACGGAATTCATTTCACCGCCGCAAACAACGCCGATCTGGGACGCGCGGTAGCCGGCAAGGTCAAGTCGGTCCTCGAGCCGGGCCAGGTCAGCACCGCCGCTTGAAGCCGCCACGCCCGTCGGCTTGCGGCACACAGGCCACGGCGCAGGTGTATCGCAGGTTCCTCCGGCGATGCACATCGATGCGGGGTCGAACGATGCGTTTGGCCCCGTATTGATATGGCGCCCGGCGCCGGCAGATGTGCGTCGATCTAGGGGCTTGGCCTCGGAGCTACGTCATCTGCGGACGCTTTGGTTTGGCGGTCGAAAACGACCGCCAGACCGTTCTTCACGGCAAGCGAGGCGACCATGTCGTCGAGTTCGCGATCGGGAATGGCGGGTTTGAGGACCTGCCGGATGGCCCGATAGGCCTGCTCGGTCGACACACAGCCGTATCGTTTTTTGCGCGCTTCCACATATTGCTCGATGAGAATGCCCAATCGGCGGGCGGCGATGTCATCTGGTTGCTGCAAGGGAGCCTCCTCAAGCGTCGATCGTTTGCAGACCGCAGAGATGTAAAAACCCACGCCGCGAAAGTTAAGGCCTGCTGTCGGCCTGAAGCTCAAAAAAATCTGCTGCCTCATTCTACGAATTGCGCCGCAGCGTGACATCGTGCCCCAACTGGTACCTCGCTGCCGCAAGGAGCAGGTCAATTTGGCTGGTCCGTTCCGAATCCCGGTCAAAGCGTGTATTCACAACAGCTCCGACAGAACGGCCATGAAGTGGTCGTTCTCCGCAGCCGAGCCGATGCTGACGCGCACATAGGTGTCAAAACCCTGCTGCTTCCACGGCTTGACGATGACGCCTTGCCGCAACAGGCCTTCGACGAAGACGGAAGCATCTCGCCGGCAGTTGAAGAACAGGAAGTTGCCCCTGGAGGCGGCGACGTCGAGGCCCTTGCTCGCCAGAAAAGTCTCGACGCGTTTTCTCTCCGCCCTGGCCAGCGCGACGACCCTGGCGAGGTGTTCGTCATCGGCCAGCGCCGCGAATGCTGCGGCCTGCGCCACGCCGTTGGCGTTGAAAGGCGTGCGGACGCGGTCGAGCAGCGCGCGCAGCTCCGGGTCACCGACGATGCCGAAGCCGATCCGCAATCCGGCCAGGCCGAACGCCTTGGAAAAGGTCCGCAGCACGATCCAGGGCCGGTCCAGCTTTCCGAGATAGGGCAGGGATGACGCATAGTCGTCGCCCTCGGCATATTCGGCATAGGCTTCGTCGATGACGATCAGCGTCTCGTCGCCGACCGCGTCCAGAACCCTCGACAGATCGCCGCCGGAGAGCCAGCTGCCGACCGGGTTCATCGGGTTCGAGAACAGCAGCATGCGCGGCCGCTCGCGCACCGCCTCGACCAGCGCATCGACATTGATGGTCAGATCGTCGTTGACGACAACGCGCTTGACGGTCGCCCCCATCAGCGTCGCGTAGTCCTCATGCAGCGGAAACGACGGATAGAGCGTGACGACCGCGTCGCCCGGCCGCAACACGGCACGGCTGATGACGGAGAGAAGGTCTTCGGAACCGTTGCCGAGGATAATCTGGTCCTCGGCGACGGCACATTTGTCGCCGACCGCCTGGCGCAGCTTGCGCCCGGCGGGGTCGGGATAGAGGCGGAACATCTCGGAACCGGCATGCATCGTCGTGACGAGGGTCGGGCTGGGCCCGAGCGGGTTTTCGTTCGAGCCCAGTTTGGCGATTCTGGCCGGCGCGTATCGCTCCATGACCTCGTCAATTGTCAGCCCGGAATTGTAGGGCGACAGGCGGTTGACTTCGGTGCGGACCATGTCCGAGGCTTTCGACACGGGCGGGCTCCTCTGCGGTAGATTTCGTCATCCGTACCGTAGTCGAAATAGTTTGTATATGCTTGTATATGTAACTTGATCTGATAGTCTCGACGTTGAAGCGGAAACCGACACCGGCAAGGAGGATCACATGCGCAACGCTTCTCTCTTCGATCTCTCCGGCAGGAAGGCGCTTGTCACCGGCGCAAGCCGAGGCATCGGGCGCAGCATCGCCGAAGCGCTGAGTGCTGCCGGCGCCGACGTCGCGGTCTCGGCGCGCAGCCTGGCCTCATTGCAGGACACAACGACAGCCATCCGCGCCGCCGGCGGGGTGGCGCATGCCGTTGCCCTCGACGTCACCGATGTCGGTCGCTGCCGCGCAGCCACCGTCGAGGCCGCCCGCCTGCTTGGCGGTCTCGACATTCTCGTCAACAATGCCGGGATGGAGGAGGTGCGGCCCTCGCTCGATGTCGACGAGGCGCTGTGGGACAGGATCGTCGACACGAATCTCAAGGGAGCGTTCTTCTGCGCCCAGGCCGCCGCGCGGCAGATGCGCGACGCCGGCCGTCCTGGTGCCATCATCAATCTGTGCTCGCTGACATCCGAAGTCGGAATCCCCACCGCGGTGCCGTATGGCTCGTCGAAGTCGGGCCTGCTCGGCATGACGCGGGCGCTTGCGGCGGAGTGGGCGGAGCTTGGCATAAGGGTCAACGCCATCGCGCCGGGCTACTTCAGGACGGCGATGACCGACGTTTTTTACAGCAACGAGGCATGGCAGCACTCCATGCTGGCCAAGATCCCGCAGCGGCGTTTCGGTGATCTCCACGACTTGCACGGCATCGCCGTGTTCCTCGCTTCGGATGCGGCTGCCTACATAACCGGCCAGTCCATTCCGGTCGATGGCGGCTTTCTCGCCTCGATCTGATGAGGCAGGTTTGTCTCCGCAGTTTCGACGGGAAGGATGATGGAAAAATTGCTGGCGACCATCATACATACATGTATATGCTTTTGCCTGAGTGGAGCCTCTCGACGGCTTTGATCCTTGCCCCGGTCGGCTTGTCGACCCGCAGAACTATGGCCATCCACGGGCCAACCGTCATTGCGTTCCAAGAGTTCCAGGAGACGAGCAATCATGTCCGACATCAGCTTCCACGATCTGTCATCCATCGATGCCGACCAGCGCGCCAGTCTGCTGAAGCGCGCCGAGGCCGATCTGACGGTCTTCGTTGAGAAGGTCCGGCCGATCATCCAGGCCGTCAAGGACGAAGGCGACGCCGCCTTGATCCGCTTCGCCAGGGAACTCGACAAGGCCAATGTCGCCGAGGGCGAACTGCAGGTGTCGGAAGCCGAGTTCGATGCGGCGTTCGACAAGGTGGAAAGGGACGTCGTCGAGAGCATCCAGTTCGGCATCGACAACATCAGGCGCTTCCATGAGGAGCAGAAGCCGGAGACGATGTGGCTCAAGGAAGTCCGGCCGGGCGCCTATGCCGGGGACAGGTACACGCCGATCGCATCCGTTGCGCTCTACGTGCCGCGCGGCAAGGGCGCCTTTCCGTCGGTGACGATGATGACATCGGTGCCGGCGGTGATTGCCGGCGTGCCGCAGATCGCCATCGTGACGCCGCCGACATCGGATGGGTCGGTGGATGCGGCAACGCTGGTGGCCGCGCGTCTCGCCGGCGTGGGCACGGTCTACAAATGCGGCGGCGCCCAGGCAGTTGCCGCCGTCGCTTACGGCACCGAGACGGTGAAGCCCGCGCTCAAGATCGTCGGTCCCGGCAGCCCGTGGGTGGTGGCGGCCAAGAGCGTGCTGTCGTCGGTCATCAACACAGGTCTTCCGGCCGGCCCGTCGGAAGCGATCATCTTTGCCGATGACAGCGTCGACGGCGGGCTTGCCGCGCTCGACCTGTTGATCGAAGCCGAGCACGGGCCAGATTCCTCGGCCTATCTGGTGACGCACAGCCGCAAGGTTGCAGAAGCAGCACTCGCCGCACTTCCCGAGCATTGGTCGCGGATGACCGAGCAGCGTGTCGAGTTTTCGCGCGCGGTGTTGACCGGCAAGCGCGGCGGCATCGTGCTGACGGCGTCGCTGGAAGACAGCTACCGCTTCATCAACGACTATGCGCCCGAACATCTCGAGATCCTGTCGACGGAGCCGTTCGCCCATCTCGGACGCATCACCGAGGCGGCCGAAATCCTCATGGGACCGCACACGCCGGTGACCCTTGCCAACTTCGTCCTTGGACCCAATGCAGTGCTGCCGACCAGCCGGTGGGCGCGGACCTACGGCCCGCTTTCGGTGACGGATTTCGTCAAGCGCTCGTCGGTCGGCTATGTCACCTCGGCGGCCTATCCGGAACTCGCTCTGCACGCCCGCAGGCTCGCCCGCTACGAGGGCTTCAGCTCGCATGAGAACGCGGTCTCGGAAATCCGCGACCGCTATCTCGCCGGTTGAGCGGAAACGATCGCGATGAAGGCTGCTCGACTCTATGGACCCGGCGATCTGCGCGTCGAGGATGTCGCCGCGCCGGGCGTGCCGGATGCGGGCTGGGTGAAGCTCAGGGTCGATGCCGCCGGCATCTGCGGTTCGGACCTGCATAATTTCCGCACGGGCCAATGGATAAGCCGGTCGCCGTCGACGGCCGGCCATGAACTGACCGGCACGGTGACCGCCATCGGCGCAGGCGTTGATAGCGTCGCCGTCGGCGACAGGGTGGTCGCCGATTCCCGGTTCTGGTGCGGAGACTGCGCGCAATGTCATGCCGGCAGGCGGCATCTCTGTGTGTCGCTGGGCTTTGTGGGAGAAATCTGCGACGGCGGGTTTGCCGAACAGGCGGTGCTGCCCGCACGGCTTTTGCATATCATCGATGCCGGGCTCGACGAGCGGGTCGCGGCGATGACCGAGCCGCTGGCGGTGGCGCTGCACGCGGTGCGGCGCCTGCCGAAAACGGCCGGCTCCGTGCTGGTCGTCGGCTGCGGGCCTATCGGCGGTCTTGCCGCGCTGCTGCTGTCGCGAACCTTCGCC
>NZ_RZRT01000019.1:28029-103690 GCF_003998295.1 Mesorhizobium sp. M7A.F.Ca.US.011.01.1.1
GAACCAGAGCCGCCGCGCCCGGGTGGCGCGGGTGACGGGTGCCACGATCGTCGATCTGAACCGGGATGCCGTTGCCGCCGCAACCGCCAATGCCCCGCTGCTCGCAGCCATCGAAGCGACCGGCAGCATCGCGGCACTCAATCAATTGCTCGGCGTTCTCGATCCCGGCGGCACGATCGCCATGGTGGGCATCTTTCACGGCCGCCTCGACATTGATCCCAATACGCTGGTCGAACGCGAAATCGGGTTGCTGGGATGCCACGCCTTTGCCGATGAGCTGCCCGAGGCCGTGCGGATGCTGGGTGAGCTCAGCGAACCGCTGTTGGCGCTGATCGACCAGGAGATTGGCCTGGATGACATTCCGGCTGCCTATGAGCGGCTGTTGGCGGGACACAGCGACGGCTTGAAAACAATCATCCGCATGCGGCAACCTGTCGAGCAGTCGTGATTTCCGATGAATCGCCGGAAAGGACTTTGGAAATGATCACTTTGCCTGACACGGCCAGCCCTCTCTACGAGAAGGTGAAGGACTACATCCTGGCCAACATCGGAACGGGCCGGTGGGGCAAGGATCGCAAGCTGCCGTCCGAGAATGAGTTGGTGGCTTCACTCGGCGTGTCGCGGATGACGGTTCACCGGGCGCTCAGAGAGTTGACCTCGGCCGGGTTCCTGATCCGTCTGCAAGGTGTGGGAACTTTCATCGCGCCACCGCGGCCGCAATCGACGCTGATCGAGATCAACAACATCGCGGCCGAGATCGTCGAGCGCGGCAACACGCATCGCTCCGAAGTCCTCGTCCTCGAAACCATGATGCCAACAAAGGAGCTGGCGCTGTCGTTCGAGTTTCCAAAGCGTGTGTCGATCTATCATTCCGTCGTCGTCAATTTCGAGAACGATCTGCCGGTGCAACTGGAAGAGCGTTTCGTCAATCCGAGCCTCATCCCCGACTATGACAAGCAGGATTTTTCGAAGACGGCGACCTATGACTACCTCATGCAGAAAACCCCGGTGACCGAGGTCGAGCATATCATTTCCGCCATCCCCGCGGATGCCGAGACGGCGCGGCATCTGGGCATCGATGTCGGCGCCTGCTGCCTTTTCCTGCACCGCCGGACATGGACAGGCGCGGTGGTGGCGACGATCAGCAAGCTGACTTATGCCGGCAGCCGCTACTCGCTCGGCAGCCGCTATTCACCTTCAAAAAGCAGCTAACGGAAGCAGGTCGAATGCAAGTCGGAGCGGTTTCGTTGTCAATGCATATACATGTGCTGACGAGAACGCTTTCGCTCTCGAATGGACGGGCCAAAAAGGACAACAGATGACGCAGACACCGAGTCGCACGGCGCGCATCCGGGCACTCGCGCAGCATGATGTTGCCGAAGCACAAAGCGCGCTGGCGGCATTGCTGGGCGACCTGTTCGCGATGCGCCCCCGCAATGTCCGCATCAACTTCGACAAATACAGCCTCAATTCGCTGAACGGCTTCTTCGAGGACGACGGCAACGCGTACTTCTTCAAGTTCCATCAGGAGGAGCGGGAAGAGGCGATGACGGGCGAGTATTACCGCGCCGAGATTCTGTCGCGCGCTGGCCTGCCGGTCGACCAGCCCGTGCATATGTCGGCCCAGCCGGGCGAGCAGATCCTTGTCTATCGCCGCCGCACGGATCCGAGATTTTCGGATGTGCTGTTCGCGCTGGATGGGCAGGACGATGCCGGCAAGCGGCGAGAAGCCGTTCTTGCCGAGCACGACCTGTCGGCCAGGCTGCTCAAGGTCTATCTCGAGACGCTGCATCCCGTCACTGTCGAGGACGTGGCGGCGGAGCCGATCCACAGGCTGTTTCATGAGCGGCTGATCGATGCCGAGACACGCTTGTCACCAGGCGGAAGGCTGGCCGATTTCTATGTCGGCAAGCCGTTCGTCTTTCCCGGTGCCGAGCTGGATTGGGATCGGTTTTCCCGGCTGAAATTCGTCATCAACGACCAGCAGTACACCGACAGCATCGGTGAGCTTTTCGATGCCGCGGCTGTGCGCTTACGGCCGGACCGGCTTGCCGATGCCGGCGGCGTGGTCGCGCATGGCGACGCCCACAACGCCAATGTCTGGTACACGGCGAAGGCGGGGAGGGCGGAGCTGTCCTTCTTCGATCCCGCCTTTGCCGGCTCGCACATCCCGACACTGCTGGCGGAGGTGAAGGCGACGTTCCACAATATCTTCGCCCACCCGTTCTGGCTCTATGATCCGGCGACCGCGACAGAGGCTTTTCGCGCCCAGGCGCGGCTGGACGGAAACCTGCTCCATGTCGACACGGACTGGGACCTGAGCCTCGTCCGCCGCGACCTGCTGGAGGTCAAGGCGACAGCGCTGTGGCGGCCATTGCTGCTGGAGCTCAAACGGCGCGGCATGCTGCCGGCCGATTGGCGCGCGGTGCTGCGGGCCGGTCTTTTCCTGTCGCCGACGCTGGTTATGAACCTGCGCGCCGGCGCGCGCAGCCACACGCCGCTCTCTTCCCTCATTGCCTTTTCAGTCGCGGTCATGGTCGGCAGCGAACCCGTTGCCGGAGCCGATCGGGTGACAGGTTTCCTCGACCGGATCGATCCGGCCAAGGTGGAAAATTGAGTCTTTCCAACTTGTATATGCATGTATGTATTTTAGCCTTGACATCCGCTCCCGCTGACGCTGAAATATCCTCGCACTTCACCATGAAGTGGCAGGTAAGACGCCGAGGCACAGTGCCGCAAGAGCAGAAACCCGCAGTCTCACCAGACCGGCTACCTCAGTTAGAAAAAGCGGTCTGATCATCAAGGGGAACAAAGATGATGCGTAACCTAACAGGACAATTTCGCGCGCTTGTGATGGCCGCCGCCATCGGGCTCGCCGCCGCCCCGGCAGCCTACGCGGCCGATGCGGCCATTCCCACCACGCCCGAGGCAGGAGCGTTCAAGATCGGCATCGAGCCTTGGCTCGGCTATGGCCAGTGGCATGTCGCCGAGGCCAAGGGTCTGTTCAAGACAAACGGGCTGAGCGACGTCCAGATCGTCAACTTCGCCGAGGACAAGGACATCAATGCAGCACTTGCAAGCGGCCAGCTCGACGCCGCCAACATCGCCACCCACACGGCGATGGGCATGGTTGCGGCCGGCCTGCCGGTGAAGATCGTGCTGCTGCTCGACGTCTCCATGACCGCCGACGCCATCATCGCCGGCAAGGACGTCACCTCCATCGCGGACCTCAAGGGCAAGCAGGTCGCCTTCGAGGAAGGCACGACGAGCGACATCCTGCTCAAATACGCGCTCGCCAGGAACGGCATGTCGATCGACGATGTGAAGCCGGTCCCGATGCCGGCGTCCGATGCCGGCAGCGCCTTGATCGCCGGCCAGGTGCCGGTCGCGGTGACTTATGAACCGTACCTCACCGTCGCCATGGCGCAGAACAAGGACCTCAAGCTTCTGTTCACCGCCGGCGAGGATCCCGGCCTGATCAGCGACGTGCTGGTGGTGCGTGACGAGGTGATCAAGTCGCGGCCCGGCCAGGTGCTGGCCATGATCAAGAGCTGGGACGCGGCGCTCAAGGACTACAATGCCGACACGCCCGGTGGGCGCGCCATCATCGCCAAGGCCGTCGGTTCGGACGTCAAGGACCTCAGCACCGCCTTTGACGGCGTGCGCTACTACTCACTCGCCGAAAACAAGACGGCGCTGACAGGCGACTTCACCACCAAGACCTTCGCCGATGTCGAAGCCGCCGCCAAGAACGCCAAGCTGCTGCAGGCTGATGTGACGCCGGAGCAGATGATCGACCCGTCCTTCGTCAAGGCGGCGGAATGATCAAGGCCGGATCGCGGTGGTGACACAGATGCCCGGGGAGCGACCGGCGCCAGGACCGATCGCGAAACAGGCGAGGCGCCGCCGGTCCTCCGGGATCGGCGTGCCCATCGCCAGGTCGCGCTTTCTGATCATCGCGGTGGCCGTGTTCGTCGGGCTGGGCCTTGCTTGGTGGGCGGCGACCGGACTGGGGTTGGTAAAGCCGATCTTCCTGCCTTCGCCGGGCAGCGTCGCGGCGCAGATCGCCAAGCTCGCTGCCGACGGCACGTTGTGGCTGGACCTCAAAGCCTCGATGTACCGTATCTCCATCGGCTTCCTCATCGCCTCGGCCCTGTCGATACCGATCGGCGTGCTGATCGGCAGTTTCCGTTCCTGGGAAGCGGCCATCGAGCCGCTGGTGGATTTCATCCGCTACATGCCGGTCGTCGCTTTCGTGCCGCTCTCCATCCTTTGGGCCGGCACCGGCGATTCGCAGAAATTCCTGATCATCTTCATCGGCACCTTCTTCCAGCAGGTGCTGATGATCATGGACAATGTGAAACGGGTTCCAGCCGATTTCATCGGCCTTGGGCGCACGCTCGGCCTGCCGGATCGCAAGATCCTGACGCGCATCGTCGTGCCCAGTGCCTTGCCGGGTATCTGGGATACGCTGCGCATCAGCCTGGGCTGGGCATGGACCTGGCTGGTGCTGGCCGAACTTGTCGCCGCGACTTCGGGGCTCGGCTATCGCATCACCGTGTCGCAGCGCTATTTCCAGACAAACACCATCATCGGCTACATCCTGCTGCTTGGCCTGCTCGGCCTCATCACCGACCAGGTGATGAAGGCGCTGGAAAAGGTGCTGTTCAAGCAAGAGGGCCGCTCGCAATGAGGTCCAGCCGATGAGCCCCCCCAAATTGCGGATCGCCGGTCTGCACAAGAGCTTCGGCACCGGCGAGCGGCGTACGGAAGTGCTGCGCGATATCAACCTCGATCTTGCCGACAACGAGTTTGTGTCCCTGGTCGGTACGTCGGGCTGCGGCAAGAGCACGCTGCTGTCGATCGTGGCCGGGTTGCAGGACTTCGACGCCGGCGATCTCAGCATCGATGGCGCGCCGATCCTGCAGCCGGGTCTCGACCGTGGCGTCGTCTTCCAGTCTTACACGCTGCTTCCCTGGCTGACGGCGCGGCAGAACATCGAGTTTGCCCTCAAGGCCGCCGGTTATGATCGCCCGACCTGCCGCAGGATCGCGCTGGAGCATCTCGAACTCGTCAAGCTGGCTGATAGCGCCGACCGCTATCCGGCTGAGCTCTCGGGCGGCATGAAACAGCGCGTCGCCATTGCGCGCGCGCTTTCCTACCGGCCCAAGATGCTGTTGATGGACGAGCCCTTCGGCGCGCTCGATGCCTTGACCCGGCATCAGATGCAGGAACTGCTCACCCAGATCTGGGAGGAACACAGGTTGACCGTCCTGTTTGTCACCCATGATGTGGAGGAGGCCGTCTATCTGTCGGACCGCATCGTCGTCATGGGCATCGCCCCGGGACGCATCACGCAGACCTTCAATGTCGATATCGAGCGCCCGCGCCGCGAAGAGGTGATGGAAAGCCCTGCATTCATGGATCTGCAGCGCGGCGTGCACAAGGCCATCCGCGAAGGTTCAAAACGCCCCGAAATGGCGTAGGCGCCTGTGGTCATCAGTAGGCCCAATCACGTCGCTTTGCCGACCGCCGCGTCCAGTTCCAGCTCGCCTTCGGAAATATCGTCGAACGAGGCGTAGTTCATGTTGTAGAGGCGGGCGTAGAGGCCTTTTCGGCCCATCAATTGGTCGTGGTTGCCGCTTTCGACAATCTCGCCGTTCTGCAGCACGATGATGCGGTCGGCGCCGCGGATGGTAGCAAGACGGTGGGCGATGACCAGCCCGGTGCGGCCTTCCAGCAGCGTGATCAGCGCCTTCTGGATCAGCATCTCGGTGTAGGAATCGATGCTGGCCGTGGCTTCGTCGAGCACCAGGATCTTGGCGTCGGCCACCAATGCGGGCGCAAAACTGATCAGCTGGCGCTGGCCGAGCGAGAGATTGCCGCCGCGCTGCTCAAGTTCAGTATCGTAGCCATCTGGCAGGTTCTCGATGAAATCGTGCGCACCGACGGCCTGCGCGGCGCGAACAACCTCCTCACGGCTGGCTGCTGTCTTGTGGTAGCGGATGTTTTCCAGCACCGAGCCGGAGAACAGGAACGGCTCCTGCAGCACCATCGCCACCTGATCGCCGAGCGAATCCTGGGTCAGGTCACGCACATCATGGCCGCCGACCAGAACCTCGCCCGACCAGACATCATAGAAGCGGTGCACCAGCGCCATAGAGCTGGACTTGCCCGATCCGGTCGGGCCGACAAGGGCCACGGTCTCGCCCGGATTGACGCGGAACGAGATGTTCTTCAGCACCGGCTGGTTCGGCCGATAGCCGAAGGTGACGTTCCTGAACTCGACCGAACCGTCCATGTCGCGCGACAGCGCCACGGCACCGTGCCTGTCGCTGACGTCGACCGGCACGTCGAGCACTTCGGAGATGCGCTGGCCCGAAGCCATGGCGCGCTGCATGACGCTGTATTGCATGGTCAGCGAGCGGATCGGGTCGAAGAAGCGCTGGATGTAGAACAGGAATGCCACCATGACGCCGATGTCGAGGCTGTGCGACAGCACCATCGAACCGCCGACGACGATGACGGTCGCCATGGCGATGCCGGTCAGCGTGTCCACGATGGGCACCATCACCTGCGCGTATTTCGCCGAGGTCAGATGGGCATTGAGATTGGCCAGCACCTTCTCGTCGTAGAGGTCGAAATTGACGTGCTGGCGCTCCAGGCTCTGCACCGTGCGTACGCCGTGGATGCCTTCCGCCAGCGCACCGTTGGCGATGGAATTGGTTTCGTGCGCGGCCATGAAGGCGACTTTGGCGCGCGGCAGCCAGAACAGGCGCACGATGAACAGCACCGGCATGGTCGACAGCGTCAGCAGGCCGAGCCGGAAATCCAGCCACAAAAGCACGCTGACGATGCCGAACAGCAGCACGATGTCGCCCACCGACATGACCGAAGTTTCGAGGAATTCCTGCATTGAATTGACGTCGCCCTGCAGGCGCGACATCAGCCGCCCGACCTCGGTCTTGTCCATGAAGCTCAGCGAGACCCGTTGCAGATGGCTGAACATGGCGCGGCGCAGGTCGGAGAGCACCTTCTCGGCCACTTTGCCGACGACGCTTTCCTGCACATAGGAGGCGGCATAATTGATGAGGATGATCGCCGAGAAAGCGCCGATCGCAGCGATCATCACCGATTGGTCGAGCTTGCCTGCCGTCATGCCGTGGTCGATGGCGTAGCGGATGACCAGCGGGATCGCCAATTGCGTCAGCGTGAATACCAGCACCGCGGCGACCGAGATGAAGATCCGGCTCCGATACGGTTTCACGAAGCTCCAGATGCGCCTGACGATGCGCGGGTCGTAGGCTTTGCCGAAAACCTCTTCGTCGTCGCGGTGCGAGCCGACGACGGCCTTTGTCGGCCGCCCGCTGGTGTCTTCCTTGTCGTCGGCGTGCGTCGACATCACTCAGCTCCCGCCACGACAGGCTGATCGTCGTCCGGCCGCAGCTGCAAATCGTAGAGCGCGCGATAGCGCCCACCGAGCGCCAGCAGTTCCTCATGCGTGCCGCGCTCGACGATCCGGCCGCCTTCGACGAACAGGATCTGGTCGGCATGCATCAGCGAGCTTAGCCGGTGCGAGATGATGAGCGTCACGCGATCCTTGGCGAAGCGCTTCATCGCCGCCCGGATGCGCTGCTCGGTGCCGGCGTCGATAGCCGCGGTCGAATCGTCGAAGACCAGCACCGATGGCCGCAGCATCAGGCTGCGGGCGATGGTCAGGCGCTGCCGCTGGCCACCGGAAAGCGACGCGCCGCGCTCGCCGACAACCGTGGTGTAACCGGCCGGGAGGCCCATGATGTAATTGTGCAGCTGGGCGTACTCGGCTGCCTGCCCGATGCGGGTCTCGCGCGCCCAGGGATTGCCATAGGCGATGTTGTTCTCGATCGAGGTGGTGAACAGGAACGCGTCCTGCTGCACGACGCGGACGGCCTTGCGCAGCGATTGCAGCGTCACCTCACGAATGTCCTGGCCGTCGATGGTGATCGTGCCCGAAGTGATGTCGTAGAAGCGCGGGATCAGATGCGCGATGGTCGACTTGCCGCTGCCCGGTGGGCCGACAATGCCGATGGTCTCGCCGGACCTGGCCTCGAAGGAGATGCCCGACAGCGTCGGGCGGTCGCCCGCGCTCTCATAGCGAAAGCCGACATTGTCGAAGCGCAGCACGCCATCGGTGATGACGAGGTCCGTGGCGCCGGGCGCGTCCTCGATATCGAGTTCGGCGTCGAGCAGTTCGAACAGCCGGGTGCCGCAGGTCGAGGCGCGGGCGAAGGAATTGACCATCAGGCCGAGCTGGCGCACCGGCATCTGCAGGATGGTCATGAAGGTGAGGAACTGCGCCAGCGTGCCGACGCTGATCTGGCCTGCGATCACCTTCTGGCCGCCGAACCACAGGACCAGCCCCATGGCGGCCAGGAACGAGAAGTTCATGACGCTGGTGTTGGCGACGCGGATGTCGACGCGCTCATTGGCGAGGTCCAGTGCATCGCGCTTGGCGCGATCGAATTTTTCCAGCTCATGCCGCTGCGCTGCGAAAGCGCGCACGACACGGATACCGCCGAGGTTCTCATCCATCACCCGGCTCAGCACCGAGAGGCGCTCCTGCAACGTCAGCCAGGTGCTGCGCAGTTTGAGCTGGGTGACCGAGGACCGCCAGGCGACGAACGGCACGAAGCTCAGACTGAGCAACCCGAGCACGGGATCGGTGCTGATCAGGAGATAGGCGCCGACGCCGATCAGCACGCCGAGCAGCACCACGCGCAAAATGCCGGTGGAAAAGAACATGCGCACGCCGTCGAGATCGAGCAGGCCGAGCGTGATGAGATCGCCGGTGTGGACCCTGTCGTGGTAGGCGAAGCTCAGCCGCTGGATCTTCTCATAGAAGGCCAGGCGCAGTTCATAGCCGGTGCGGTGACCGACGGCCTCGCCATAGTAGTTCTGTGCCATGGTGAAGAGGCCGCGCAGGATCGAGACGACGAGCAGCGTCAGCGCCGTATTCCACAGCGCCTGTTCCGCAGCAGTACCGGCCCCGGCCGCCATGACGCCCTGCGCCTGGTCGATGGCGCGTCCCAGCAGGCGGGGGATGAAAAGCTGCAGCGTCGCGGCGATGAAGGTCGAGACGATGGTGATGGCGACCTGCCAGGGATGGCGCAGTGTCATGCGCACGATGCGGAGCAAGGTGCTGAGGCCCTTGCCCCAGGAGGCTTCCGCCACATGGGCAAACGATTTGCCGCGCTCCGGCGCGCCGCCGATTGCTTGCGTGCTCAAGGGAAATATCCAAACCAATCCGGAGGTTAGCCCGGACTAATAAAGCAGACTCAATCCAGATGGCGCGATGTTACGCGTGTCCGACTTGACCCTTCAAGGGCCAATTCCGGTATCGCACTGTGCCTGAACGGAAAGCGAGCATGCGACTGCGATCCGGTTTCACCAGCGGCGGGATCCTGCGGATTGCTGAAGGGCGTTGGCCGGACGAGGCTAGCACCCGGCGATACGCAAACGACGGCCGGACAGCATGCAGGCCGCCTGTCCGGCCGGAACTCCAACTGCTACGCAGGTATCAGGACGGCGATACGATGCACGCCGACCTCTTTGCTTGTATTCGTCGCCTCGTCGGTCTTGCCCTTGGCGCAGGTGTACATGTCACCCGTGTTGAGCTTGAATTCCTTGTCTGCCTTCTTGATGGTGAACGCGCCTGATGTGATGGTGCATACCATGTCGTTGTCCATCATCATTTGAGGCGCGTGTGCGCCGGGCTGAAACACCACATCGACGATCGCGATGCTCTTGTAAGCGGCGATGTCGGAGTCGCCGGTGCCGACCTCCACCACCCTTACACCGGGCGCAATCTCCTTGCCTTCCTTCGGGCCGTATTTCTTGACCTTCGCGGATGCCGCCAAGGTGAACAGAGGCGTAATCGCGGCGGCCGTCACACCGAGAGCAATTGCAGACCTGCGATTTATGGTTTTCATTGCATCCTCCCACATGTTCGTCACGAACGAATGTGCATGACGAATTTATATTAGCACAAACGGATGTACTTGTATGTGAAGAAGCGCCGAAGCCCAGCTCTGCGGTAGGAACTCCGGGCTTCCGGTTACGCCAAGTCAGCACGCCATGACATTTTACATGCCGCCGCCGCAGCCGTCGGACAGGTCCCAGACATCGACGATCTGCTTGCCGATGAAACCGTGCTCGTGGATCAGGTATTTCGCCAGACCGCCATACACTTTCCAGCGCCAGCATTGGCAGCAGCACGGACCTTTCTCCTCGGAATTTGCCATCGCATAGTCGTAGGTCTGCTGTTCGGCGCTGGTGAGTTTCACATCGTAGTAAGGCATCATCTTCTGCGCGACGCCCGCCGGGATATCGTACGGATCGCTCGGGATCATCGCTATGTCTCGGTATCCATCGGGCTGCAGCACGAGCCTTTAATCCGCGAGGCGCTCGGCATAGTCGCGATCGATTCCGTGAACTTGGCCGAGCACGTGCTGTTGCCGTTTTGGCTGAGGTCTTTGAAACGGTCCACAAGGCCGGGGTTATGCGCGGCGATGGTCAAAGCCGTATCCCTGAGGAAGCCCATAATCGCGGCGGTCCCAAAAATGCCGCCCAGAACCGTTCGTCGACTGGGGTGCGATATCAGGCTCATTTGGCGGACCTGGCTTGCTCGACCAGGCTCTTCATGGTGGCAAGATCGGTCGCGCCCGGGAAAATCTGGTCGCCGACGACGAAGCCCGGCGTTCCATTGATCTTCAGTGCCTGAGCCAGTTTCACATTTTGCTCTATCGCCTCCAGGATCTCCGGCTGCTGCATGTCCGTCCTCAGACGCGGTACGTCGAGGCCGACGTCAGCCGCCACCTTGAGCACGATCGACTCATTCACCCTACTCTTCACGGCGAACAACGCCTTGTGGAATTCCGCGTATTTGCCCTGCTTGTTGGCGGCGAGCGCCGCCTTGGCCGCAAAGACGGAATCCGGGCCGAGGATGGGGAATTCCTTGTAGACGATCCGGAGCTGCGGGTCGTCGGCCGTGGCTTGCGCCATGAGCGGAGCCACCTGGCGGCAATAGGGGCAATTGTAATCGAAGAACTCGGTCATGGTCACGTTGCCCTGGGCGTTGCCGCCGACCGGACTGGTCGGGTCACGGAAAACCTCGTCGGCTTTGGCCGCCAGAACGGCCTTTGCCTCTTTAGCGTCGGCCTCGCGCTGGCGAGCGTCCAGGCTTTGTAGCGCCTGCATGATGACCTCGGGATGCGCGAGGATATAGTCGTGGACGCGCTTGTCGAATTCGTCCTGGGAAATTTCGCCTGCGGCGATTGCCTGGCCATGCAGGCCGGGACCGAGCGCCAGCCACGCCGTTGCGATGGCCAGCATGAAGAAACGGGCCGTTTTGCCAGCGGCCTTGCTCAGCAATTGCCTTGAACTATGGGCCATAGTGTTCTCCTTCCTTCGGATGATGCTTCAGAAAAGGTTCTTTAATTTCGCCAGCCAGCCCTCTTGCTGTTCGTGGTGCGGGCGCTCGACGTTATTGGTCAGCGCATTGACGAAGGTGACGAGATTGATCGGTGCGAAATCCAGGCCATGGAAATTCGCGCGCCAACGGCCCTCCTTGTCGATCACATGCGTGACGATGCCGTGCGCCTGAATGCCGTCGTCCGTTTTGGTAAATTTGTGGCCAAGAGCTTCCGCCAGCGTGCGGGTAGCGTCCTCCGGCTGGTCCTGGGTTGTGGTCAGGAACACCCAATTGGCGAGATCGAGCCCATGCGTTGATCCGTACTTTCGCATCACATCCGGCGTGTCTCTCGTCGGATCTGTGGTGATGCTGACAAAGGTGACCTGGTCCTTCATCGGTGTGCCGTTCACCATGTTCTGGATCTCGGCAATTTTCTCGGCATGCAGGGGACAGACGTCCGTGCACGATGTGTAGATGAAATGCAGGACCACGACTTTGCCGCGCAGATCAGCCGGACGAACGAGGCGTCCTTCGGCGGTGCGTAGCGTGAAATTTGGTGCTGGCCTGTCGATCGGTTGGAAATACTTCTCGTCCCCCTGGAGCATGGCATCGAGTTCTTCGAGCGAGTGGGCTTGCGCGCCATGCACCAGGCCCCCAATCAGCGTCGCCACCGCGATCAGGCTTCCGAGCAAGTGCATGCATCCGTCCCAAGCCGACGAAGCGTGCCTTGACTTGTATTCGACCTGGCCGAACATCAACCATTGCCTTTCAGATCGGCAGGGTTCGGATCGTCGACAGCTTTTTGTGAAGCGTCATCGGTCTTGCACGATCGACCGGTCATCCGGTGCATGCACAGGCCAAGCGCACACATCGCAACGCACGGCAAAACGCTAAGAAGCAGCGGCGCGATGCCGGCGGCGACTAGCCAGGCCCAGTTGAATGCAAGGCCTGCGACAGCAGCGGCGGCGGCCGCTGCGATCAGGCCGCGCCGGCCGCCAAGATAGTGGCGGGTAGCGGTAAAGGCGTCACGGCTCGATGCAGTTTGCGAGGCCGGGGTCGATCCTATGATGGTCATGGCGGTTTCTTTCTCAATGGACAGAAAAATGGCTGCGGATGAAGTCGATCATGTCGGGCGAATCCCATTCCGCGGGGCCGATCAGTCGTCCGATTTCCTTGCCTTGGCTGTCGATCAGCAATGTCATGGGAAGGCCGGGGGCGCCCAGCGCGAACATCGCCTTGCCCGACGTGTCGATGTTGAGGGCGAGACGCTCGACACCGATCTCGGCGAAGAACTTTTTTACCTTGTCCAGGCCGCCGCGATCCATCGACAGCGCGACGACCTCGAAGTCCGGCCCGCCGAGTTTGGCCTGCAGCCTGTCGAGCGTCGGCATTTCCTGGCGGCAGGGAGCGCACCACGTCGCCCAGATGTTGAGCAGCACGACCTTGCCGGAAAAATCGGCAAGCGTTTTGGGTTGCCCATCACCGTCCTGGAACTGAATCTCCGGAAGCGGCTGTGGGGTCGCCTGAACGGTAAAATTCTGCGGCGGCTCGCCGGCCGTCGCAGGTCCAGGCACCGAGAGCAGTGCGCCGAAGAGAGCGAGAGCGACCATCTGCATGGCTGCCGGTCCTTCGATTCGGGCCGCAGGTCCGCGCGACCGTTTGGGATTTGACCACCTGTCAGCAAGTATTTTCGCCGTTATGGCGAGCAGCAGGAGCAACAGTACAAGAAACCCGGCAAAGGAAAGGAACGTCATGGCGAGCCAGGTTCGGGCAGGGCAATCGGACCTATCGGCAGACATGGCGATTGCCTTTCAATCCGTTGCGTAGACGGTGGGCGCCTTGCCGTCCTTAGTGAAGGCGTAGACGATGAAAGGGCCGGCCTTCTCGCCGCCCATGCCGGGGGCGCCGGTCGGCATGCCGGCCAGCGTGATGCCGGTGATGGCGGGCCGTTCGGTCAGCAGTTTCTTGACGATATCGACCGGCACCAGCCCGTCGACGACATAGCCATCGACCATCAGTGTGTGGCAGCCTTCGAGGTCGGCTGGCACGCCGGCATCACTGCTGATCTGGGACAGGTTGTTGACAGGCTTGATGTCGACCTTGAAGCCGTTGTGTTCCAGATAGTTAGCATAGGATTCGCAGCAGCTGCATTGCGGGTTCTTGTACATCACCGCGTTGATCGTCGCCGCGACAGCCGGCAGCGGCATGGCGATCGCGACGGCGAAGGCGGCGAGGGAGTAAGTCAGTTTCATTGCAGTTCTCCTTGTTGTCTTGACGTTGCTTGACGAGAAAATCAGGTCACTCGAAACACGGTCATGAGGCCGGCCATCTGGTGGTCGGCGACATGGCAGTGCAGCATCCAGTCGCCGGGATTGTCGGCGACGAAGGCGCATTCGATCGTATCCTTGGGGGCCAGCAGCACCGTGTCCTGCCATTGCCGGTGCGGCACCGGCGAACCGTTGCGCGCAAGCACCAGCATGCTGAAGCCGTGGATGTGCATCGGGTGCCACCAGGCGGTTTCGTTGCGCATGGTGAGATGACAGGTTGCGCCGCGCGGCAAGGTGAACTGCGGCGCCATGCCGGCGTGGCCGTCACCGGTCATCGACATGCCGTTGATCGCCCAGGCCGCGCCACCATTCATGCCGGGTGTCGCCATGCTCATCATGCCGCCGACGCCGGCAAGCTTGCGGCCACCCATCATGCCGCCTTGCAGGACGATCTCCTGATGTTCGGCCTTGGCAAGGTCGGGTTCAGGCAAGGGATTGCGCGGCAGGCCAGGTGGCGCGTCGAGAGGATGGGCTCGCAGCGGCGATGCGCTGTCATAGGCAAGCGTGGTCAGCGTATAGGCGAGACCGTCATAAAAGTCGTCGATCACCGCGTAACGCTTGCCTGGGTCGCCCTGCATGTCGATCATGACATCGATGCGCATGGCAGGCGCCAGAACAAGACGGCCGTCCTCCGGTTCGTGCGGATCACAGGGCTGGCCGTCGATCGCCACGACGACCGGGCGGTGGCCTTCGAAGCGCAACGCCATGATGCGGGCGAGCGAGGCATTGGCCAGCCGCAGCCTGACGCGCTCCCCCGCCTTCACGCTCTGGTCGACCGGAACCGTGCCGTTGATGGTGGCGACGTTGCCGACGCGGCCCGACATCGCCGCGTCCATCGCGCTGCCGAAGCCGGGGGCCATCTGCCCGTCGTCGGCAAGCCGCCAGTCCTGCAGCAACCACAGGAGGTCGCGGTCGACGGCAACGGGTTCGGCCTCCTCGACAATAAGGGCGCCGGCGAGCCCGCGGCCGAGCTGCACGAGGCTGTTGGCATGCGGATGGTACCAGAAGGTGCCGGCGTCGGGCGGCGTGAATTCATAGACGAAATCTGTCCCCGGCTTGATCGGCGGCTGCGTCAGGCCGGGTACTCCGTCCATGGCGTTTTGCAGGCGGATGCCATGCCAATGGACCGTGGTCTCCTCGTCTAATGCGTTCTCGACCGTGATGCGAGCGGGTCGGCCCTGGCGCAGGCGCAGCATCGGGCCGGGGACCGTCCCGTCATACGCCCAGACAGGAGTGAGCGGACCGCCAGGGCCGGTGAAGCTGGCGTGACCCGGCGCGATCCTGATGCGGCGCTCGTCGACGGTGGATGCTCTTGGCGTTGCGGGGCGCACCAGGGTGGCCGCGGCAACGCTCGCCGCCGCGAGGACAAACCTGCGGCGTGAAATGGAATGACTGAAATAGATACTCACTCTCAAGCCCTTTGCGATCTCGATCGACGGCGAGCCTCTCGACGTCGAGTTGCCGTGTGCTCGCCGGCGCAAGGCGCCAGCGGCGATCAAACGCCGGAAATCAGCCGCTGGATGGCTGAAACGGCGTCAGACGAGATCGGTGGATTTGGGAGGGAATGGGTCGGGTACGGAACTTCGCCCATGAAGGAACGGGGTCGGCAGTGCCGACGGCAGCGATGCCCGGGTCAAAGTCATCGCCGCGAACTCGAGCGGCAACACCGCGAGCACCGGTGCGATGCAGGTCGGCGGACAATGCATCGGTTTGCCGCTGTCGGCGGTGCCCTTGAGGCACGCGCTGCAATCGCCATTCATGGCTGTGTCGGCCATCTTTGCCATGCCGGTGCCGGCAGGCATGGTCATGCCGCTGCCAGTCGTCATCATCATCTTCGCCGACATGACGCTCGCCTGAGCGGCAGACAGGCTGAACCCGGCGGTCAGGAATACCGCGAGCAGCATGACAAGAATATGTTTTGGCGACCGGCGTGCCATCATCCGTCTAGGCTGGCCTCAAAAGATGGCATTTGCAAGCCGGATTCCAATGCTGCGACAATCCCGGCATCGCATCGCGCCTGAAGAGGAACCGTGCTGCTGCGGGCCCTCGGACTGCCGGTGATCCGCTTACAAGGCCTGGCCGTGCCGCCAGCACGCGATCCGGTGGCCGGCTGCGACCTCCATGGCTGATGGTTCTGCCTTTCGGCAGTCAGGCAGGACCAGGGGGCAGCGGTCGGCGAAGGAGCATCCTGTGTTTGGGATGCCGGCTGCCTCGATCTCCATGGGAGCGGATGTCTTTGGCTCGGCCTCGTCGGAGGACGCGGCCAGAAGCAGGGCCGTATAGGGGTGGTTGGGGCCGCGAAAAATCTGGTCGGATGAGCCGGTCTCGACAAGGCGGCCGCGATAGAGCACGCCGATCGTGTCGGCCATGTAGCGCACGACCCTGAGGTCGTGGCTGATGAACAGATAGGTCGTGTCCTTGTCGCGCTGCAGGTCGTTGAGCAGGTTGAGGACGGTCGCCTGGACGGAGACGTCGAGCGCGGAGGTCGGTTCGTCGAGCACGACGACCTTCGGCACGCCGGCAAAGGCGCGCGCGATCGCCGCCCGTTGCCGCTGGCCGCCGGACAGCGACCGCGATTTCTGCTCGGCCGTGGCGCCGGCGAGGCGGACCGAGGCCAGCAGGTCGCTGACGCGCGCTCTCACCTCGCTCCTGCGCAGGCCGGCGAGCCGCCGCAGCGGGCGGCCGAGGATGCGGCCGATCCGCTGGCGCGGGTTGAGCGTGCGATCGGGCGACTGGAAGACCATCTGCACGTCGCGGCGTTCGGCGGGGTTTCTCTTCTCGACACGCGGTGCGACCGTCCTGCCGAACAGTTCGACCGATCCGGCGCTGGGTGTCTGCAGGCCGGTAACGATCCGTGCCAGGGTCGACTTGCCGGAACCGGACTCGCCGATCAGCCCGAAGGTTTCGCCCTGGCCGATGTCGAGATCGATGCCGTGCAGCACTGGCTGGCTGCCGAAGGCATGACTGATGCCTTTGCAGGTGATCGCGATCCGGCGTTCTTTTGGCAAGCCGGCGTCTTCGCCTTGGGCTGTGGGGTGCGCTGGCATGCCGTCCGTCTCCGCCAGTCTTCCGTCCCGCTTGGTGTAGTTGAGCGCCGGGATCGAGGCGATGAGCGCCTTGGTGTAGGCGTGAGAGGGGTTGTCGAAGACATCGCCCGCAACGCCGCTTTCGACCACGGTTCCCGCCTGCATCACCGCCACCCGGTCGCAGGAGCGGCGGATCATGTGGATGTCGTGGCTGATCAGCAGGATGCTGGTTTTGTGATCCTTGCGAAGATCATGCAGGATGGCGATGATCTCGGACTGGACGCTGGCGTCGAGTGCCGTCGTCGGCTCGTCCAGCACCAGCAGCGACGGATCGAGCGCAATCGCAATGGCGATGTTGGCGCGCTGCTGCATGCCACCGGACAATTCGTGCGGATAGAGATCCAGCACACGCTCCGGATGGCTGACGCGTACACGACCCAGCAGTTCGGCGGCACGCTCGCGCGCCTCGTCGAGGCGAACCGGGCGATGCCGCATGATCGTCTCGGTGATCTGGCGGCCGATCGTCATGCTTGGATTGAGGGCCGCGCCCGGATGCTGGTAGACGGCCGCGATATGATTTCCCCTGAGCTGGCGCAGCTGCTCGGCGGAGAGGTCGCGGATTTCGCGGCCCTGGAATTCCAGCGCGGATGCCGCGATGCGGGCGTTCTTCGGCAGATAGCGCAATATGGCGAGCGCCACCGAGCTTTTGCCGGATCCCGACTCGCCGACCAGGCCGAGCGCTTCGCCTTCACCGATGTGCAGCGACACGCCGCTGACGGCGGGATGCGATCCTTTGCGCCCGTCATAGGCGATGGAGAGCTGGTCTACGTTCAGAACCGAGGAGAACATGGGGACTTGAAACCGCTTTCTTCCAGCGCCGCCATCGAGGGCAATCGCTTCCGCTTTCGCAATGCATTATCTCTATAAAATTACTCGGATTAAGCCGAAGCGCAATCTACCTTTCTCGGATCAGCAGAGATTGTCGCCGCTTGCGCAGGCAGCGCGACGGTCTCCGGAGCAGATCTGGAAGGAGGCCGGCATGGCTCGAGACCACATGATCCTCAGCGCATTCTTCTTCAACCCGCAGGGCGATCATCGGATGTCGTGGCGCCATCCGCGGGCGCCGGGCCGCGAGGTGCTGGACTTCGAGTTCTACCGTGATCTCGTGCAGGCGGCCGAACGCGCCAGGATCGACACCATCTTTGTCGCCGACCACGTGTCGATCTGGGATTCGGTCAAGAGCGGCGTCGCCCACTATGCCAATGCCCGCCTCGAACCGCTGACGCTGCTGTCGGCGCTGGCTGGCGTGACCAAGCATATTGGCCTGATCACCACGGCGTCGAGCTCCTACAGCGAGCCCTACAATGTGGCGCGCATGTTTGCCTCGCTCGACCATATCAGCAAGGGCAGGGCGTCGTGGAACGTCGTCACCTCGGCAATGGACGAGGAGGCGCGCAATTTTGGCCGCGACGGCAACATCGAACATGCGTTCCGCTATGAGCGCGCGGCCGAATTCCTCGATATCGTCAAGGCGCTGTGGGACAGCTGGGAAGACGAGGCGCTGCTGATCGACAAGGCGTCGGGCTATTTCGCCGACCCCGACAAGGTCCACGCAATCGATCACAAGGGCAAGCATTTCAAGGTGCGCGGGCCGCTCAACGTCTCACGGCCACCGCAGGGCCATCCGCTGATCGTCCAGGCCGGATCGTCCGAGGACGGCAAGAACTTCGCCACCGCCCAGGCCGATGCGCATTTCGCCATCTACAGCACCAAGGAAGACGGCATAAAATACCGGCAGGATATCAACGAGCGCCTCGCCCGCCACGGCAGGCGGCCGGAGAGCTTTAAGATCCTGCCCGGCATCTTGCCGATCGTCGCCGCCTCCGAAGCGGAAGGGCGGGAGAAGCAGGAGTATCTGCAGACCTTGCTGCCCGACCAGGTCGGCATCGACCTTCTGTCGAGCTGGAGCGGGCTGGACCTGTCGCTGTTCCCGCCGGACGGGCCGCTGCCGCCGCTGCCGGACGAAAGCACGTTCAATGGCGGGCGCACATCGCTCAACCGGGTCAAGCAGTGGGCGAAGCAGAATCTCAGCCTGCGCGAGATCGCCCGCAAGCTCGCCAACAGCGGTTCGGTGCCGACGGTTGCCGGCACGCCGGTACAGATCGCGGACCAGTTGCAGGACTGGTTCGTTTCGGGTGCCGCCGACGGCTTCAACCTGATGTTCCCGCTGCTGCCCGAGGACTGGGTGAACTTCGCCGAACAGGTGGTGCCGGAGCTCCAGCGCCGTGGCGTATTCCCCCTCGAATACGCGCCGGGAACGCTGCGCGACCGCTTCGGCCTGGCGCGGCCGGCCAACCGCTTCGCCGAACAGCGCGACAATGCGCGCGCCGTGTCCTGACCGGGAGACCAATCATGACCGTCGCACCAAGATTGCAGCCGCGCGAAGCAACCGCGCCGCGGCTCGTCAATGTCCTGCACAGCCCCAAGCGCGTGCGCGTCAAATTCGGCGGCCGTACCATCGCCGACAGCCGCAACGTGCTGGTGCTGCGCTCGAACCATTTCCTGCCGATCTATTTCATCCCGCCGTCGGCGGTCGATCCGTCGGTGCTGAAACCCTCGCTGCATCGCGAGCCGCATCCGGTCGGTGGCGAAACCGCCTATTGGGATATCGACAGCGGCGACAGGCGAAGCGCCAACGCGGCCTGGTCGTTCGTGTCGCCGCCGGATGAAAACCTGGCGCCGCTGGCCGGCCGCATCGCCTTCACCTGGAAGGCCGTCGACCAATGGTTCGAGGAGGAAGAGGAAGTCGTCGTCCACGCCCGCGATCCCTATGCGCGCATCGACGTGCTGCAAAGCTCGAGCCATGTGCAAATCTGGTTCGATGGCGAGCCGATCGCCGACAGCCATCGCCCGGTGCTGCTGTTCGAGACGCATCTGCCGACGCGCTTCTATCTGCCCGCGGAAGACATCCGGCTGGAGCGGCTGACGGCGTCGGCCACAACGACGCGATGTCCCTACAAGGGCATCGCCTCCTACTGGTCCGGCCTGCTGGGCGATGGTTCGGTGCGCCCTGACATCGCTTGGAGCTACCGGGATCCCATCGAGGAAATGCCCAAGATCAAGGGCCTCATCGCCTTCTATCCGCAGGCCGTCGACCGCATCCATCTCGACGGCGAACCCGTCGCATAGGTTTTCAATCTTCATTTCAGAGCAGGGGTTTAACATGACCAAACACAGAGATATCGACGCAGTTCGCAACCTGTCGGGGGGCATCTGGAATGTCGCCGTCGACGAATATCAGGGCGGTTTTCTCAAGCGCCGCGATCTCCTGAAATACGCAGCATTGCTCGGCCTGACCGGCTTTGCCGCCTCGCAGGGGCTGGGAGGCGCACGCGCTGCGGCCGCTGCTGGCGGCACGGTCCGTGTCGGGCTCGGCCAGCCGACCAAGGCGATCGATCCGGTTTCGGTCACCGATCCGGCCAGCATCGGGGTGATCAGCCAGGTCGGCGAGTATCTGATCCTCGACGATCCGAAGGACGGGCTGCAGCCGAAGCTCGCTCTGTCCTGGGAAGCCAACGAGACGGCCAGCCGCTGGACCTTCAAATTGCGGCCAGGCGTGAAATTCCACGATGGCCGCGCGGTCACCGCCAAAGACGTTGTGGCGAGCTTCGAGCGGTTGGTCGATCCGGCCAGCGGCTCGTCGGCCTTGTCCGCCTACAAGGGCATCTTGTCCAAGGGCGGCGCCAAGCTGGTCGACGACGAGACGGTCGCCTTCGATCTCGACGGTCCCAACAGCAACTTCCCCTTCTATGTCTCCTCCGACGTCTACAATGCCGTCATCCTGCCGGCCGACTATGCCGGCGATTTCGAGAAGAATTTCAACGGCACCGGCCCGTTCAAGCTCGAATCCTTCCGCCCCAAGCAGGGCGCCAGCTTTGTGCGCAATGAGGATTACTGGGGCGACAAGGCATTGCCCGACCGCGTCGAGATCAAGTTTTTCGACGACGAGCAGGCGCAGGTGCTGGCCCTGCAGGCTGGTCAGCTCGACGTCATCCCGAGCACGACGCGCCTGGAACTGGCGATCGAGGGCAATCCCAACTTCAAGCTGCTGAGCGTGCAGGCAAGCTCGCATGACCAGGTGCATCTGCGCACCGACCAGGCGCCGTTCACCGACAAGCGCATCCGCCGCGCGCTGGCGCTCACCATCGACCGCGAGGAGGTGGTCAAGGGCCTGCTGAAGGGCCGCGCCATCGTCGGCAACGATACGCCGTTCGCGCCGATCTTCCCCTCGGCCGATCCGTCGGTGCCGCAGCGCAAGCAGGACATCACCGAAGCCAAGCGGCTGCTTGGCGAGGCGGGCGTGCCGAACGGCTTCGAGGTGACGCTGACCACCGAGCGCGCCTACGACATTCCCGACTATGCGGTGATCATCCAGAACTTCGCCAAGAAGGCAGGCATCGACGTCAAGCTCAATGTCCTGCCGCAGGACGCCTACTACGGCTCGGCGACCTTCGGCAGCTCGCCCTGGCTGGATTCGGTGCTCGGCATCACCGACTACGGCCATCGCGGCACGCCCGATATCTTCCTCAACGCGACGTTGAAGAGTTCGGGAGCCTGGAACGCGGCGCATTTCAACAACCCGGCCTATGATGCGCTGCTGCTCGACTACTCGAAGGCGCGTGATCTGCAGGCACAGCGCCTCGTTGCCGGCAAGATCCAGACCTTGCTGCTCGACGAGACGCCGGCGATCATCAGCTACTTCTCGCAATACAGCCGGATCGTCAGCTCGAAGGTCGAGGGCGTGCGCTTCACCGCGATTTCGCATCTGCTGCTCGACCGCGTTTCCTTCGTCCAGGCATGATCGCGACATGCTGACCGGCCGCATTCTGTCAGCGCGTCTGGGCACACTTGTCCTCACGCTGTGGCTGGTCAGCATCCTTGTGTTCTTCGCCGGGCAGGTGCTGCCCGGCGATGTTGGTCGCGTCATGCTCGGGCCGTTTGCCGACGCGCAGGCGGTGGCGGAACTGAACAAGCGGCTGGGCGCCGACCAGCCGATTCTCGTCCAGTACTGGCTCTGGTTCAGCAAGGCCGTGACCGGTGACTTCGGCACCTCGCTGTCTATGCGCGGGCCGGTGGCGCCGTTCGTGCTCGAAAGCCTCAAGCGTTCCGCGGCCCTTGCCGGGATTATTTTGCTCTTCCTCGTTCCGCTGGGCGTTGGTGCCGGCGTCATCGCGGGTCTCAATGCCGGCCGCCTGATCGACCGGCTGATCGTGATGGCAGGCGTTTCCTTCGGCATTGTGCCTGATTTTGTCTCTGGGCTGATGCTGCTTATCGTCTTTGGCCTGTGGCTGAACTGGTTCCCGATCTCGGGCGTCGCCCCCGATGGTGCCGGCTTCTGGACGAACGGCTATTATCTAATCCTGCCGGCGCTGCCGCTGGTGCTGAACCTTGCCGGCTACATCGCCCGGATGACGCGGGCAGGGGTGATCGAGGCGATGGCCGCCGATTACACACGCACCGCCGTCCTGAAAGGGCTCGAGCGGCGCGAGATCATCTTCCGGCACGTGCTGCGCAATGCGCTGACGCCGACCATCGCGGTGCTGGCGACGCAGACCGGATACATGCTTGGCGGGCTGGTGGTGATCGAAGCGCTGTTCGGCATCCAGGGGCTTGGCAATCTGGTTTTGAACGCGGCCAAGGCACGCGATTTCCCGATGCTCGAGGCCGGCGTGCTGGTGATGGCGGCAATCTTCGTGCTGTCGGCAGCAGCGGGCGACCTCGTGCTGGCCTTGCTCGATCCGCGGCAACGCCGCCGGACCTCGCCATGACGGATATGGCGGAGTTTCCCGCGCCACGGCGCGCCGTGGTCGGCTTTCCGGCTGTGCGCAGGGTCCGCAGTGCCTTCTCCGGACTGGCCCCCTCGGTCGTGGTCGGATCGCTGCTGCTTCTGTTCTGGGTCGCCTGCGCGCTGTTCGGCAACCTCTTCGTTCCATACGATCCCTATGCCGAGGATTTCCTCGCCATGCTGACGCCGCCCGATGCCGCGCACTGGTTCGGCACCGACCAGCTCGGCCGCGACGTGCTGTCCCGCATCATCGTCGGGTCGCGCGATATCCTGCTGGTTGCGCCGCTGGCGACGCTGGCCGGCGTTGCCGCCGGCAGCATCATCGGTCTGGTGCTCGGCTATTTCGACGGCCTCACCGATGCCATCGGCGCACGGCTGCTCGATACGCTGATGGCGTTTCCGTTCATCGTTCTCGTCACCATGACGCTGGTGGCGATCGGCCCGTCGAACCTGACCGTCATCCTGGTGATCGGCATCGCCTATGCGCCGCTGGTGGCACGCACCGTTCGCGCCGCCGCGCGCGAGCAGAAGCAGCGCGACTATGTCAGCGCCGCGCGGCTTGGCGGCGAAGGCCCGCTCGCCATCATGTTCCTGGAGATCTTGCCCAACATCAGGGAAACGATCCTCATCGAACTCGTCACAAGGCTGGGCTACGCGTTCTTTTCGATCGCGACGCTGAGCTTTCTCGGCCTCGGCATCCAGCCGCCATCGGCCGACTGGGGACTGGCCGTCGCCGACGGCTACGGCTTCCTGACCGGGGGCAAATGGTGGGTCGTCGTCTTCAATTCCGCGGCAATCGTCTCGCTGGTCATGGCGACCAACCTGATCGCGCAAGGCATCGGCGCGTTTGAAAATAGCGATGCATGAGCCTCGATCGGGCGTGTCGAAAAATCTCTTTTGCATTGAAGCCTGACGCGCATCCTTATATCGCATGGCTATGAAGAAAATCGGTTTCCTGTCGTTCGGGCACTGGACGCCCTCGTCGCAATCGCAAGTGCGCTCGGCATCGGACGCGCTTTTGCAATCCATCGACCTCGCCGTCGCCGCTGAACAGCTTGGCGCGGATGGGGCGTATTTCCGCGTGCATCATTTCGCCCGCCAGCTCGCGTCGCCGTTCCCGCTGCTGGCCGCCGTTGGCGCCAGGACCAGCCGCATCGAGATTGGCACCGCGGTCATCGACATGCGCTATGAGAATCCGCTCTACATGGCGGAAGATGCCGGTGCCGCCGACATCATCGCCGGTGGCCGCCTGCAGCTTGGCATCAGCCGTGGCTCGCCCGAGCAGGTGATCGACGGCTGGCGCCATTTCGGCTACGCGCCGCCGGAAGGCAAAAGCGACGCCGACATGGCGCGGCATCATGCCGAGGTCTTCCTCGAGATGCTGCGGGGCGAGGGGTTCGCCCAGCCCAATCCGCGGCCGATGTTCCCCAATCCGCCCGGCCTCTTGCGCCTCGAGCCGCATTCGGAGGGTTTGCGCGAGCGGATCTGGTGGGGCGCGGCCACCAACGCCACGTCGGAATGGGCGGCCAAGCTCGGCATGAACCTGCAGAGCTCGACGCTCAAATTCGACGAGAGCGGCAAGCCGTTCCACATCCAGCAGGCCGAGCAGATCCGCATCTATCGCGAAGCCTGGAAGGCTGCCGGTCACAGTCGCGAACCGCGCATCTCGGTCAGCCGCAGCATCTTCGCGCTGGTCGACGATCGCGACCGCGCCTATTTCGGGCGCGGCGATGAGAGCCGCGATCAGATCGGCTTCATCGAAGAGAATACCAGGGCGATCTTCGGGCGCAGCTACGCCGCTGAGCCGGATGTGCTGATCAAGGAATTGGCGCAGGACGAGGCGATCGCCGAGGCCGACACGCTGCTGCTCACCGTGCCCAACCAGCTCGGCGTCGACTACAATGCGCATGTCATCGAGGCGATCCTGACCCATGTCGCGCCGGCTCTGGGCTGGCGCTGACGCCGGATCGATCGACGCGGAGTGCTCCAAGGGAGGTACACCATGCCAAAGAAGGCCTTGATCGCCTGGGGCGGCTGGGAGGGCCATACGCCGGAGCAGAGCGCGAAGATCGTTCGCACCTTGCTTGAGCGAAACGGCTTCGACGTCACGCTGGGCCAGGGCACGGCGATGTTCGCTGATCCGGAGCTTGCTTCCTTCGATCTCATCGTGCCTGTCATCACGATGTCAAAGATCGAAAAGACCGAACTGCAGAACCTGATGCATGCGGTTCGCGGGGGGAGCGGACTCGGCGGTTTCCACGGGACGATGGGCGACAGTTTCCGCAATGAGCCCGACTATCAGTTCATGACCGGCGGCCAATGGGTGGCGCATCCCGGCAATATCATCGACTATCACGTCGCCATCACCAGGCCGGACGATCCGATCACATCGGGCATCAGCGATTTCGCCTACAGGTCGGAGCAATATTACATGCATGTCGACCCAAGCAACGAGGTGCTGGCGACGACCACTTTCAGCGACACACATTTTCCGAGGATAGGCGGCGTCGTCATGCCGGTCGTCTGGAAACGGCGCTATGGGGCGGGGAAGGTTTTCTACAGTTCCCTTGGCCACACGGCGGATGAGTTCGCGGTGCCGGAAATGGCGCTGATGGTGGAGCGGGGTTTGCTTTGGGCGGCGCGGGGGTAGCCTCTGTCCGTCACCAATTGCGAAAGGCGAGCGGCGAACCGTGGAGGCAGCGATGTCTGAATCCCTGCAATGGCTAGAAAGCCGGCCGCTGTCGAACTACCATCCGGTGAACAGCAAGGGGGGCGGAATGGATCATCAGCGGACAGTATTTTTGGTTGGAGCGGGCACGGGCGGAGACGAGGAAGCCGTGTTTACACTGCATGTAGAGGGCGCCGTCTGCAGCCTGACATGCGGCTACCGGGACAAGGTGATCAGGGCCGAAGAGGAAGACTTTTTCGAAGCTCTGTTCCAGATACGTCAGGAGCTCGAAGCCGATGGTTTGCTGCCCTTCTGCTACGGGGCGAGTGCCTTTGTTTATCCCGAAAATACAGTGATGGAGAAGAGTCGCGGATTGATGGCCTGCAAGGTGAAGATGGGACAATTTCCCCAAGAGACGGATCTGGTCGACATATTTGACGACGGCGTCGACGTGGTTCCGGTTTTCGTCCACATGCAGCAGGAATTTTGGGAAGAATGGCTGGCCTCTCTGCCCTCCTAGTGCCCAGCACTCATTTTATCCCGCCGGTGACCGCAAAGGCGCCAGTGGTGCGCCCATCCTCCAGCCGCACCACCGCTGTGACGATCGAACCGTAGGAGCCACGCCAGACGCTGTGGAACCGCTGATGTTCGGCGGCCGGAATGAAGGCATGCCCGCTGAAGCGCGCACCCCTTCGCTGCAGCGCGACGGCCTCTCCGTTGACATGTACCTTGAGGCTGGCCGTCCCAGACACCTCATTTGGCAGGTCGAGCGTGATGACGATCTCGTCCTGATCGCCGGAAGGCCGCGTCTCGGCGGCAAGCGTGATGGCGAACGCTGGCGCCTTGCTGTCGTCGGCTCGGGCGGGGCGGCCTGAAAACATATCGTCGGCAAGTTCTGGCGTGCGCGGCGGGCGGGTGCGGCGCTGCGTGGCACGTTCGAAATCGCCGGCCATGCGCAGCAGCCTGACATCATCATAGGCCTTGCCGGCGAAGGTGAGGCCGACCGGCATGCCGATATCGGCCATCGTGCCCATCGGCACGGTGACGGTCGGGATGCCGAAATGGCGCCAAACCAGATTGCCGTTGGCGACCCAGGTGCCGTTGCGCCAGGCAAGGGCGGCGGACGCCTCGTCGATGTCTGCATCGGCCGGTCCGACATCGGCGGCGGCAGGCAGCACCACGGCGTCGATGCCATGGGCGTCCAGCCAGTCCTCGAAATCGATCCGCCTTGTCGCTTCGAGGCCTTTCAGGCCTTCTTCAATCGTCGGGATTTCCGTGACGGGCGTGACGCCGGACCGTGCCCGCTCGACATATTCCCTCAAGTCGAAGCCGCCCTCGTAGCGGTCGGGCAGCGTGCCGGGCGGTTGCGGGAAGATCTTTGGGCCGTCGGCCGAGACGAGATCGGGCAAAGTCGGGTCGGCATTGGCGCGCAAAAAGTCGTCCCAGCCCCAGATGCAGAGATCCCAGAGTTCGCGCTCGGCGAACCCCTGAGGCATCAACCCGCGCTCGACCATGGTGCGAGCACCCGGGCGGTCGCGCTCATAGTTGGAAACGACGGGAAAATCGACCTCGACCACCTCGGCGCCAAGCCGCGCGAGATCGGCCGCCGCCTGTTGCCACAGGGCAAGCACCGAGGCGCGGGTTTCGATCGGCGCATCGGCCTCGCTGTCGAGGCCGATATACATTCTGGGCACGCCGAGCCGCATGCCTTTCAACGACCCCGCCAGTGTGAGGTCGGTATAGCGCGGCGGCCGCATATCGGAGCTTTTCGGCAGCTTGACCCAGGGCTGCGCGCGCCAGAAATCGCCTTGCGTCTCGGGGTCGTCGGCGACGATCACGTCGAGCAGTTCGAGCATGTCGGGGACGCTGCGCGTGTGCGGCACGACGACATCCATGGTAGGCACCAGCGGCCAGTTGCCGCGCACCGAAATGACGCCGCGCGACGGCGTGTAGGCGACCAGCGCATTGTTGGTGGCCGGCGCGCGGCCGGACGACCAGGTTTCCTCGCCAAGCCCGAGGGCGCAGAAGCTGGCTGCTGTCGCCGTGCCGGAGCCATTGGACGAGCCCGATGCGAAGGCGGCGGTGAGATAGTCGCCATTGTACGGACTTTCGGCGCGGCCATAGACGCCGCGCTGCATGCCGCCATTGGCCATTGGCGGCATGTTGGTTAGCCCGATCAGCACCGCGCCGCCGGCGCGCAGCCGGGCGATGGTGAAGGCATCCTCATTGGCAATGAGATGCTCGAAGGCCGGCGAGCCGGCGGCGACCGTCAGGCCTGATACCTTGTAGCTGTCCTTGGCGGTGTAGGGGATGCCGTCGAGTGGCCCGAGCACGGTGCCGTTGCGGCGGCGCTGGTCGGAGGCCACCGCCTCCTCAAACATGTCAGGGTTGAGCACCGGGACGGCATTGAGGCTGATGCCGTGCCGGTCGAAATGCGCGACGCGCCTGAGATATGCCCCGACCAGTTCGACGCTGGTTACGGTGCCGTCATCGAGCGCACGGCGCAGTTGGTCTATCGTCGCTTCGACGAGGTGAAGGCTGGCGTCGGTCATCACTGGTTCCAGGCTTTCGTTACAATCCTATGGATGAGCGAGGCAGCTGGCTTCGGCAAGAGCCTATCGCGGTCTTCTCCGGAACTTTTGTCCGGCTGGCGATTTTGGATGTATGGTGTGATTCCGGAAATGGCCAGGAGGGTATTGGCGATGACCACGAAATGCGTTGCGATCCTAGCTCTCGCTGTCGTCATGGGCTCAAGCGTTTGCGCCCCGGCTTTCGCTGGCGACCGGTATCTCGACCGCAGGGTCCACTCCGAACGCTACGTTCCCGCCGAAGGCGATCTCATCGACATCCTGTTCGGCGGCCCGCGCTACTACGATCAGCAGTTGGTCACGACAGCAGCCGGCGCGTGCTCCTATCATCGCGTCGGACCGGACGCGAATGCGTTGAACAAGATCAACGATCATCACTGTGGGAAGTAGGCGGCAGGCAGCGCCTCAGCGCCCGCCACTCTCCTTCATCCGCTCGATGATCTCGGCCATCAGCGCCAGGTCGCGGCGGGAATCGGCGAGGTCGGTCAACGGCTTTGTGCCTTCGGTGATGTGGCGGTGGAAAGTCTCGAGTTCATTCGAGAAAGCATCGCCGTAGAGCGGCCCGAAGGTTTTCGTCACTGGGCCGAGCGGGCCGGCATCGGTGACCTCCAGCCGGGTCGGCAGGCTGCGGATGTAGGGCGTGTCGTAGATGATGCGCACCCGCCTGGTGTTGGAGCGCACCTCGATCATGGCGTCGAACAGGCCGAGATCATCGACCACCGCGTCATACAGACAAGCGAAATGGCCGTAGTCGAAGGTGATGCTGGTGTTGGCGCCGCCATTGGTCCGGTGCGCGGCCAGCACGCGCGCCGGCTCGCCGATCAGCCCGCGCATCGCCGAAATGTGGTGCGAGGAGAGCGCGGTCAGCCCGCGATAGGCTCGCACCAGATCGGCCGGCGCGTCGGCGCCCACCACTTCGCGGATCAGCGCGTCGCGTTCGCTTGCGCCACGCGCCAGCAGGGCAGGGTCAATGTCCTGGGGATAAAGGATTTTCTGGCTCTTCTTGAGGAAGTGCCGGCCTTCCGAGATCAGGTCGAAGATGCGGACATGGGTGATGTCGGCGAAGACGGGCAGCTCGTCCCTGGCCGCAAGATAGGCCGGCGCGTAGCGGCGCATGTAGCCGACGAAGAGGGTTTTGTCGTAGCCCGGCATCAGCGCCAGCAGATCGTCGATTTCGCGCACCGTGAGGCAAGCGGGCTTTTCCAGCAGGATGTGCTTGTGGGCAGCAATCGCCGCGCGCACGAAGCGGCTGTGGGTGTCGTCGGACGACAGCACGAACACCGCGTCGATGTCGGGCGAATTAATCAGCGCCTCGGCCGTGTCGAAGGCCTTTGCCGTCGCAAATTCGGAGGTGACGAGTGACACCAGGCTGGGCGACACGTCATACACGCCCGCGATCACCCAGCGGTCGCGCTGATCGCCCAGCACAGGCAGATGGATCGACTGCGCGACCTCTCCAAGACCTATCAGTCCGACACGAATTGGTGCCACAGGCGAACTCCTTTGATTTCAAGTCTGATGCTGCAGGACTATGCCGCGCCGGTAACCAGCGCGACGAGCTCGTTTCCGGACGTTTCGGAAGCGCGCACGGTCGCTGCCATCTTTCCTGCCCGCATCACCCAGATCTGGTCGGACAGGCGGCGGACCTGATCGAAATTGTGGCTGACCAGGATGACGCTGACCGACTGCTCGCGCAGGCGCCGGATCAGCGCCTCGACATTGGCCGTCTCCTGCACGCCGAGGGCTGCCGTCGGTTCGTCCATCACCACCAGCTTGGCGCCGGAGCCGACAGCGCGGCAGATCGAGATCGCCTGCCGCTGGCCGCCCGACAGTCGCCGCACACGCTGGTTGATCGACGGCACGTTGATCGACAGCCGCGACAGCATTGAGCGGGCCTCGCGTTTCATCGCCTTGCGGTCGAGGAAAGCGAACGGGCCGATGCGGCGCACGATCTCGCGGTTGAGGAACAGGTTCTGCGCGACCGTCAGTTCGTCGATCAGCGCCAGGTTCTGGTGCACGGTCTCGATGCCGGCCTTGCGCGCCTCGTCCGGGTTGGCGAAGGGCCGCGCGCGGCCGTCGAAGAACAAATTGCCGGCGTCCGGCTGATGCACGCCGACCAGGCTGCGGATAAGCGTCGATTTGCCGGCGCCATTGTCGCCGATGACGGCGGTGACCTCGCCGCGACGGGCCTGGAAGGCGACGTCGGTGAAGGCGCGGATGCCGCCGAAATGCTTGCTCAGCCCTTCGCAAGCGATGATCGCCTCAGTGGCGGGGATATGATGGGGAGCGCTCATTTCTGATACCGCATGATCAGCGCCGCCAGCACCACGATGGCCCCCACGGCAAGCGGTTGGTAGAAAGCCGAGACGTTGAGCAAGGTCAGGCCGTTGACGAGTGCTGTGAGCATCAGCGCGCCGATCGCCGGTCCCAGAATGCTGGCGCGGCCGCCGAACAGGCTGACGCCGCCCAGCACCACCGCCGCCACCGAATTGAGCAGCAGGCTGGTGTTGATCTGCGGTTCGGCCGAGCCGATGCGGGCGACCAGGAGAATGGCCGCGATGCCGGCGCAGAGACCGGAAATCGTATAGGCGGCGATCTTGACCCGGTTGGTGCGGATGCCCAGCGCGCCGGCACTTTCAGCCTGGCCGCCGGTCGCCAGCAGATGCACGCCGAAGCGCGTGTGGTAGAGCGCGATATGGGCGACGATGATGGCTGCGATCGCCACCCAGACCGGATAGCCGAACGGTCCGAACGAGCCGGAGGCGAGTTTGAGCAGGAAGGTCGAGCCGACCATGGTCGGTTCGCCGCCCGACAATATGAGGCCAAGGCCGGTGATGCCCGACAGCGTGCCGAGCGTCACCACGAAGTCGGGGATCTTGCCTGCCGTGATGATAAGCCCGTTGAGGAAGCCGACGGCGCTGGTGGCGAGAACCGCGAGCATGCAGGCGATGAAGATGCCGTAGCCGGCGGCATTGACGAGGCCGAGGATGATGGCGCCGAGCATGACGGCTGCCGCCAGCGACAGGTCGATGCCCGAGGTGGCGATGACGAAGGTCTGGCCGATCGACAGCACGACCAGGATCGCAGCCGCCAGCAACAGCGCCTGCAGATTGGCGACGCTGAGAAAGACCGGCTGGGCGATGCCGAAGACGATGACGAGGCCGACCAGGCCGACGACTGATGCCCAGTCGGCCCAGAAGGAGGGATCGAGGAGGAGAGCCGCCAGGGAGGGACGGCTCTCCTCCGCACCCGCCGAATGGGCGGCGGGCGCGTTGTCTGCAGGTGTGCTCACTTCAGCATCTCGCGGAAGGGATCGGGATAGTCGCCGCCGGGGCGGGGAAAGTTCTTCAGCGAGGCTTCGGCATTGTCCTTGTTGATCAACAGCACCGGTGCTGGCACGTTGGCGGGCAATTCCTTGCCCTTGGCGGCCACTGCACAGGCCTCGAGGCCCATGGCGCCGACGACATAGGGATATTGAGCGACGGTGGCGGTGAGTTCGCCTGATGCGATCGATTTCAGCGCGTCGACGATGCCGTCGAGGCCGATCACCTTGACGTCCTTGCCCGAGGTCCGCACGGCGCGCTCGACGCCGAGTGCCATGATGTCGTTGGCGGCGAAGAAGCCGGCGAGGTCCGGATGGGCAGCGAGGATATCGGTTGCGGCGGTCAGCGCCTTTTCGCGATCCCAGTCGGCGCTGACCATCACCACGATGTCGAGTTTACCTTCCACTGCCTGCTTGAAGCCCTTGATGCGAGCGTTGGAGCCGACATCGCCGACGATGCCGGCGACCAGCGCGACCTTGGAGCCCTTCGGCACCAGCTTCAGCATCTCTTCGCCGGCCAGCGCGCCGGCGGCGACATTGTCGGTGCCGATATAGGTCGAGACGGCAAAGCCGGCGGCCTTGGCCTGCTCGGGGTCGATGGTCGAGTCGATGTTGACGATCGGCTTCTTCTTCTGGGCGACCGGCACCAGCGCCTGGACGAGATTGGAGACGCTGATCGGGTTGACCAGGTAGCAATCGAAATCCTGCATGGCCATGGCGGTCAGGCGGTCGGCCTGGCCGGTGGCGTCACCCATGTTGGCGGCGGCCTGGACGCTGACATTCACGCCGTTTGCCTTGGCCTGCTCCTCGATGCCCTTCTGCATGGTCTGGAAGAACGGATTGTCGAGGCCTTTGACGATGGCCGCGACTTTCGCCGCATCCTCGGCATGGGCGGGCGCTGCGACGATGGCTGCAAGCATGCCTGCGCCAAGCAGGTTCGTGCCAAGCTTCAGGCAATTGAACATACGCATGGTTTTTCCTCCTCCTGATTGTTTTATGGGCTGCATCAATGTCGCTGGCCGGCGACTGCAATGTCCGACGGGGCGCGAGCCCGGCGCCCGGCGCGATGGTCTCGCCAACAGAATGCTGCCCGCTTGGGATGTGCGGACTTGCAGCCCAGGTTCGGGAACTTTCGACGTCAGGCATTGCTCCTCCCAGAGCGCCGGTCGATGCCATGCCGGCGTTTGCGCATGTTTCATAAAAAATTGACACGCGTCAAGATTTAAAATGTGCGTAGCGATTTTGGCTATGCGCCCTTGGGGCATGACTGTCCTGTTGGCATGCGCTACAACCAAGGCGCGAAAAAAGTGCCGGCCTCAGGGAACCAGAAGGGGGATGTCCGCGTTGGTCGCTACTTTTGTGCAGAGGGAGGTTTCGGGTGGGGCGTTTCGAAATCGTGGAAGAGCCAACGGGTACGTTTTCGACTTTCGACACAATCACGGAATTGCCGGCAGCGGTCGAAGGGGGCGTGTGCATTGGGCTTTATCGGCACAAAGTGCCGCTGGCGCTGCTTGCAGCGGTTGAAACGGTCCAGCCCGGCCATTTTTCGCTGCTGCCCTCATTGTCGGTGTTGAATGACTGGCGGGCCCATCGAGACGATCTGCTGGCATGAGCAAAGCTGCCCGATGTCGCATCGAAAATCATACCGTATGGGAAATCACGCCCTGTTGTCGAAAGCGGCGGTGAGGCATGGAAAGCAAGGGGAGGTTGCAGTGCGTCGGGAGGTGAAGCAATGTCTGATCAGGACGACCTGATCCGAGCTGCCATCGGACGGCTGCTCGCCGAGAAGACAGGCGCCGCCGTCATATCGATGAGAGAGAGCATCACCGAGCTTCTGGCGCTGACCGGTGCCGCGCTGGACGAAAGACTGCAGGACTTGCTGCTGGAAATGGCCGAAGTCCGCGGCATGATGGTCGCTCTCGACTTCTGAGCAAAATCGGCTGGGATGCCGCCGCATGCACCGGCAGCGCTTTCATCGCCGGTAGCCTCTAACCTTAATGCGTCCAATATCGGGCATCGCATTTTAGGCCGAAGCGGACAGGCAGCTTTGGACTTCCGATGAAGATAGCAGACCAAAGCCGAGAGTAACGGTCGAACAATTTCGCGGGCGACCGGTAGTGTGATCGCCGGCCGCCGTCCAATGCACTATGCCATGGCGGCTGAATGCGGCCGCTTTGACCGACAGTGTCGGGTGGGACGGCGAACTCGCAAGAGCCATTGCCCGGAATGCCGGGACAAATGCTCGTAAAGATTCGGGTTGGTGCGGGTTGAACTGCTGAGCCTATGACTGATACTCGATTTGTTGGGGTCTGACATAGGCGGCAAGACTGCGTGCAATGTACTGCGGATGAGATCGGTTCCATTGGCTCGACAACCACGCCGGTGCGGGAACTGACGCCTGCCGAGCGCGACCGGATGTTTGCCTTGTATGAGACGTATTACGAGACAGTCGATCGCAATGTCTTCGAACGCGATCTCACTGAAAAGGATGCTGTCGTGATCATCCGGTGCGACCGGGAGATTATCGGCTTTTCGACTTATCTTGTCAGGCCACATACCGTCGGCGGGGAGACTGTCCACTATCTCTTCTCCGGCGATACCGTTCTCCATTCCGCGCGTTGGGGCGACCCCGTGTTGCTGCGTGGCTTCTTTCGAGCGGCCGGCGCCGCCAAGGCCGCGGTGGCGGGCCGTTTGTTCTGGTTCTCCATCATCGGAGGGCATAGGACGTTCCGCATTCTCCCCAATTTTTTCCGCGACTTCGTTCCAGCCGTCGATGGTCCGGTTTCGGCCCGTCTGCAGACGATCCGCGATGCAATCGCAACTGCCCGGTACGGGCGTCAATTCGAGCCGTCGACCGGACTGATCGACTTCGGCCTGTCGCAGGGCCACTTGCGGGAACAGTGGGCAGATGTCGAGGAAACAGCATTCCGCAACCGTTTTGCCGCCTTCTTTCTCCGGGCCAATCCCTTTTACTTCCGAGGTGTCGAACTTGCCTGCCTCGCGGAATTCGAACTCGGCAATCTGAAGCGCTATGCTGCCGCGAGTTTTGCCGAAGGGCTGCAAGATGGGCGCTGAAGCCTGGGCACGGATTGCCGGCGCGACCGCGGCCGGAGATGCCGGTTTTCGAGCGCGGCTCGGTCAGCTCGAGGCCACGCAGCGCTCCCTCCTGCGGCGGCTTGTAGAAGCCAATCCTGCGACCGTGTTTGGTGGTGACCACAACTTTGCCAACGTCGCTTCGGCCGAGTCCTTTCGCGATCTCGTGCCGATCTGCGGCTACGAAGCCTTGTCGCCATACATCAATCGTATCGTCGCCGGAGAGGAGAATGTGCTGACTGCCGAGCCGGTCCGGTTTATCGAGCAAACCGGCGGCAGTTCCGGTGGCGCGAAATACATCCCCTATACCGACATGGGCCTGCAGGCCTACACCGATTGTCTCTATCCCTGGATGTCGGAACTGATACGGCGCCGGCCGGGCGTTGCGCAAGGGCACAGCTATTTCGCGCTAAGCCCGGTAGGTCGCGGCGCAAGCGAGCGCGTCGGTGCGCGCAGGTTGGGCAGTCCCGTTCCTTTTGCTTATTTCGGCGCCTTGCGCGATAACCTGATTCAACTTTCGGCGGTGCCGATGGATTTGAGGCTGCTCAGCGATTTCGCCGAGTGGCAAAGGCAGACCTGCCTGCACCTGCTGGCGGCCGAGGACCTGAGCCTGATCTGGGTCTGGAGCCCGACCTATCTCACCGAAATCCTGCGCGCGATGCAGCGCGATGCCGAGAGCCTGTTGCCGGAACTCGCGGACAGGCTGGGCGCCGTGCGGCCGGCGGACGTGGTGCGTCGTCGCATTGCTGCGCTGGAGGGCGCGCTTGGAAGTTCGCAGCTGTCGGCGATCTGGCCTCGCCTCGACACGATCAGCTGCTGGACAGACGCTTCCAGCAGTGGCTTTGCCGCCGCATTGCAGGCGCAATTTCCGCATGTCTTCATCCAGTCCAAGGGACTGATGTCTACCGAAGCTGCCGTTTCGTTTCCCTATAGCGACGGGTCCGGGTGCATCCTGGCATCGCAAAGCGGGTTCTTTGAATTTGTCGATGAAAGCGGTGCCAACCTTTTCGCGTGGCAGTTGGAAACAGGCCTGACCTACAGGCTTATCGTGACCACAGGCTCCGGCCTCTATCGCTACGATACGCAAGACATGGTCGAAGTCACCGGGTTCACCGGCGACACGCCGCGCCTGCGCTTCGGCGGGCGTACCGGCATGGTGTCCGATCTCTGTGGCGAAAAGCTCACGGAAGCCTTTGTCGTGCGCTCGCTGGCCGAGGCCGGTCTCGACCATCGTACCTATTCACTGCTGGCGGCGGTCGCGACGCCGCATCCGCATTACCGGCTTTTCGTCGAGACCGGTCAGGAGCAGGCCGTTGAGGTGCTTGGCGGCGGCCTCGACCATGCGCTCAAGGCCAATCCGCAATATGAGTATGCCCGCCGCATCGGCCAGTTGGGACCGCTGAGGACGACCGGCGTCGACGACCTCTATGGCAGGCTGAAGCGCCACCGCATGAAGGGCGGCACGAGCATTGCCGGAATGAAGGCGCCGGTTCTGCTCACTCGAGCGGACGCAGCGCTTCTCGCCGCACTCGAAGCGGGCGAGGGGGAGACTTAGGATCATGCCGCATCCACTTGTCACGGGATCGAAAATCCCGGGTTGCCAGGCAAAGGCATGGAAACGGACAAGCGACCACCCGGTCAGGCTGTCAGCCGCAACGTCAGCGCATCCAGGCCGCGGATCGAGGAATTGTCCATCCAACATGCGGCAACAGGCTCGACGGTTCTCCAGTGGCTGAGTACGGCTTCCAGCACCGCGACACCTTCCATTTCGGCCAGCGCCCTGCCGATGCAGACATGCGCGCCTCGGCCGAAGGCCAGGTTCTGCCTGCCGGCCCGGCCGAGGTCGAAACGCGATGCGTCGGCAAACTGGGCCGGGTCGCGATTGGCAGCGCCGACAAGCAGCACCATCAGCCGGTTCGTTTCGATTTCCTGGCCGCCGATGATTACAGGCTCGAGCGGCCAGCGGCAGATCTTCTGCACCGGGCTTTCCAGCCGCAGCGTTTCGGCAACGGCCCTGGCAGCAAGCCGGCGATCGGCCCGCAGGGCCGCCCACTGGGCGGGCTGGTGAGCAAGATGGAACAGCATGTTGCCGATGAGGTGCACCGTGGTCTCGTGACCGGCGAAGGCCAGGAAGGCGATGTTGCGACCGGCAGCCGTCAGCCCCAACGTATCGACCAGACCGGCCAGCCCGGTCAGCAGCGGCGGCATTCGCCCAATGGCAAGCAGATGGCGCAGATGCTCGACGAAGTAGCAGGACATCTCGTCGGCGGAGTTGGCGCCGCCGAAGGCATCGTCGAAACCAGTATCGAGAAGGGCGCGGATCGAACCCGACCATGCCCGGATCATCGGCATGTCCTGGTCCGGTACGTCAAGCAGGCGGCAGATGACACGTTCAGGCACGGCGCGCGTGAAGGCGGCCACCACTTCGGTCGTCCCGGACAAGCCGGAATCGCCCATGAGGTCTTCGATCGTTTCAGCTACAATGGGACGCAAAGCCGGCATGCCCTTGCCGACAAAGGGCTGCTGCAGGGCCTGGCGCAGGGCGGCGTGAGCGCTACCCTCCTGATAGATCAGCCAGTCGCGTATCGCGGATTGCGGATCCGCCATTACGTCGGCCGGCGGCACGTGCGAAAGCTTGCGATTGGCGAGGCTGCTCGAAACGAGATCGTAGCCGGTGAGATAGACATCGCCCCACGGCGCCTGCCAGACCGGAGCGCGCCGTCGCATTTCATCGTGGATAGCATAGGTGTCCGCGGCACCTTCGAAAGCACCGGCGCGAATCCCTTGCCAGGGATGCCGGCCGGATTTGAACAGAGCATTGGAGGGGGATTCGGTATGCATTGCCTTGCGGGAAGTCCAATTTTGTGGGCTAAGACAGTCGTGTGTCGTGCACGCCCGGATATCGACACCCGGCCATGACCAACAATCAGGGGCCGATCTATTATTTCTGCACGCGCCAACACGCTTACACGATGGGCGTACTGCTTGGCTATTACCAGCATGGGCTTGGTGATCTTGTCCGGATCATTCCCTACGAGCTGGCCGCGAGGCTCGGCCCCCTCGCTCCCGGCACCTTCATCTTTACGGATTTTGAAAGGCTGGCGCCGGCGCAATTGCAGGCCGCGGTCTCCCTCCACGAGCGCATCGCCTCGCGCAATCCGGGCCTGTTGCTGCTCAACGATCCAGCAATCGTGCCACGCCGCTTCGACTTGCTGAAACGCCTGAAGGCCGCGGGCCTCAACCATTTCGATGTGCATCGGCTGGGTGAGCGCAAGTCTGTACGCCGCTTTCCAGTTTTCGTGCGCTGGGAAAGCCAGCATGAGCCGCCGCTGACCGGGCTGATCGACGGCGCGGATGCGCTGGAAGCAGCGATTGCCCGTCTGCCGGGCCATGTCCGTCAAGACCCGGACCTGATGATCGTCGAATACGGCACGGCTCCCTCGGCCGATGGGCGGTTCCGAAAATACTCGGCTTACAAGGTCGGCCCAACCGTCTATCCGCAGCACTGCTTCATCAATGAGAACTGGTTCATCAAGTTTCCAAGCACCCGCTTCACCGAGGCCGACAGGGCCGAAAGCCGCGCTTACGTGGACGACAATCCTCATGCCGAGCAGGTCGGGCGTGTCTTCGCCCTGGCCGGCATCGACTATGGGCGCATTGATTACGGCATCGTTGACGGCCAGGTCCAGACCTTCGAAATCAATAACAACCCGTCCGTTCTGACGCGACCGCCTGGCTGGGAGGCGGGGGTGGATTACAGCCGCTACGCCGAGATGCATGAGCGGGCTCTGCGTGGCATCATGCGCCCGGTCTCGGGCCCCGACCTTTTGCTCGGCGACGGCACCATGAGCGTCGATGCCATCCACGCCGATGCCATGCATGCGGTGCGGCAGAGGATTGCGGGATTCTCCCGGCGGCGGCGCCTGTCCCTGCGACCGCTGAAGAAGCGGCTGGCGCGGCTGTTTGGCTGGGGGTGACATGAGCGCGATTGGTGGGCTTCACACTTAATCCAATGCAGCCCCTGATCGCTCTACTGCCCACGCGGCGCGGCATCATGCTTCTTGCGCCCTATCGCCAGCATTGCCGGCACGTCGCGGATCGTCGCCGCGACAGCGCGCCTCGCCAAACCCTGGCTCTTTTTCCGACCCTCAAACGTCTTAGCTACAGTGAAGCTAAGGAGCAGGGTCAAATGAACCTCAAGGACAGGAAGATCGTGGTCACCGGTGGCAGCCGTGGGCTTGGCCTCGGATTGGTCGAGGCGCTGGTCGAACAGGGCGCCAGCGTGACGGTGGTCGCCCGTGGTGCCGAGGCCCTGGAGGCGGTTGGAGCCCGGCTTGGGGTCGCCACCATCCGCGCCGACGTTGCGGAGGAGGGCGCGGCTTATCGCATTCTTGGCGAGGTTCGTCCTGACGTCGTGGTCCTGAATGCTGGTGTCACGCCCCGGATGGGCCGGTTGGACCAACTGAGCTGGGAAGATTTTTCAATCGCCTGGGAAACCGACGTCAAGGCCGGGCTCTACTGGCTGCAGGCGGCGCTCAACCTGCCGCTCAAGCCGGGCAGCCGGGTTCTGGTGGGATCAAGCGGTGCTGCCGTCACCGGGTCGCAGATGTCGGGCGGCTATGGCGGCGCCAAGCGCATGCTGTGGTTCATGGCGAAGTACGCCAATGGCGTTTCGCAGGAGAAGAAGCTCGGCATCCGCTTTCAGGTGATCGTTCCGCGGCAGATGATCCTCGGCACCGGAACCGGCGATGCGGCGGCCGGCGCCTATGCCGGATCCATGGGCATCACGCCGGAGCAATTCGTCACCCGCTTCGGTGCGCCGATGCCGCCCCGGGCCTTCGGCGACAGGGTGGTTTCCGTGCTGGAAGACCCGCAATATGCCGAGGGCGTCGTCTTCGGCCTCAATGGCGATGCAGGCATAACCGTGATGGAGGGTGCTGCGGCTTGAGCGAACGAGATCCCGCCGTGGACCGCGACCGACGGGAAGGGCTGCTTGCCCTTGCCGCCGCGATGCGGCCAGAGCTGCACCGCTACTGCGCACGTCTGATGGGCTCGGTCATCGACGGCGAGGATGTCGTGCAGGACACGTTTGCGCGCGCCTTCGTTGCGCTGGACGAGCTGCGCGAGGTGCCGCAGCTCAGGCCCTGGCTGTTCCGCATCGCCCACAACCGTGCGCTGGACCTGCTGCGCAGCCGCGCAATCCGCGCGGCGGAGCCTATCGAGGCGGCGTTTGAAATTGCCGACGACACCAAAGCCGACCCGGTGGAGACGCTGATGCGCAGGCAAGCTGTACAGACCGCGGTGTCGCGCTTTGCGGAGCTTCCTGTGCTCCAGCGCAGTGTCGTCATCCTCAGAGATGTGCTCGACGAGCCGCTGGCCGAGGTCGCCGCCCTGCTTGGCATCACTGTCGATGCGGTGAAAGGGCATTTGGCGCGTGGTCGTGCCCGGTTGAGGGAGATCGACGCCACTGCGCCCGCACTTCCCGGTGCGCGCATCGCGTCGGCCGCCGTGGTCCGTTATGCGACCCTGTTCAATCAGCGCGACTGGGATGGCTTGCGCGCGTTGCTTGCCGACGACGTCAGGCTTCATCAGTCCATGCACCAGCCGCGCTCGGGTGCGGCGGATGTCGGCATGTTCTTCACGGTCTACGCCAAAAGCGACCGCGTGTGGCTGACGCCGGCCTGGCTCGATGGCCGCGAGGTGATCGCGGTGTTCGAAGACCCGGACGCTCCAACACCCGATTATTTTATGTGGTTCGAGTGGCGGGAAGGGCGGATCACCTTCATCCGCGACTATCGCCATGTCCGCTATGTCGCCGACAATGCCGAGCTGGTTCTGGCCAGGGATGCCGGATCTTTCGGTCGCGGCCCCTGACCATCCCACAGCGAGTCTTCGTTTGATCGAAGCGGAACCGCTTTGCACACTGCCGCGCTAACGCTGCTCGATCAGCGTCTTCGCCGCGTCTTTCCCCGCCGAGAGGATGCGATCGGACAATTCCGTTCCGCCCACGGCGCGGGCCATTTGCAGCGTGCCGAGGAGCGTTGCGAAGACAGCCAGCGCCACGCCCTCCGGATCCTTGGCCTGCGGTAGCGCTTCCGCCAACTGGCGCACCAAAGCCAGCAGGTGGTCTGTATAGGCTTCACGCGTTTCAGGCGGCTGACGGGCGAGCTCCGGCAGCAGCGCAGCTGACGCGCAGCCCTTTCCGGGATTGTCCCGGTGCTCGGCCGACAGATACGTGTCGATGGCCATCTCCACGCCCGAAGCCAATGCTTCCGCCAGTTGCTGCGCCTGAAGCTCCATCGCTGCCGCCACGCTTTCGCGGACAAGCTGCGCCTTGGATTGAAAGTGTGGATAGAAGGCGCCGTTCGTCAGCCCGGCGTCGCTCATGATGGTCGCCAGTCCGGACGCGGCGATGCCGTCGCCGCGAAAGCGTTCCGCTGCGACCTCCATGATCCGTCCGCGCGAGGCGTCCTTCCGGCCCTTTTCGTAGCGCATGGCTGCTATTCCTTTCTGCTATTGCATTATGAACGTAATCTGATATTACGACTGTAATTCAACGGGCGCAAAAAAGCTAGCCCTCATGATTTTGGAGCACGAAATGAATGCGAATTCCGGAAAAACCGCTGTTGTAACGGGAGCCTCTTCGGGCATTGGCCGCGCCAGTGCCGAGGCTCTGGCAAGGGCGGGGTTCACGGTCTTCGGAACCAGCCGGCGCAAGGCCGACGACGGCCCGGACGGGGTGACCATGCTGGTTTGCGACGTGACCGACGGTGAAGCCGTTGCCGCACTCGTTTCGACGGTGCTGTCGCAGACCGGCCGGATCGACCTCTTGGTCAACAATGCCGGCGTCGGCCAGCTTGGAGGCGCCGAGGAATTCTCGATTGCACAGGTGCAGGCCTTGTTTGACGTGAATCTGTTCGGCGTCATCCGCGTGACCAATGCGGTGCTGCCGTCGATGCGGCGGCGTGGCGAAGGGCGCATTGTCAATATCGGCTCTGTGCTGGGACTGGTGCCGGCGCCGTATTCAGCGCATTATTCGGCAGTCAAGCACGCGCTCGAGGGCTATTCGGAATCGCTCGACCATGAGGTTCGTGCCTTCAATATCCGCGTCTCGGTCATCGAGCCGGCATTCGTTCGTACTGTCTTCGACCAGAACGGGATCCAGCCGGATTCGCCTTTGCAGGAATACGATCAGGCTCGAGCTACGCTGGAAGCGCTGCTTCGCGATGTGATGCCTGTCGCCGATCGGCCCGAAGTGGTGGCGCAGGTGGTCGTCAAAGCAGCGACCGATGCCCGTCCGCAACGGCGCTACACCGCCGGCAAGGCAGCGCGCCAAGTCAGCCTGCTGCGCCGCTTTGCCCCTGCGGGGATATTCGACAAGAGCCTGCGCAAACAGTTCCGCCTGCCGGTCTGAACGACAGCGAGCAGAGGATTTCACGCACATGCGACTAGCCAAAAATACTCTCAGAAAGTCACTGCCATGAAAGCATTCGTCGTCGACAAATATAGCAAGAACGGCACGCTGCGGCTGGCCGAAATGCCGGAGCCGAAACTCGGGGACAGCGATGTCCTGGTCGAGGTCCACGCCGCGGCGGTGAACCTGCTGGATTCCAAGATCAAAACCGGAGAGTTCAAGCTGATCCTGCCCTATCGCCGACCATTCATCCTGGGTCACGACGTGGCCGGGAGGGTTGTCCGCGTGGGATCGAAAGTCCGCAAGTTCAAACTCGGCGACGACGTCTATGCGCGGCCGCGCGATGGCCGGATCGGGACATTCGCCGAGTTCATAGCCATGGACGAGGCGGACGTGGCGCTGAAGCCCGGGAACCTCAGCATGGAAGAGGCGGCCTCGATCCCGCTGGTCGGCCTGACCGCCTGGCAGGCGCTCATCGAAAGGGCCAACCTGAAGAGGGGACAGAAGGTCTTCATTCAAGCCGGATCCGGCGGCGTGGGGACATTCGCCATCCAACTGGCAAAGCATCTCGGCGCGACCGTTGCGACCACCGCCAGCGCGGCGAGTGCCGGTCTGGTCAAGGGGCTCGGCGCCGATGTCGTCGTCGATTACAGGAAAGACGATTTCGAAAAAGTGCTGTCGGGCTACGACGTCGTCTTGAACAGCCAGGACACAAAGACACTTGAAAAGTCACTGAATGTGCTGAAACCGGGAGGCAAGCTCATCTCCATCTCCGGCCCACCGGATCCCGACTTCGCCAGGGAAAAGGGATTGAACATGGTGCTGAAGCTGGTGCTTCGCCTGCTGAGCCGCGGTATTCGAGCGAGAGCCAAGCGCCGTGGCGTGACGTTCTCGTTTCTCTTCATGTGGGCGCAGGGCGAGCAGTTGAGCAAGATCGCATCGCTCATCGAAGCCGGTTCGATCCGCCCGGTTGTTGACCGGGTCTTTCCCTTCGAGGCGACCAACGAGGCGCTGGCCTATGTCGAAACAGGACGCGCCAAGGGCAAGGTCGTCATCAAGGTCAGATAGCAACTCAGCTGCGATCGAGGTCAGCCGCGCCGGGCTGCATCGATCGCCGCGACGTCGATCTTCGTCATCTCCATCATCGCATCAAAGGCGCGTTTGGCTTCCTCGCCGCCGGCCGCCATGGCCTCGGTCAACGTGCGCGGCGTGATTTGCCAGGACACGCCCCATTTGTCCTTGCACCAGCCGCACGCGCTCTCCTGGCCGCCATTGCCGACGATGGCATTCCAGTAGCGGTCGGTTTCCTGCTGATCGTCGGTGGCGATCTGGAACGAGAAGGCCTCGCTCTGCTTGAATGTGGAGCCGCCGTTCAATCCGATGCAGGGAATCCCGGCAACGGTAAATTCGACCGTCAACACGTCGCCTTTCTTGCCGGACGGAAAGTCGCTCGGCGCAGGGTGAACGGCGCCCACCCTGGTGTCGGGAAAGGTCTCCGCGTAGAAGCGAGCCGCAGCCTCGGCGTCCTTGTCGAACCAGAGGCAAATCGTGTTCTTTGGCATCGTTGGCATTGCGTGTTCCTTTCGGTATTAGAGTTGGCGCAGGTCAGCCCAGCAAATTACGTGCCGTGCGCATGAAGATCCTCGACCCGATCGGGATCAGGTCGTCGGGAAAGTCATAGTCGGGATTGTGCAAGGCAGGGTGCCGCTCGCCTGCACCGAGGAAGAACATCGCCGACTTGGCACTATGGCCGAACAGGCCGAAATCTTCAGAGGCGCGCATCGGCAGGGCTTCTTCGCCGTGCGCGACGCCCTCTTCATCGAGCGCGCGCCTCAGATGCTCCACCGCGTCCGGCGCGTTGACGCTGGCGACGAAGATCTCGTGATAGTCCCAGCGGACGGAAAGGCGATGCTCGCCCGCGATCCTGGCGACCAGTGCTTCGGCAGCAGCGCACAGGTTTGCCATGCGCTCGTCACGCCGGGTGCGCAGCGTTGCCCACACCTCGGCGTGAGCCGGCGCGATGCCGAACACGGCTTCGCCCATTGCGGCATGGGTGACCGTCAGCATGGAGAAGTCGTCATCGGCGAAGGTCCCGCGCCCGAGCGCCGGCAGCGCCGGCATCAGCTCACTGATCGCCAGCATCGGCGAGATGCCGGTCTCCGGCATGGACGAATGGGCGGTCTTGCCTTCCAGCACGATGCGCATGCCGCGTGATGCACAGTTGACCACGCCGGCTTTGAGCCGCACCTCGCCGAACGGCACGCCGGGCAGGTTGTGCAATGAGAAAGCGAAATCCGGTGCGATCTCGCCGAAGCGCGGATCGGCGACGACGCCAGCCGCGCCATTGCCGGTTTCCTCCGCCGGCTGGAACATCAGCACGATGCGGCCGCTTGCAGGCCTCTCGCGCCCCAACTGACGGCCGAGGGATGCCAGGATCGCGGTGTGTCCGTCATGGCCGCACATATGCGACTGGCCCGGTACGCGCGACGAATGCGGCACGCCTGAAAGTTCTTCGATAGGCAAGGCATCGAGTTCCGAACGGAACAGCACCGTCGGCCCCGCTTTGCCGCTGTCATATATGGCCGCGACGCCATGCCCGCCGAGCTGTGTCAGCACCTTGTCCGGCCCCGTATCGGCGAGGAAGGCGACGACCTCCTTTGCGGTCTTCTCCTCTTCATTCGAGATTTCCGGTTGCTGATGCAGCTTGCGCCGCCATTCGGTTAGTTCGACAATGTCTCGATTGGTCAAAGTCATGCTTTTTCAGCCTCCGCTGCACTCTTCATTTCATTGACACGTCCAGTCCCAGGGGGTGTCAAACGCAATGATAAATTGCTAGCGATAAAGGGCAGTTCCCGCCACAGTCCAAGTTTCGGGCTTCGGCAGGCCAGAAACGACCGTTCTCCCAGCCATTCTCAGCCTATTGATTGATCTCGGGCTCGACGAGCTTTGCCAGATTTCTGAGCGACTCCTGCCAGCCGAGATAGCAGGCCTCGACCGGAATGACGTCCGGAATGCCCGCCTGGGTGATGTCGATTTCAGTGCCGACCGACACTTTTTTCAAGACCACGGTCACTCGTATCTCGCCGGGCAGGTTGGGATCGTCGAACCTGTCGGTGTAAAGCAGGCGCTCGCCCGGAACAAGTTCGAGATACTCGCCGCCGAAGGAGTGGCTGTCGCCGGTGGTGAAATTGCGGAACGACATCTTGAACGTGCCGCCGACCTTTGCCTCGAAACTATGGACCGTGCAGGTGAAGCCGTTTGGCGGAAGCCACTTGGCCAGCGCGTCCGCTTCAACGAAGGCGCGATAGACCTTTTCCGGGCTGGTCGTCAGAACGCGGTGCAAACGTACGGTGCCGGGCATTGCTGGATCCTTTCATGATGCCTGTTCGATACCCCAAGGACGGACGAAGGCTAGCCAGTCCGACATTGGTTTGCGAATTTTTTGGGTTTGCAAATTTTTTGAGGGCGCACGGCCTGCGTACCCACAGTCATACCGTTCGACCCCGCGCCTGTCGGGCGAGGTGGCGGACGAACTGCACCGGCTCTGGAGCTGGCGTTCACCTGCTAAATCGGGTTCCTGAGCCATCTTGTTGTTCAGGCGCGGTTTTCCCGATTGGCGCGAACGGCCGCGCGTCCGCGGCCAATGCTTCGTGTGCCGCTAAATAGGGCAGCGCGTCTTTGCCGTCCAAGTGCCGATCATTAGAATTTGCATCTGATCAGAGTTGATTTCCTATCTGGCCGTTAATGCGGCCATGCTGTTAATCAGCGCTTGCTAATAAGTCTTTCGAACCTGAGGCAAGCAATGACCAAGAACCTCGGCAATGCACGTCATACGCCAGCGAAGGACCAGCAGGTCTCCCTTCTTGGCAAAGCCGCGCCGGCACTTTTTCCGCTGGTCGTGGCGGCACTGGGCTACATGATTGGCAGGCAGTTCTTCGGCATCTAGCCGCGAAGACAGGTCTTCCGTTCCCCAAGCGTCCCGGCGGACCAACCATGTCAACGCCGCGGGGCGCCGTTGACATTGCAGCGGCGTGTCGCCGGACATCAACGTCAAACATGCACGTCGCCAAAGGACAGTTCGCCGTCGTCGCCGGCCGCAAAGAAGGCGAAGGCGAGCAGCCCGACATAGAAAGCCGCCACAAAGACCACGATCGCCACACCGGGAATCGGGCCAAGGGCGGCGCTGTCTACGGCCTCGCGAAGCGAGCCGACAAAGCCGGTCCTGACACCTGCGGACTGAAGGCTGGGGGTCGATATCTTCAGCACCCAGGCCAGCAGCAGGATCAGGAAGAGATAGAGGTAATTTCGCCGCAGGCGGCGCGCCAGCGCGACACGTTGCGACAGCAGGAATTTCGGCGCGCGCAGGCCTTCGCCGACGATGAGCAGCCAATCCGAGGCGAAGTCGGGTTGCGGAGAGAAGATCTGCGCGAAATAGTGGCGCTCGAACTGGCGCACGCGAGCCCGATAGAAATCGAAGAACCGATAGCGGCGCGCCTCGATCCACAGCAGCAGCAGGATGAGCAGCATGGCGAACAGCAGAACGCCGTGATGCGCACTGGCTGTCGACAGCGACACAGAAAGCAGCGCCGCCACCACGGTGATCGCCCAGTTGGTCGTCCTGTCCAGTCGGTCGCGCCATCCCGCCATGCGAGCGATCTCGGCGCGGTGGAAATGGGACAGCGTGTTGACGCGCTCCGCCGATGACAGGACGGGGCCAGCGGGCTTTGCCGACGCGTCGTTCATGGCATCCTCCGGCAAGGAACAGAACAGTTTGCCGGCAACATCGTTCCAAGACGCGTCACGCAAGAGCGGCATCGGCCACTCGTGATCTATCTCGGCTGCACGGCCCTTGAGAATCCTTCAGCCTTCGGCAACATGGCGGTAGGACTGGGAGCGCGAAGATGAGCAAGGCTATTTCCACCGCATCATCGAGGGTCCCGCGCAAGGCGCCGATGGCGCTGACCGAGGATCTCATCGCGCGCACCATGCGTGCTGTCGAGGATGCCGGGCCGACGCCGGGCATGGTTCACATGACCGATGCCGACTATGCGCGCATCCGCGACGAGGTGCTGGCCGGCGCTCCGGCCGGGCCGCTGAAACTATTTGCCTATGGCTCGCTGTTGTGGAAGCCCGCCGGCGAGGTGAGGGGCGGAGAACGCGCGGTGGCCAGCGGCTGGCATCGTTCGTTCTGCTTCACGGTGCAGCGTTTTCGCGGCACGGTCGAGCAGCCCGGCCTGATGATGGCGCTCGATCGCGGCGGCCAGTGCCAGGGCATGGTGTTCGAGATCGCGGAGCCGGTGGCGGCTAACCTCGAAGCGCTGCTGCGCCGCGAAATGACCATCCTGCCCGCCGTCAACGTGCCGCGCTGGCTGCAGGTCAGGACCGAAGGCGGCCCATGTCGCGCGCTTGGCTTCGTCGTCGATCCCGCCAATCCGCGTTATGCCGGCAAGCTCGACAAGCAGGCGATCGCGGCGACGCTGGTGACAGCCGCCGGTCATTGGGGCTCGGGCGCGCAATATCTTTTCGAGACGATCCGCCACCTCGAAGCCTGCGGCATCCGCGACCGCAATCTGTGGCGGTTGCAGGAATTGGTGCCGTGGAGATCGGGCTGACCATCGCCCAGAAGTGATCCGCCCAGAAGTGATCCGTTCAGACGCGGCACGCTTCAGTCGTGTTCGGCCTCGGATGTTTGCAGGCCACAGCACCTTGCGAAGCAAATCTCTGATTTCGGAAGTCTCTACAGTGAGGATTTAATGAATTGAAAACAGTTCTGGCCCAACGATGACCTGAACACCGGCGCAGGACACGGTGCGCGTAGGCCAATCATGAAATCCTCGACCGGAGAGCATTACCCAGCGCTGGATCATGTTCGTGGCCTGGCGGCCTTTCTTGTCTTTTCCTGGCATTTCCTTCATGCGTCTCCTGAAGGCCCGGTGCCTTATGACTTCATGCCGGCTCTTCCCCTCTTCAGCGTTCTGGATGAAGGGCATACTGGCGTTTCCCTGTTCATGGCGCTTTCCGGGTACCTGTTCGCCAAGCTGCTCGATGGAAAGCAGATCAACTATCTGCCCTTCTTTGCCAACAGGGCCCTCAGGCTGCTTCCGCTTCTGCTGGTCGTGATATGTATCGAGGCTTGCCGCAGGTACCTGGCCGGACAGTCCCTCGACGGGTATTTCACGGGCGTCGGATTGGGGTTTCTTTTTCCCACCCTCCCGAATGGCGGCTGGTCGGTAACGATCGAAGCGCACTTCTACCTGTTGCTGCCGTTCTTGCTGATGGCATCCAGGCGGTTTGTGTTCGCGCCCTTGCTGTTCATCGCGGCAGCCATTGTGCTGAGGTCCGTCCTGTATGTGCAGATCGGCGAAGTGCAGTCGGTGGCGTCCGTAACCATCATAGGCCATGCGGATCAGTTCCTGGCCGGCATTCTTGCCTTCCACCTGCGTGCCCACGCGAAGAACCAACACTGGCTGGCGCTGGCCGTTCTCATGGCTTTTTCGGGGTTCTTCTGGTGGTTCGATGCAGCCGGCGGATTTTACCAGCTGGGCCGCTATCCGTCGCCTCATTGGATATGGATCATCCTGCCGACCCTGGAGGCGGCAGCCTATTCATTCGGCATCGCCTACTACGACACGAGCTTTTCGAAAAAGCGAACAAGCCCGCCGTTCAGGATACTGGAGAAGGCGGGGGCCTACAGCTATTCGATCTATCTTCTGCACCTGTTCTTCGTCATGCAATTGGCGGCGTTCATAGACACGAATGTCATGAGCATCAGCAATTTCTACGTCGCATGCCTCTGGTCCGCATTGTGCTTCGTGGCGACGATCCCGATCGGCTATCTCAGCTACACGTGCGTCGAGGCGCCATTCCTGCGCCTACGTCTGCGCTATATGGACCGAAAGCCCGAAACTGCGGCATCGACCGCGGCTGAGCTTGGATCGGTTATCGCCCGTAGACCGACCTCGTTCAGCCGTCCCTGAGCCACACCAGCATTTCGCCGGGCTCGCGGTTGTCCCAGGCGAAATAGGGAATGGCGGTCAGGCGCGTCTCGGCGGTGGTCGGCGGCTCGGGCCTGTAGAGCCCGTCCTGCCAGCCGTCGGGGACATCGGCAAGTGCCGCGGTCGACAGCGTCACCACGCCGCCGAGAAGTTCCGGCCGCTGCTGCGCTTCGATGGTGGCCGTCCGCGGCAGCGTCAGGCGATGCGGCTGGCTGTCATTGTCTGATGCCTCGACGCAATAGATCAGCGGGCCGCGTGACAGCGCGACGCGGCCGGCATCCTGGCGCACCTGCGGGTTGGCATAGAGCCGCTCGATCGGCATTTCGAGATCGAGCCGGACATCATCGCCCTTCGTCCATGTTCGCTTGATCGCGGCGTAGCCGTCGCTGGTGATCTCAGCCGGCTTGATGGCCTCGCCGTTCACCTTCAACTGGGCACTGGCGCTCCAGGCGGGAATGCGCAGGTGCAAGGTGAATTCGACCGGCGCCTGCGGTTCGAGCGCGATCTCGACGGCGCCGTCCCAGGGATACCTGCTCGTCTGCGTCAGGCTGGCCGGGACGCCTGATATGTCGAAGCGAGCTGTCGAGTCGCCATAGAGATGAACGGCCAGCGCATCGTCGGCCAGGCTGTAGAAATAGCTGCCGATCGAAGCGACCATGCGCCCGATATTGGGCGGGCAGCAGGGGCAGCGGTGCCATTTCCAGCGGTTGTGGGCGCCCCGGCTTTCCAGCGGGTTCTCGTAGAAGAACAGCGAACCGTCGAGCGACAGGCCCGAGATCGAACCATTGTAGAGCGCGCGTTCCATCATGTCGGCGTAGCGCGCGTTCGGCCCCATGCCGAGCATGCGGCTGGCCCAGAACACAAGGCCCACCGCTGCGCAGGTCTCGGCATAGGCGCTCTCGTTGGGCAGGTCGTAGTCGCTGGTGAACCCCTCATTGTGCGCCGATGGTCCCAGTCCGCCGGTGACATAGAGGCTCTTGGTGGTGAGATCGTCCCACAGAAGGTCGAGTGCGGACCGTAGCGTGTCGTCGCCATATTCGGTGGCGATGTCGGCCATGCCCGAATAGAGGTACATCGCTCTGACCGCATGGCCGACGACCTTGTGCTGTTCGCGCACCGGGATGTGCGACTGGCTGTATTCATAGGTCTTGAAATGATAGGCCTTCGGGTCGGCGCCGCGGGCGCGGGCCTCCTCGTCGAAATAATGTGGCTGCTGCCCGCGCTGGTCGATGAAGTATTTGGCCAGCTCCATGTATTTCCGCTCGCCGGTCACCCGCGCCAGCTTGACCAGTGCCAGCTCGATCTCCTCATGACCGCAATAGCCCTTCTTCTTGCCGGGCTCGGGGCCGAGCACGGACGCGATATGATCTGCATAGCGGCACATGATATCGAGCAGCTTGCGTTTTCCCGTCGCCTGGTAGTAGGCGACCGCGCCCTCGATCAGGTGGCCGGCGCAATAGAGTTCGTGGCAGTCGCGCAGATTGGTCCAGCGCTTGCCGGGCTGGATGCGCTGATACCAGCTCGAGAGATAGCCGTCCTCCTGCTGCAGCTTGCCATACATGTCGATGACGGCATCGATCTTCTTCTCCAGTTCGGGGTTCTTGCGCCGGTAAAGCGAATAGGCCGCAGTCTCGATCGTCTTGCCGAGATCGGAATCCCAGAACATCTGCGTGGTCACCGTCGATCCGGTGAATTCCGCGCCCTGGCGATCGGCTTCGTCGGGAGAGGGCGAGTGAAAGGGGATGACTATGCCGGGCGAGGGGCGGTCCGGATCGATCTGCTCCAGCATGCGGGCCTCGACGCAGCGCTCGTAGAGGATGTCGGCGGTGCATGTGGCGACAGCGTCGGCGCGGTCGCCCCAGAAGCCGTACACGTCGACCTGCGGCACCGGCAGCGGGCGGAAGGCGAGCTTCGGGTTTCCGGTTTTTGCGGATGGCGATGCGGTCATGAAACTTACTCCATTCGGTCTGTCTATTTGACGGCCCCGGCCATCAGGCCGCGGATGTAGAAGCGCTGCAGCGCCAGGAACAGGATCAGGCACGGCACCATCATCACGGTGACGCCAGCCTGCACCGCGCCCCAGTCGATGGCGCCGAAGCGGCCCGACTGCAGTGCGGTCATCATCACCGGCAGCGTGAACTTGGATTGGTCGGTCATCAGCACGAGGGCGGCGAGGAATTCGTTCCAGGCGCCGAGGAAGGCAAACAGGGCGATGGTGACGACGCCCGGCCAGACCAGCGGCAGCATCACCTTCAAAAGCATTGTGAGATTGCTGGCACCGTCCATGCGGGCGGCCTCCTCGATTTCGCGCGGCACGGCGTCGAAGGCGTTGCGCATCATGAAGATCGAGAACGGCAGTTGCAGCGTCACATAGACGCCGACCAGGCCGGTCAGGGTGTTGTGCAGGCCAAGCTTGGTCAGCACCAGGAAGATCGGCGTCAGGATCGACTGGAACGGGATCATGATCGTCGACAGGATGAGGATGAAGAACAGGTCCTTGAACGGAAACCGAAACCGCGAAAAGCCGTAGCCGGCCAGCACGCTGACGGCGACCGAGAGCACGACGGTCATCACCGAGACATAGATGCTGTTTTGCGCCGAAGCCCACAGCCCGTCACCGAAGCTGTTGAGCGTGGCATAGTTCTCCAGCGAGAACCCCGACGTCGGCCAAGGCGGCAGCGGCGGCAGGCGTGCTTCGGCCGCCGGCTTGAACGCCGACAGCACCGCCCAAACAATCGGCGCGGCAAACAGCACCGAGGCGATGATGCCGGTCGAATGCTCTGCGACGCGGCTCAGGAGCCGGCGGCTACGGGAGGCGGCCTGCGCCATCAGTCGAGACCCTCCGGCTTGCGCAACAACCATAGCTGGACGAGGCTGAGCGCCACCAGGATAACCAGCAGCACCATGGAAAGTGCCGCGCCATAGCCGAGCTTGAACGACACGAAGGACTGGTTGAAGATCCAGTAGACCGCCGTCAGCGTCTGGTTGCGCGGGCCGCCGCGCAGGATGATGTAGAATTGGTCGAAGGCGAGGATCGAGCCGGCGACCGACAGGATCAGCGCCAGCGCCAGCGTGCGACGCATCAGCGGCAAGGTGATCGCCCTGAACCTGGCGAAAGGCCCGGCACCGTCGATGACGGCCGCCTCCTGCAGGTCCTGCGGGATCGATTGCAGGCCGGCCATCAGGATAATCATGGTGAAGCCGGCGACCTTCCAGACAACCATGGCGATGATCGACCAGAAGGCCGGCTGGAAGGTGGCCAGAAGGTTGAACTTTCTGTCGATCAGTCCGAGGTCGTAAGCGGCCGGGCTGAACAGGCCGGAATCGACATTCAGCAACCACGACCAGAGCAGGCTGGCCGAGGCGAAACCGACAACCGCCGGCATGAAGAACATGGTGCGGTAGAGATTGGTCAGCGGCCGCGGCCGTTCGACGAACAGCGCCAGCGGAAAGGCCACCACGAAGATCGCGATGGTGACGATCACCGTGTAGAAGGCGGTAAAGCGCAGCGCGTTCCAGAACCTGGTGTCGCGCAGGATGGCGACGTAATTGCCGAGGCCGATATAGCTGTGCTCGCCCATCAGCGGCCAATTGTGCAGCGACATCCACGCCGTCATGCCGAGCGGGATCAGGAAAAAGACGACGACCAGCGCGACAGCCGGCGCGACATAGAGCAGGCCGATCCATTGTTGGCGGCTGGCGAGTTTGCCGATGCGCGGTGCGGTGGTTGCTACTGCGATGGAGGTCATGGCTGCTCTGCTCTTGCTTTCCGTTCCCCTTGTGAGGAGGGAATTCCAGCTTGGGTTCCTCGCCCCTGCCAGAGGCGGGGGAGAGGTGGCCGCGAAGCGGCCGGAGAGGGGGCCTTCGTAGGGCGCAGTCCCCCTCTCCGTCTCGGCTTCGCCGAGCCACCTCTCCCCCACTCACGTGGGGGCGAGGAACCCAAGTTGGATAGGCCGAGCGGATGTCTCAAAGCTTCCATGTCGAATAGCCTGCATTGACGGATGCGATGTCATCCTCCCCTCAAGGGGAGTTGGGGCGGCCACCCGCCCAGGGAGACAGGCGGGCGGCCGGCAGGCGTCCGCTATTTTTGCGGCGCCTGGTCGATGATCGACTGCATCGTCTCTTGTGCGTTGGCTATGGCGCCATCGACATCGTCGCCGAAGAAGACCTCGTTGATCATCTGCGTCCACGGCCCGTTGGCGGAGTTGATCAGGTCGTTGAACACCACCGAATAGGGTGTCTTGCCCTTGGCCATGGCCTCGGCGGCGATCTGGTAGCGCGGATCGAGATCCTTCAGCGCCTCCTTGGCGATGTCGCCGCGCACCGGCAGGCTGCCGTATTTGGCGAGGATGGTCTGGCCCTCGAGCGAATAGGCGAAGTCGAGGAACTCCTTCACCACCGGCAGTTTCGTGGTGCCCTTGGTGACGACGAAATTGTCGCCGCCGGCAAAGGACGACCAGCCGCTGTCCTTGCCCGGCAGGAAGGTGACGCCGTAGTCGATATCGGGATACTGGGTGTTGAGCGCGCCGATGGCGAAGGCGCCGGACGGCGAGATGCCGATATTGCCGGCGGCAAATGCCGCAAAGAAGTTGGCGCCGGTATCGGTCTGCGCGCCCGCCGGCACCAGATCCTCCTTGACCATCGAGCGGTAGAGATCGATGGCGCCGCGCAGCTGCGGGCTGTCCAGCGTCGCCTTCGAGCCGTCTTCGCTCAGGATGTCGCCGCCCGACGCCCAGATCAGGGGTGTGAAAGTGAAGATGTTGCAGCCGCCGCAATTGCCGGAGAAGTAGAAGCCCTTGATGTTGCCGCCGAGCGCGTTGACCTTCTCGGCATCGGCCGCGATCTCGGCCCAGTTGGCCGGACCTTTTTCGGGGTCGAGGCCGGCCTGCTTGAACAGCTTCTTGTTCCAGATCAGCACCGAGGCGTCGGCGGAGAAGGGCAGGCCATAGATGTGATCCTTGTAGGTGCCGGTCTTCACATGCGCCGGCGACAGGCTGGCAAAATAGGGCAGGGACTTTGCCCAGTCGGTGATGTCCTCCAATTGGCCGGCTGCGGCGAAGGACGGCGTGTAGATCAAGTCGAGCGACAGCGCGTCGGGCGCCGTGCCGCCGGCGGCCGCGGCACCGTATTTCGGGATGATCTCGGCATTGGGAATGATGTCGAGCTTGACCTGGTTGGTGTGCGCCTTGTTGTAGGCATCGACGATCCTCGGCATGAAATTCGAGCCGTCGGCGCGCACCCAGATGTTGGCCGTCTCGGCGGCGGCAGTGCCGAGACCGCCACCCAGAACGGCAGCGGCCAGGGTCAGTTTGGCAATCAGGTTCCTCATGTTCTCCTCCTCCAAGGTTGGCCGCGATCCGCGGCTTGGCGCCGATTGCGCGGCGCTTCGTTTTCAGCCACCCGGCGGATGGCCGCATGACTGCCGCACCACCAGCCGGCACGGCAGTTTTCGAATGCCTGGCGCGGCGGGCTTGCCGCCGACCAGCGAAAGCAGGGTCAACCCGGCCTCGCGCCCGAGCGCGACCAGGTTCATGTCGACAGAGGTCAGCGGCGGGCGCGTCGCCTCGGCCACGATCTCCCAATTGTCGAAACCGATGACGCCGACATCACTGGGGACGTCGAGCCCGCGTTCGCGCAGAGCATCGATGACGCCGCGCGCGATCTGGTCGTTGCCGCAGAAGATCGCGTCCGGCCTTTCGCTTTTGCCGTCGAACAGTTGCGCAACCGCCTGGTGACCCCAGGCTTCCGACCAGGAGCCGAGCAGCGGCTCGCTGACCGTCAGGCCGTTTTCGACGAGCACGTCGCGGTAGGCCTGGACGCGCGCGTGCACCACGGCAAAGCTCGCCGGCCCGGTGACGTGGGCGATGCGCTTCCGGCCCAGCCGGCAGAAATGCTCGACGGCCAGCCGGGCGCCGCCAACATCGTCCGAGACGAAAGCGACGGCGTCGGGATCTGGCTGCGTGAAAGCATAGATCACCGGGACGCGCAGATCGGAGAGGTCGACGGGGAGATGGCGATCGATGCGCTTGCCGGTGGCGATGATGCCGTCGACGCGCTTGTCGAGCATGGCGTCGACATGCATCTGGCCCAGCCGCGGATCCTCCTCGACATTGCACAGGAACACCGAGACGCCATTGTCGACCAGCGCGTCCGAAATGCCCGACATCAACGGCAGCGAGAAGCGGCCATAGGTATCGTTGGTGAGCAGGCCGACGGTGAAGCTGCGCCGCCGGAGCAGGCTTTGCGCCAGGCTGTTGGGCCGGAAACCGAGCCGCCGGGCGGTCTCGCGAATGCGTTCGCGCGTCTCGGCTGTCATCCGGCCCTGGCCGTTGAGCGCCTTGGATGCGGTGGCGACGCTGACTCCGGCCTGGGCGGCCACGTCACGCAAGGTGACTGGCTTGGAAAAGACCGGAACAGGCAGATCGTCCGATGGCATCGCGCCGAGATCCTTGGTTGGAAAAAGGTTTTCTCTTGCCGAGCCGGATGAGGCCCGGCAGGTGGCCGAGCCCGACGACGATTGATTGGGAAAACCTTTTCTCAAATGAAGCTAAGCCAGATCGAATCGCTGTTCAAGGGGAAAAAAGTTGGTGGGGCCTCGGCTCCTCGGGAAGCGAGGTCCGGCAAAGGGTTGGCGCGGCCGGGCGGCAAACCTGGCCGCCAGATGTGCTGGCGGACGCTCTGAAAATCGTGCCGAAATTCTGAACAATCCCTCGAGATTAACCTTTCCGTAAATATTTGGCCGCTACTTCGACAGCCATGGCCTCGTGGCGGAGCGGCTACGCTGGAGACGGCAAATCTCTGAAGCCTCGGTTCGATCCCGAGGCGAGGCCTCCAAAATTTCGTGTCGAACAGCAGTCCCAATCTGGCCCGAGGGCAGTCAGTCCCCGCGAGATCCGTGCGTTTCGAAGGCGGTGCGGACCGGCCGTCAAAGCAGTCCTGTCTTGAATTTGGCATGCAGGCGCTCGCGAAAAAAGTGCTATGGAAGGGGTGCGAGCGTTCTTGCTTCGCTTTTCCCTGACATTCGAGGCCTTTCGTGCGTGAACCGTCGCTGCTGCCCGTCTTTGGAAAACTTGGCCTCAAGGCCCCTGTCGCCTTGGCGGCGGCACCGGTCTCGTCGGCAGGTGTGTCGTACCTGCGGAAGCTTCTGGCCGTGCATGGCGGCATGGTGCTGAAACTGTCGGTCGTCGCCTGGACGGTGCTGATCCTGGGCGCCGTGTTTTTCACGATGCAAGGCTGACCGCCATGGCCAACCGTTACACGCTGCGCATGGAGCTTCCCCAGAGCTGGAGCATCATCGATGTCTTCACCGGCCAGCCTGCGGTTGTCCGGCAAATGGTGATGGTCGGGATGGGGCCGCGCGAGGCCGAGGACATGGTCGTGCAGATGAATGTCCGTGACGTCAAACGCCGCGAAAGGGCCGAGCGCAAGACCTGATCGCGGTCAGCGCCAACTCGCCGCCATTTCAGCCGAAATCGGCCGCCGTCAGCACATACATGCTCTTGCGGGTGCGGTCATAGGCCTTCGACGCCACCTCGCGGATGGCGCTGCTCTCGGTGTCGAATGTCTGGAGATAACCGGCTTCATCGGCAGCAGTGCCCGGCCGCATCTTGGCCATGGCGTCGGCAGCGACGGAAAACGAGATCTGGAACATGCCGTCATGGCCAACGAAACGAATGCGCTGGCCCGCTTCGTCATAGCTGCGGCTGCGGTTGGGAAAGGTGAGGCTCATGTCTTGGCCTCCGTGGCTTTCTTGGTCACCCGCTTCTTCTTCGGCGTCGGATTGAGGGCCTCGGCGACACGATCGGCCTCTTCCTTGGCCAGCCGAAGCTCCCTCAGCCTTGCCGTCTTGATCTCCCTGGCTCTTGCCTCGGACATATATTCGGCGGTCGCCTTGTTTTTCTCCGCTGTCTTCTTCTGCTTGTCGACAAAGCGGGCTTCAGCTTTTTCCATGATCGTCTGATTGCCTTCGGCCATCGAAGAAATCTCCCTTGTGCCTGAAATCGTGAAAGTGAACTTGTCCGATAAATAGGCGCTCGATCGGCAAAATTCAATCTTTTGAATTATTTGACATTCTGCGGATATCACGAAACGGCCAGCCGAAATAATACTTTTGAATATTTAATGCGGTCCGCGAATAATTTTTGGCACTCCTATCTATCGAGTGCCAACGCGTCTATAGAGGAGGGGCGTGGCCGCCTGTGCCGGCCCCAGAAAGAAAGTTCCCATGAAATTTCGGCCACTCCACGACCGCGTCGTCATTCGTCGCGCCGAAGGCGATATCAAATCCAAGGGCGGGATCATCATCCCCGACACTGCCAAGGAAAAGCCGCAGGAGGGCGAAGTCATCGCCGTCGGGCCTGGCGCACGCGACGAAAACGGCGCGCTTGTTCCGCTCGACGTCAAGGCCGGCGACTTCATCCTGTTCGGCAAATGGTCGGGCACCGAGGTCAAGATCGACGGCGAGGACCTGCTGATCATGAAGGAAGCCGACATCATGGGCGTCATCGACAAGAGCGAGACTGGCATCATCGACAAGGGCGAGACGGCTGCAACCGACAAGACCGTGGCCGCCAAGAAAGCTGCCTGATCTCATTTTCTCCGAACGAACGGGATAAAAATCATGTCTGCCAAGGAAATCAAATTCTCCACCGATGCGCGCGACCGCATGCTGCGCGGCGTCGAGATCCTCACCAATGCGGTGAAGGTCACGCTCGGCCCCAAGGGCCGCAACGTCATCATCGACAAGGCCTATGGCGCGCCGCGCATCACCAAGGACGGCGTCACCGTCGCCAAGGAAATCGAGCTTGCCGACAAGTTCGAGAACATGGGCGCCCAGATGGTGCGCGAAGTGGCCTCGAAGACCAACGACCTCGCCGGTGACGGCACCACCACCGCCACGGTGCTGGCCGCCTCGATCCTGCGCGAAGGCGCCAAGCTGGTCGCCGCCGGCATGAACCCCATGGATTTGAAGCGCGGCATCGACCAGGCGGTTTCCGCCGTGGTCAAGGAAATCCAGGCGCGCGCCAAGAAGGTCAAGTCGTCGGCCGAGATCGCACAGGTCGGCACCATCGCCGCCAATGGCGATGCCAGCGTCGGCGAGATGATCGCCAAGGCGATGGACAAGGTCGGCAATGACGGCGTCATCACCGTCGAGGAAGCCAAGACCGCAGAGACCGAACTCGATGTCGTCGAAGGCATGCAGTTCGACCGCGGCTATCTCTCGCCCTATTTCGTCACCAATGCCGACAAGATGCGCGTCGAGCTGGAAGAGCCCTACATCCTCATCCACGAGAAGAAGCTCGGCAATCTGCAGGCGATGCTGCCGATCCTCGAAGCGGTGGTGCAGAGCGGCAGGCCGCTGCTGATCATCTCCGAGGACGTCGAGGGCGAGGCTCTGGCGACGCTGGTCGTCAACAAGCTGCGCGGCGGCCTCAAGGTCGCGGCCGTCAAGGCGCCGGGCTTCGGCGATCGCCGCAAGGCGATGCTGGAAGACATCGCCGTGCTGACATCAGGCCAGATGATCTCCGAGGACCTCGGCATCAAGCTTGAAAACGTCACCATCGAGATGCTCGGCCGCGCCAAGCGTGTGCTGATCGAGAAAGACACCACCACGATCATCGACGGTGCCGGCACCAAGGCGACGATCCAGGCGCGCGTCGCCCAGATCAAGGGCCAGATCGAGGAGACGACCTCCGACTACGACAAGGAGAAGCTGCAGGAGCGGCTGGCCAAGCTCGCCGGCGGCGTAGCCGTCATCCGCGTCGGCGGCGTCACCGAGTCGGAAGTCAAGGAAAAGAAGGACCGCATCGACGATGCGCTGAACGCCACCCGCGCGGCGGTCGAGGAAGGCATCGTGCCCGGCGGCGGCGTGGCTCTGCTGCGTGCCCGCTCGGTGCTTGGCGGCCTGACCGGCGCCAATGCCGATGTCACGGCCGGTATCACGATCGTGCTGCGGGCGCTCGAAGCGCCGATCCGCCAGATCGCCGAGAATTCCGGCGTCGAAGGCTCGATCGTCGTCGGCAAGCTCACCGACAGCAAGGATCACAATCAGGGTTTTGACGCCCAGAACGAGGTCTATGTCGACATGATCAAGGCAGGCATCGTCGATCCGGCGAAAGTGGTGCGCACCGCACTGCAGGATGCCGGTTCGATCGCAGCCCTCCTGATCACCGCCGAAGCGATGATCACCGACATCCCGCCGAAAGACGCTGCCCCGGCGGGCGGCGGCGGTATGGGCGGCTACTAAAACCCGGGACTTGTCCGATCTGTTTGAGAGGTGAATGACGGCTCCGATCGGGGCCGTCATGATTCTCAAGATGATCGATCGCAAAGTTTACGCATAGCTGCCTGCCATCCGGCTCAGCGCCGGGAGGCACTCCTGATCTTGCGGCTTTCGGAGGGGACGCAATCCACGCTAGACTGTTCCAGCGGCCGTCTGGTTGCGGAGCTCGCCGACTTTGGCAAGCGATCGGACGAACCGCTATCCTCGATACGGAGACAAGCCATGTTTGCGGCCAAGGCCATCGACACGTCAGACAAGGCCGCGTTCTACCGCGACCTCGCCACTCAGCTTAAGGCGCTGCTCGACGGCGAGCGCGATTCGATCGCCAATGCGGCCAACACCGCCGCGCTGATCTTCCAGATGGTGCCGGATCTCAATTGGGCCGGTTTCTATTTCCTGCAGTCGGACGAGGAAATGGTGCTCGGGCCGTTCCAGGGCAAGCCGGCCTGTGTGCGCATCGCCGTCGGCAAGGGCGTGTGCGGAACGGCGGTCGAACTCGGCACCTCGATGCTGATCAAGGACGTGCATGATTTTCCCGGCCACATCGCCTGCGATGCCGACTCGCGCTCGGAACTGGTGGTGCTGCTCGAGGACGATGAAGGCGTCTTCGGCGTGCTCGATCTCGACAGTCCGCTGCCCGGCCGCTTCGACAAGGCCGACCAGGCCGGCATCGAGACGCTGGCGGCGATCTATGCCGCGGCGAGTTCGTTCGAGGACTAGGGCATGTTGAGATTCAGGTGAGGCCGGCCTGCGAACGGCGGCTTCCTGCGCTTCCGGTGCTCACGTACTTAAGTACGCTCCGCTCCGGTTCTCGGAAGCCATCGTTCTCGCCCCGGCCTGACCTGAATCTCAACATGCCCTGGCCCGGTCTAAACTAAGGCGAACTTCACCAGCAGCAGGCTGAAGCAGCCGATGAACAGGAAGGCCGAGAAGGCGAGCGCCAAGGGGCGCAGGCCGCGTGAGCGCAACTGCGAGATGTCGGCCTGCAGGCCCATGGCGGCCAGCCCCATGGTCAGCATGATGGTGGTGGCGAGCGCCATTGCCGATTTCACCTCGGCCGGCACGGTGACGAGGCTGTGCAGCGCCACGATGGCGACGAAGGCGGCGACGAACCACGGCATGGGCGGCCGCGCCGCCACCTCACTGCTGCTCCTGCGGCGCGCCATCAGGCCGAGCGCGACGACCATCGGCGCCAGCATGGCGACGCGGGTCAGCTTGGCGACGGTGGCGATCTCGCCGGACTGGGTGCCGTTCTGGAAGCCGGCGCCGATGACTTGCGCCACTTCATGGATCGAGGCGCCTGCCCACAGGCCGAAAGCGTGCTGGTCGAGGCCGAGCATGGGCGCCATCAGCGGGAAGCCGAGCATGGCGACGGTGCCGAACAAGGTGATCGAGGCGACGGCGTAGGTGACGTCCTCGTCGCGCGCATCGGTGACGATGTTGGTGGCGACGATGGCCGAGGCGCCGCAGATCGAGGTGCCGGCGGCGATCAGCTGCGCCAGCTTGGCGTCGACGCCGATCAGCCGACCGAGCGTGATGGTGAAAACGAAGGTGGCGCCAAGCGTGGCCGCGACAATGCCGACGCCGCCGGCGCCGATCGAGACGACTTGGCCGAGCGTCAGCTGGAAGCCGAGCAGCACGATGGCGAAGCGCAACAGGCGCTTTTGCGAGAATGCGATACCGGCTTTGGCGTGCACCGGTGTGCCCAGCACGTTGGAGTAGATCATGCCGGCGACGACGGCGAGGATCATCGGGCTGAACAGCGCGAAGCCGGAAACATTGCGGGCCGAGAAGGCGACCGCAGTGATCATCGTGACCAAGACGATGCCGGGGACGATGCCATTCCAATTGAGGGATTTTCGCCCTTGGGTCAGATCGGCAGGAAACGCGCTTTTCGGAATATCGTTCGCGAAGTGGGAAACGGAAGACAATGCAATGCTCCGGACGGGTATGCCGGAGGAATGCCATTTCTCAAATAATCTTTCCAACTAATTATATTCGTCATAATGATCGATTTTTACGAACGATCGGTCGGGCATTGGCTGCGCGTCATCTTCTGGCCGACCTGGATTAAAGCTGCGCTTCGATGGCCGCCTTGTCGATCACCGACCAGACGTTCCTGATCCTGTCGTCGAGGAATTCATAGAAGACGTTCTCGCTGAAGGACACCTTCCTGCCGTTGATGGGCAGGCCGAAGAAGGTTCCCTTCGGCGTGCAGTTGAACTGGAGCCGGCTGGCTATGAACGGCGGTGCGGCAATCAGCAACTGGATGTCGAAATAGAGGTCCGGGATTTCCCGAAAATCGCGCCCCAGCATTTCTTGGTAACCCGACAGCCCGACGCGGTCGCCATTGTAGTGCACCTCGTCATGAACGAAGCGATGCAGCTTCTGCCAGTCCTGATTGTTGAGGCAGGCGATGTAGCCTCGATAGAGGTCTGTCACGGTCACGGCGATAGCTCCGGATTTCGTCAGATCTGCTCGATCCGGAAGATAGAACGACTGCGGGCGCAGTCCAGATGGAGAGCCTGTTCCGAATCCGGATGGGGCTCTATCTGCTCGTTTTGAGCATGATCTTTTCCGGAAACTCGGTTCCTATTCTACCTGCGGTAGCGCAGCGCGTCGACCAGCAGCGAGAAGGCCGGCGTCGCTTGCCGGCGGCTGGGGTAATAGAGGTGGTAGCCGGGAAAGGGCGCGCACGTCGGCGAGCACCCGCACCAGCCGGCCGTCGGCCAGATGAGCCGTCACCTGCTCCTCCGGCAGATAGGCAAGGCCGAGGCCGGCGAGCACCGCGTTCATGCGCAGCGCGGCCGTGTTGAACACAAGCTGGCCTTCGACCCGCACCTTCAGCTCGCGCCCGGCCTTCTCGAACTCCCAGGCGTAGAGCCCGCCATAGGTGGGCAGCCGCAGATTGATGCAATTGTGGGTGGTCAGATCCTGCGGCGTGCGCGGCTTTGGCCGGGTGGCGAAATAGGCTGGCGAGCCGACAACCGCCATGCGCATGTCGGGAGCGATGCGTACCGCGATCATGTCGCGCGCCACCTGTTCGCCCAGCCTCACGCCGGCGTCGTAGCGCTCGGCGACGATGTCGATCAGCCCATAGTCGACGATGATCTCGACCCTGATGTCGGGATAGTTGGGCAGGAATTTCGCCAGGGCGGGCCACAGGACCGCATCGGCGGCATGCTCGCCGGCGGTGATGCGGATGGTGCCGGCGGGTTTTTCGCGCAAGGCGCTGAGTGCAGCGATCTCGGTCTCGATCTCGTCGAGCCTCGGACCGACGGAGCGCAGCAGGCGCTCGCCCGCTTCGGTCGGTGAGACGCTGCGCGTGGTGCGGGTCAGAAGCCTGACGCCAAGCCGTTCCTCCAGCGCCCGCACCGTGTGGCTGAGCGCCGATTGGGAAACCCCGAGCTTGGCCGCCGCCCTGGTGAAGCTTTCCTCGCGCGCGACGGCGAGGAAGGCGGTTAGCTCATTCAGATTGTCTCGCGGCATTCATGAGCCCCTTTCATAAGATCATGCTGGATATAGCACCTAATCGGCACCAATCGCAGACCCTAGATAGGCGTCATCACACCGGGCGCCTCTACCGGCCGCCTCTGAAGACCGGCGGTCGTGTCACGCCTGTTGCCAGGAAGGGACAAACCATGGACATCACGCGAAACGGCTCTCAAGCCTCGGCCAAGGGATCGGCCGACTATTTCACCGGCGCGGTGCGCATCGACGCGCCCTTCAAGGGCGGCGAGCCCGCCCGGGTCGGCGGCGCCACCGTGACTTTCGAGCCCGGCGCGCGCACCGCCTGGCACACGCATCCGCTTGGCCAGACGCTGATCGTCCTATCGGGCGCCGGCCTGGTGCAGCGCGAAGGCGGCCCTATCGAACCGATCCTTCCCGGCGACATCGTCTGGTTCGCGCCCGGAGAGAAGCATTGGCATGGCGCCGCGCCGACCACCGCGATGAGCCACATCGCTATCGCCGAAGCGCTCGACGGCAAGGTCGTCGACTGGTTGGAGCATGTCAGCGACGAACAATACGGGGTTTGACCAAGTATCGGCGCGTGGCGCCGAGTCAACGCCCGAACTCTACGAAGGAGACCACCATGACCGACGTTCCAAGGCTAAAAAGCCCATTCTCCGATATCGCTCCCGCGCTCGGCAGATACACCGACGAGGTGTTGTTCGGCGACGTTTGGGAGCGTCCCGGCCTGTCGCCGCGGGACCGCAGCCTCGTCACCGTCACCAGCCTGATTTCGGGCTACCGGATCAATGAAATGCCTTTCCACATGAAGCGCGCGCTCGACAATGGCGTCACCCGCGACGAACTCATCGAAACCATTACGCATCTCGCCTTCTACGCCGGTTGGCCTGTTGCAAGTACTGCGATCGGCATTGCCCGGAAGGTCTTCGAACAAGCCGACGCCGAGAAGAAGGGATAACGACAATGCAGAAGCGCACACTTGGAAACAGCGGGCTCGAAGTTTCGGCCATCGGACTGGGCTGCATGGGGATGAGCCAGTCATACGGGCAGCCGATGGAGACGGCGGATGCGGTCCACCTGATCAGGGCGGCGTTCGAACGTGGCATCACCTTCTTCGACACCGCGGAGGTCTATGGACCGTTCACGAACGAGGAGGTCGTCGGCGAGGCGCTGCAGCCGATCCGCGACCAGGTGGTGATCGCCACCAAGTTCGGCATCGACATCGCCGGGACAGCCGGACACGATGGCATGGACAGCCGGCCGCAGCATATTCGTGATGTCGTCGAGGCCTCGCTCAGACGGCTCAGGACCGACCACATCGACCTTCTCTACCAGCACCGCGTCGATCCGGTCGTGCCGATCGAAGAGGTGGCGGGCGCTGTGAAGGACCTGATCCTGCAGGGTAAGGTAAAGCATTTCGGTCTATCAGAGGCGGGCGTGCGCACGATCCGTCGCGCGCATGCGGTACAGCCGGTGGCGGCGGTCCAGAGCGAATATTCGCTCTGGTGGCGTGAACCGGAAGAGGCGATCCTGCCGGTGCTTGAAGAGCTGGGGATCGGCTTCGTGCCCTTCAGCCCGCTAGGCAAGGGGTTCCTCACCGGCGCCATCGATGCCAGCACGACATTCGACAGCAGCGACTTCCGCAACACCGTGCCGCGTTTTGCAGAAGACGCCCGCAAGGCGAACCAGGCGCTGGTCGACGCGATCGGCGTGATCGCGGCCCAGAAGAAGGCGACGTCAGCACAGGTCGCTCTCGCCTGGTTGCTGGCGCAGAAGCCCTGGATCGTTCCGATCCCCGGCACCACCAAGCTCAATCGCCTCGAAGAGAACATCGCATCGGGCACCATCGCGCTGACGGCGGACGATCTTGCCAACATCGAGAATGCGGTCTCGGCGATCGCGGTGCAGGGAGCGCGCTATTCTCCGCAACAGGAAGCAAGGATCGATCGTTAGCCAAGCCTAGGAGAGCGCGATGAGCCAACCGGTCTCAAGACGGAGTGCACTTATGACCATGCTTGCACTGCCACTGGGTGCCGGATCGAGCCGGCCCGCCAGTGCGTCGAGCGCGCGGCGAGCGGGCGGCGCCAAGGTGCTGGTGGCCTACTACACCCGCACCGGCAACACGCGGGTCATCGCGCGCCAGATCAGCAGGCCGCTCGCAGCGGATATTTTCGAGATCGCGACCGTCGATCCATACCCGGAAGACTACAAGCAGCAGGTTGCGGTGGCCGAGCAGCAGCGGGAGTCCGGTTTCGAACCGGCGCTGGCCGCCACGGTGCCTGATATCGGATCCTACGAGACGGTGTTCCTCGGATTTCCGATCTGGGGCATGACCGCGCCTTCGGTGATCCGCTCCTTCCTGTCGAAACACGATCTGTCCGGCAAGACATTGGTGCCGTTCATCACCCATGGCGGCTACGGAACAGGGCAAAGCCTGAAAGTCTTCGCAGATCATGCACCAGGGGCTCGGCTCATCGAGGGTTTTTCCAAGCAGTGCGACCAGGAACGTCAGACGCTTGACGAGGTCACCGGCTGGCTCGGTCGGGTCGAATTGCCCGGCTGAGCCGCTAACGCGAACGCCCAGGCTGCCGTGGGCAGCGAAGCTCAAAATCAGAAGGAAGAGATCATGGCCGAGAACATCGGGGACAAAGTCGTCGTCATCACTGGCGCCAGCAGCGGGCTGGGCGAAGCCGCCGCACGGCTTCTGGCCAGGGAGGGTGCGAAACTGGTCCTGGGGGCGCGCCGCCTCGACCGGTTGCAGGCGCTGGCCGGCGAGCTTTCACTTGGCGAGGACGCCATCCTTCAGACCGACGTCACCGATGTCAGCCAGGTCCGGCGTCTGGTCGACCATGCGGTCAAGACGCACGGCCGCGTCGACGTCATCATCAACAATGCCGGCCTCATGCCGCACTCGCCGCTGGAGCGGGGCAAGGTCGAGGACTGGGACCGGATGATCGACGTCAACATCAAGGGCGTGCTCTACGGCATTGCCGCCGCGCTGCCGCACATGAAAACGCAAAAGAGCGGTCACATCATCAATGTGTCGTCGGTCGCCGGCCACAAGGTTGGGCCGGGCGGAGCGGTCTATGCCGCCACCAAGCACGCGGTGCGTGTCATCTCGGAAGGGCTGCGGCAGGAAGTAAAACCCTACAACATCCGCACCACCATCATCTCGCCGGGTGCGGTGGCGACCGAGCTGCCGGACAGCGTCACCGAGGCCGATGTCGCCGAAGGCGTACGCGCGCTCTACGACCGGGTGGCCATCCCGGCCGATTCTTTTGCCAGGACGGTGGTGTTCGCCATGAGCCAGCCCGACGAGGTCGACATCAACGAGATCCTGTTCAGGCCAACGGCGCAGGAGTATTAGAAGCCGTTGTAGGTGTCTTGACGCGCCGCGCTTCCTGTTCCAGCTTGACGCTATGTTCGTTCCTGCACTCACAAATACCAAGCGACGCCGCACCTGCACAGTGCGGAGCGGCAGACTGATTGCGCGACGACAAAGACCGGCAGGATAGACCCGGTTCGTTCGTTTCCAGCCCCGTCCGCGAAATCGCCGGCGGGGTTTTCATGTCTGGAGCAGCTTCATGACCATCGCTTCTTCCATCCGGCTTCGGCCGGCCGAGCCCGCAGACGCCGCCGCGATCCGGGATATCGTTCGTGCCGCCTATGTCAAATGGGTGCCGGTGATCGGCCGCGAGCCGCTGCCGATGCGCGCCGACTACGACAAGGCCGTTGCCGAGCATCCGTTCGATCTCGCCGTCGAGGATGGCGGCATTGTCGGGATGATCGAAACCATGCTGGCCGACGATCACCTCTGGATCGAGAATGTCTGCGTGGCACCGGATGCGCAGGGAAGGGGGATCGGCCGGCTGTTGCTTGAGCTGGCCGAGCGCAAGGCGATCGAAGCGGGCCGCCTCGAGCTTCGCCTGCTGACCAATGGCGCCTTCGAGGCGAATGTGTCGCTCTACAAGAGGCAGGGCTATGTCATCGATAGGGAAGAGCCGTTCATGAACGGCATGACGGTCTACATGAGCAAGAAGCTCGCGGGATCACCGGCGATCTGAGAAAGGAGTTCGACAATGGCTGCCAGGGTCAGGCTTAAGCAACTCTCAGGGTTTTATGCGGTTTCCCGGCTGGCGGCGGGCGAGATCATTCCCGGTTGGGCGGACGGGCCAGGCTTCGTCAGCATCACAAGGACTGACGACGAGCTTTCGATCGTTTGCCTGCAGGACCGCGTGCCGGATGGCGTCAAGCAGGATATCGACTGGGTGGCCTTCAAACTCGAGGGCCCGTTTGCCTTCGATGAAACCGGTATCGTGCTGTCGGTTATCAGGCCATTGTCGGAAAACGGGTTGGGCATCTTCCTGGTGTCCACTTTCGATGGTGACCATCTGTTGGTGAAAGCGACGGATCAGGCCGCCGCGAGGCGGTTTCTGGTCGAGGCCGGGCATATCTTGCTGTAGTCCATCCTCACCAAGCCGGTTGGCGGTCCAACCCCTCTGGCTCAATCACTGCCGCGCTGGCTCAACGACTTCGGGGGTTGCGTTTGACAGCGGCGTTTGTGCATCGTTATCTCCAGCCAGATATGACGGCCCGGCGCGGCCATGCGGCCAAGGAGAAAACCATGTCACACAATCTGCAATTCTATATCGATGGCGCGTGGGTCGATCCTGTTGTGCCCAACATATTGGACGTCATCGATCCCTCGAATGAGGACGCCTTTGCGCAGATTTCGCTAGGCTCCAAGGCCGATGTCGACAAGGCGGTGGCTGCCGCCAGGCGCGCTTTCAACAGCTTTGGTTTCACCGAGGTTGGTGAGCGGCTCGACCTGCTGAACCGCATCATCTCGGTCTACAAGAAGCGCAGTGGCGATCTTGCCGTCGCTGTGTCGCGCGAGATGGGCGCGCCGCGCCAGATGGCATTGGACAGCCAGGTCGGCATCGGTCTTGCGCATCTGCAGAAGATGGCCGACGTGCTGAAGACTTTCGAATTCCGTCACGTCAAGGGCAACCATCTGGTGGTCAAGGAGCCGATCGGCGTCGTCGGGCTGATCACGCCGTGGAACTGGCCGCTCAACCAGATCACCTGCAAGGTCGGTCCAGCGCTTGCCGCCGGCTGCACCATGGTGCTGAAGCCCTCCGAGATCGCGCCGCTCGACGCCATCATCTTCGCCGAAATCCTCGACGAGGCCGGCGTGCCGAAGGGTGTCTTCAACCTCGTCAATGGCGACGGTCCCGGCGTCGGCCAGGCGCTGTCCAGCCACCCCGACATCGACATGATGTCGTTCACCGGCTCGACCCGCGCCGGCATCCTGGTGGCCAAGGCGGCCGCCGACACGGTCAAGCGCGTGCATCAGGAGCTTGGCGGCAAGTCGGCCAATATCCTGTTCCCCGATGTCGACCTCGCCGCCGCCGTCAGCAAGGGCGTCGCCGGCTGCTTCAGCAACAGCGGCCAGTCTTGCAACGCGCCGACGCGCATGTTCGTGCCGCGCGACCGCCATGACGAGGCGGCCGGCTATGCCAAGGCCGCGGCGGAAAAGTTCACCGTCGGCCCCGCTGACGCCGCCGGCACCAAGCTTGGCCCGGTCGTCAGCCAGGTCCAGTTCGACAAGATCCAGGACCTGATCCAGGCCGGCATCGATGAAGGTGCGACGCTGGTCGCCGGCGGCCCAGGCCGGCCGGCCGAACTCAACCGCGGCTACTATGTCAGGCCGACGGTGTTCGCCGACGTCACCCACGAGATGCGCATCGCGCGCGAGGAGATCTTTGGGCCGGTGCTGGCGATCATGCCCTATGACAGCGTCGACGACGTGGTCGAGACCGCCAACGACACCGTCTATGGCCTCGCTTCCTACATCCAGGCCAAGGACATGAAGAAGGCGCGCGAAGTCGCGGCGCGCATGCGCACCGGCAATGTCTACATCAACTATCCCCAATGGGACGCCGGCCTGCCGTTCGGCGGCTACAAGCAGTCGGGCAACGGCCGCGAGTATGCCGAATACGGGCTCGAGGATTTTTTGGAGATCAAGGGCATCGCGGGGTATGAGGCGGCGGAGTAGGCGGGGTACTGGCGGCAACCTTCCAGGATTTGGATTCCTCGCCCCCGCAAAGCGGGGGAGAGGTGGCCGCGAAGCGGTCGGAGAGGGGGCTGCGGCGCTGGCGAGTTCCCTCTAAATCACCTAAGGCCGCGCCGCCCCCGCTCCGTCTCGGCTTCGCCGAGCCACCTCTCTCCCACTTCCGTGGGGGCGAGGAACCCAAGCCCTGCTACGTCCCGCCATCCTCTTCCCATCAAGACGCGGTTGGACTTATCTTGCCAATTGGCAAATACATGCTATATATCTGCCAATAGCGAGGCACCAAAATGCAGCTTCAGTCCATAGTCACCACGCCGGCGACGGTTGGCAGCGCCATCTCAGATGACGAGGCCGGCGCCCTGGCGCGCACCACGGTCAATTTGTTCAAGGCCTGGAATCTAACCGACCTGGAGGCCTGCATCCTCCTCGGCGGCATGTCGGCCCGGACCTGGGCGCGTTGGAAGACTGGGGCGAAGGAAGGCGGCGTCGGCAGGATCGACCGCGATCTGCGCACCCGCATGGCGCATCTGATGGGCATCCATAAGGGCCTGCGCTATCTGTTCACGGAGCCGGCGCGGGGCTACGCCTGGATCCGCAAGCCAAATGCCACCTTCGGCGGCCAGTCGGCCCTCGACCTGATGCTGCGCGGCGAAATCTCCGATCTTGCCGCGATGCGCGAATGGCTCGATGCGGAGCGTGGTGCATGGTGAGTGGGCTTGCGGTCCGTCGCCGCGTCGACTGGCACCAGACCTTCCGCATCATCCGCTCCATCCATCCCCCGATCGACCTCTTCGAGGACATTGCCGACCCGCGCGACTGGGAGGCGCTTGCTGCCGTCGAGGCGAAGACAAACCCGCGCATAAGGTTCGAGATCGGCGATCTCGGCAAGGTGTCGGCCGCAAGGCGGGTTTCCGGCCCCGGCGCCAGCTTCGTGATGGCGCCCTTCGTGCACTGCTCGACGCTGAGGCCAGGCCGCTTCTCGGATGGCAGCTACGGCATCTACTATGCCGGCGACAGTGAGGACGTCGCGCTGGCCGAGACCATCCACCATCATCAGAAATTCATGCGTGCCACCAACGAGGGGCCGGGCTGGACGGCTGACTTCCGCGTGCTGATCGGCAGCGTCGACCGCGACCTAGATGACGTCAACGCCGTGCCCGGCGTGCTCGACCCGGACGACTATTCCGCCTCGCAGGCGGAAGGGCGGGCGCTGCGGGCAGCAGGCAGCGACGGGCTGGTGTGGAACAGCGTGCGCATGCCGGGCGGCGGCTGCATCGGCATCTTCTGGCCCGATGTCATTACCATTCCAGTCCAGGGCCGCCACTACAGCTACCACTGGGACGGCGCCCGCGTGGACTTCGTGCGCCAGCACGATACGGGAAAGGTGCTGGCCGTCACCTGATGGTGGGCGGACCCTTTACAGATCGTGGGGGAGTCGGTATCCACGAATCTATAAATCCAAGAATTCGGATATATGGATAAGAAAAGCACTTTGAACGCGCTGGCCGCACTTGGCCAGGAGACGCGGCTGGATGTCTTCCGGCTGCTCGTGCGTGCCGGTCCGGAAGGCATTCCGGCGGGCGAGATCGCAACGAGGCTCGACACGGTCCAGAACACCATGTCGGCGCATCTGAAGGTGCTCGCCCATGCCGGGCTGATCCGTCCCGAACGCGACGGAAGGACCGTGCGCTATGTCGCCGACATGACCGGCTTGCGCGACCTGCTGGCCTATCTGATGGAAGATTGCTGCAATGGCGCGCCGGAGCTCTGCCGTCCGGTCATCAATGCCGTGACCTGTGACTGCTGAGGGGCTTGTGGCTGTCCGCCGCGCGCCGTTCGAACAAGGAAAGCCATCATGAGCGATCACGCTCTGAACGCAGCTGAGGCGGTTCGGCCCGGCATCGGCTTCGTCGAGAAATATCTCACGGTGTGGGTGGCATTGTGCATCGTCGCGGGCATCGCACTTGGCCATCTGCTGCCAGGCGTGTTCGGCGCCATCGCGTCGGCCGAGATCGCCAGGGTCAACATTCCTGTCGCCGTGCTGATCTGGCTGATGATCGTGCCGATGCTCTTGCGCGTCGATTTCGCCTCGCTGGCCAGGGTCGGCACCTATTGGCGCGGCATCGGCGTGACGCTGTTCATCAACTGGGCGGTGAAGCCGTTCTCGATGGCGCTGCTGGGCTGGCTCTTCATCGGCTGGCTGTTCCGGCCATGGCTGCCCGCCGCGCAGATCGATTCCTACATAGCCGGGCTGATCATCCTTGCCGCGGCACCGTGTACGGCGATGGTGTTCGTCTGGTCGAACCTGACGCGCGGCGAGCCGAACTTCACGCTGTCGCAGGTGGCGCTCAACGACGCGATCATGATCGTCGCTTTCGCCCCCATCGTCGGCCTGCTGCTCGGCCTGTCGGCGATCACCGTGCCATGGGGCACGCTGATGCTGTCGGTCGCACTCTACTTCGTCGCGCCGGTGATCGTCGCGCAGCTGGTTCGTGGCCGGCTGCTGGCAGCGAGGGGACAGGCCGGGCTCGATGCCCTGCTTGCCACGCTGCAGACCTTGTCGCTGATTGCCTTGCTGGCGACGCTGGTGCTGCTGTTCGGCTTCCAGGGCGAGCAGATCATTGCGCAGCCGCTGGTGATCGTGCTGCTGGCAGTGCCGATCCTGATCCAGGTCTATTTCAACTCCGGTCTTGCCTATCTGCTCAACCGTCTCAGCGGCGAACGGCACTGCGTGGCTGGACCATCGGCGCTGATCGGCGCGTCGAACTTCTTCGAGCTGGCGGTGGCCGCCGCGATCGCGCTGTTCGGGCTGAATTCGGGCGCGGCCCTTGCCACCGTGGTTGGGGTGCTCATCGAGGTTCCGGTTATGCTGTCGGTGGTGTGGATCGTGAACCGCAGCAAGGGCTGGTACGAGAAGGGCGGCGCCGTCCGGAATACCATGTCGACTGAGAGGGCCTCGAAATGACCATCACCATCTACCACAATCCCGATTGCGGCACGTCGCGTAACACGCTGGCCATCATCCGGCAGTCGGGCGAGGAGCCGGAGGTGATCGAATATCTGAAGACGCCGCCGTCGCGACAAAGGCTGGTCGAACTGATCGCCGCGATGGGCATCACACCGCGAGACCTGCTGCGCGAGAAGGGCACGCCCTATGCCGAACTCGGCCTTGCCGACCCGAAATGGTCCGACGAGCAGATCCTCGATTTCATGCTGGCACATCCGATCCTGATCAACCGGCCGATCGTGGTCAGCCCGCTCGGCGTCGTCCTTGCACGGCCGTCGGAAAAGGTGCTGGACGTCCTGCCCAACCCGGAGATCGGCGCGTTCACCAAGGAGGATGGCGAGGTGGTTACAGGCGCCTCGGGCAAACGCGCCGGCTGATGTTATTTCCATATTTTTCGAAATTAAGTTGACGGCGCGAAAAGTGCCGCGTAGTTTATTTCCATGAAACTCGAAAAAGCAGCTGCCCAGCTTGAAGCACTCGGCAATCCGACGCGACTTCAGCTCTATCGCATCCTGGTGCGCGCCGGTGACGACGGGCTTGCCGTCGGCAGCGTCCAGGGCAAGCTCGACATTCCGTCATCGACGCTGTCGCATCACCTCAAACGGCTGGTCGACACCGGGCTTGTCACGCAGGAGCGGCAAGCGACGACGCTGATCTGCCGCGCCAACTATCCCGGCATGAATGCGCTGATCGGCTATCTCGCCGACGAGTGCTGCGCTGACGCCGTCTGCGCGCCCGCCGTCGGCAAAGCGCTGGCCTGATTTTTTTGCGCCTGTAATTCGAAGATACCGGAAGGATCGAACCTATGGACATGATGGCAAATCTTCCCGTCGCGGTGATCGGTGCCGGCCCGGTCGGGCTGGCCGCAGCAGCGCATCTGGTCGAGCGCGGCATCCGTCCGCTGATCCTGGAGCGCGGCGAAAGCGTGGGTGCGGCGCTGCTCGATTGGGGCCATGTGCGGGTGTTTTCGCCATGGAAATACAACATCGATACGGCGGCGCGGGCGCTGCTCGACCGCTCCGGCTGGACGGCGCCGGACAGCCAGGGCCTGCCGACCGGCGGCGAGATCGTGCGCGATTATCTGACGCCGCTTGGCCGGCTTCCCGCGATGGCCGCCAATTTGAAGCTCGGCGCCGAGGTCACCGCGATCACCCGTCAGGGACACGACAAGGTCGCCAATGATGGTCGCAAGGACGCGCCCTTCGTCATCCGCTATTGCGATGCCGGCGGCGAACACCGCGTTCTCGCGCGCGCCGTCATCGACGCGTCCGGAACATGGTGGCAGCCAAATCCGATCGGCGTCGACGGGCTGCCGGTTTCCGGCGAAGGCGAGGCATCGGCACGCATCGCCTATGGCATTCCCGACGTGCTCGGCAAGGCGAGAGAAGACTATGCGGGCAAGCGCATCCTGGTCATAGGCGGCGGGCACTCGGCCATCAACGTCGCGCTGGCGCTGATGGAGCTGCAGGATGCGGCGCCTGACACCGAAATCTTCTGGGCGCTGCGCCACGCCAGCATCGAGAGATTGCTCGGCGGCGGGCTGAACGACCAGTTGCCGGAACGCGGCGCGCTTGGGCTGGCTGCCGGGCAGGCAATGGCGGATGGCAGGCTGAACATGCTGACGTCTTTCGCCGTCAACGGCATCAAGACGCAGGGCGAGGGGCTTGTTGTCAATGCCAGCCTGGGTGGCAAGCCGTTCAGCCTGGCCATCGACCGCATCGTCGTTACCACCGGCTTCAGGCCAGACCTGTCGTTCCTGAGCGAAATCCGCATCGCGCTTGATCCCGCCGTCGAGGCGCCGCCGGCACTGGCGCCGCTGATCGATCCAAACTTCCACTCATGCGGCACGGTTCCGGCGCATGGCATTGCAGAGCTCGCCCACCCCGAACCGGGCTTCACCATCGTCGGCTCGAAATCCTACGGACGTGCCCCGACCTTCCTGATGGCGACCGGCTACGAGCAGGTCCGCTCGGTGGTGGCCGATATTGCCGGAGACCATGCCGCGGCCCGCGAGGTCCGGCTGGTGCTGCCGGAGACCGGCGTGTGCAGCGCCGTCGGTGTCGTGACGGTAGCGGCAAGCGCCGGCTGCTGTGGCGGGCCCGCGCCGGCCGCTGTCGATGCCTGCTGCGTCATGGATGCGGACGCCAAGGCAACCGGCGCATCGGGCTGCGGCTGCGCAACCGCGCCGACCACCGAGACGCGAGAGAATATGGCGGCCGGCGTCGATGCCTGACCGATCCGTCCTGCGCAAGGCGATCTGGGCGCTTGGGCTGACCCAGATCATCGGCTACGGCACGCTCTACTACAGCTTCTCGATCCTGGCGCCGGCAATGGCACGCGAATTCGGCCTCACGGAAGGTTGGGTATTCGCAGCGCTGTCGGCCTCGCTGTTTGCCGGCAGCCTGTTCGCGCCGACTGCCGGGCGGTGGGCCGACCGCTTCGGCGCCGGGCGCATCATGACCATCGGCTCGGTCGCGGCAGCCGTGGCGCTGGCGCTGTGCGCCGTCGCGCCCGGCCGCGTGAGTTTCGTTCTGGCCTTGCTGGCGATGGAGCTGGCCTCCAGCTTCGTCCTCTACAGCGCCGCCTTCGTCGCAATCGTACAGATCGGGGTTCCCCGGCCGCAACGCAGCATCACCCACCTGACGCTCATCGCCGGGTTTGCCTCGACCCTGTTCTGGCCGCTGACCTCGGCGCTGCATGCGCAGCTGACATGGCGCGAGGTCTATCTTCTGTTCTCCGCACTCAATCTCGGGCTCTGCCTGCCGATCCACGCGTGGCTGATGCGCCTGTCGCGCCGCCATGCAACAGTCATGCCGCAAGAGCACGGGTCCGCCCCCGATGAAGCGGGCACGCGGCTCGATGCGCGGCGCGGCCGGACCGCCTTCCTGCTCATGCTGGCGGGGTTCGCCACCGAGGGCTTCGTGCTGTCGGCGATCCTCATCCACATGGTGCCGCTGACGGCGGCGCTGGGGCTCGGAACCGCAGGCCTCTTCGTCTCGACCCTGTTCGGGCCGGCGCAGGTCGCCAGCCGGTTGATCAACATGCTGTTTGGCGGGCGGCTGCAGCAGACGCAGCTTGCCGTCATCGCGGCGTCGCTGATCACAGCAGGGCTGTGCGCACTGCTGCTGACGACGCCATGGCTGCCAGGCGCTTTCCTGTTCGCGTTGCTGTTCGGCCTTGGTTCCGGCCTCACCAGCATCGTCGGCGGCACCTTGCCGCTCGAACTCTTCGGCCGCGAGGGCTATGGTGCGCGGCTCGGATGGGCGAGCGCTGCCCGCCAGTCCACCTCGGCCTTCGCGCCGTTTGCGCTTGCCCTCATGATGGCGCGGACATCCGTCGCCAATTCGCTGTGGGTGCTGGTCGTCGTCGCCGCGAGCGGCGTGATCGCCTTCCTCGCCATCGTGCTGCTCAGACGGCGGGGCGGCCGGGCTGCGTTTGTGATGGGCGGCAGTCCGGGAGAGGCGACCTGAATCAGAACATCGCGATGGCAGGGCGACTTGGCATCTTACCCCTCTGAAGTCAGAATTATGGACATATACCAATTTTTGGTATATGTTTGACATCACCACCTTAGGATGGAGTTCATGCCCCGAAACACCTCTGTTTCCCTTGGCGACCATTTCGCCGGCTTTATCGATACGCAGGTTCAGACAGGCCGCTACGGTTCGGCGAGTGATGTCGTGCGTGCAGGCCTGCGGTTGCTTGAAGAGCATGAGGCCAAGGTCCGTGCCTTGCAAAACGCCCTCATCGCCGGTGAGGAGTCTGGCGCACCCGTTGCCTTCGACAGCACTGCATTCCTAGGCAAGATGCGGGCCAGGCATGCCAGGTGAGAGCCGCCAATGGCGCCGGAGGGAAAGCCATAAGGTCGAATTTACGATCCCAAGGCAATCGCTGCGGATTTGAGTTCGCCTCTCGGTTTAGGCGTCGGCGCTGCCCCTCACCTGCCTGCCGGCATCCTCTCCCCGTATAGGGACCTATCGCATTCACACATCTCGGTTGCGCTTTGCGCTGAAGGTCGATTCTGTGTCGGCTTGAAGCTCGATGGAGGTATCGATGGCCGGGATGGAATACGGACTGGGGCGATTTGGCGATCGGCGCCTG